>CAIXKI010000210.1 GCA_903920005.1 uncultured delta proteobacterium
AAGGAATGGGATGTTCGTGCGTAACGACTTCACCCAGAGAAGCTGCGGGAAAATACAGTTACAGAACGTCATTCCCCAGAATGCTACCCAGAACTCACCGAACGGACGGAACCAAAACTGGAAACGCTCAAACGGATTGTTGCTAAACCACGCGGTGTAAAACTCAGTAATGTATGAGTAGCTCACGATACCCGAAGTTACGAGGATCAACTTGCTCATCGCGTCGAAGTGAAACGGCGTGATAAGCCGGTGCAAGCCGAAGGCCGCTCGCAACGGAATGATGAGCGTTATTACCATCGCGACACCGGAGAAGATCGCTCCTGCTACGAAATACGGCGGGAAGATCGTCGCGTGCCATCCGGGAACGATACTCATCGCGAAGTCCCAAGATACCACTGAGTGCACGGAGACTACGAGTGGAGTCGCAAAAGCAGCGAAGATAAGGTACGCCGCTGTGTAGTGCTTCCACTGAATGTGGCTTCCGCGCCAACCGAGCGATGTCACACCGTAGAGGAGCTTGCGGAACTTCGTCGTAGCCCGATCACGCGCTGAGGCGATGTCCGGAATGAGACCAACAAAGAAGAACGTCGCCGAGATCGTGAAATACGTCGATACAGCAAACACGTCCCAAAGAAGCGGCGAGCGGAAATTTGGCCACAAAGCACGCTCGTTTGGATACGGCATGAGCCACAAAGCATACCATGGACGACCAAGATGGATGATAGGGAAAAGTCCCGCCGTCATAACCGCGAATACCGTCATCGCCTCAGCCAGTCGGTAAATCGGCTGACGGAAGTGCGCGCGGAAAAGATAAAGAACCGCGGAGATCAAAGTCCCAGAGTGCGCGATACCTACCCAGAATACGAAGTTCGTAATGTAGGTACCCCATCCGATCGGATGGCTCTTTCCGGACTCTCCGAATCCACTCCACATCTGATAGAACCAGCAGCTCGCTCCTATTGCGAGGAAAAAGATACAGGTGAAGAGCAATAAGAACCAACCAGTTCCTGGAGGCTCCATCATGCGCAACACGGTGTCGTTCACCTCAGCATAGGTGACTGGTGGGTCTTGCTCTCGGCTAATTTCGTTATGTTTTTCCATACCAAGAAGTTCTCAAATACTTAAGCCTTGTAACGAATATCGGAGAGGTAGCTAACCGCTGGCTGCGTGTTCAAGTGGTGATCGAGCACCTTGTATGCACGCTCGCTCGCAGCATTCTTGCTAACCTTGCTCTTTGGATCCTTCAAGTTACCAAACGTGAGAGCCTGCGTTGGACAGGTCTGTACACATGCTGGCTTGATCTCTCCGTCTTCAACCAATCGACCAAGGTCCTTAGCGACATCCTTAACCTCAGCGATACGCTGAACGCAGAACGTACACTTCTCCATGACACCGACCGTCCGCTTTGTAACGTCCGGGTTAACCTGCCAATCGAGAAGCTCCGGCCACTCGTACTGGAACCAGTTGAAGCGTCGAACCTTGTAAGAACAGTTGTTGGAGCAGTAACGAGTACCTACGCAACGGTTGTAGACCATCGCGTTCATACCCTCTTCGTTGTGATACGTCGCGTACACTGGGCATACAGGCTCACATGGAGCGTTCTGGCAGTGTTGGCACATCATTGGAAGGAAGCTTACCTTGAGCTCTTCACCACCATCCTCAGTCTTTACTGAGTCGTAGTATCGCTCGATACGAATCCAAGCCATCTCTCGGCCCTGAGCGACGATTTTCTTGCCAACAACCGGAATATTGTTCTCAGCAGAACAAGCGACCACGCAAGCGGAACATCCCGTGCATGCCGCAAGGTCAACGGTCATTCCCCACTCATAGAGGGGATGCTCTCGCTGCTCGTACATCTGCTTCGGTTCATGGTGGCCTTCATGTCCGCCGCCGTAAGCGTCACCGTGGGAACCACCGTGGTTGTTGCCGTGAGAGCCTGCGCCATGGGCATGGGCAGCCGCGGCGCCAGTAATGAAGGTCGTCTGAGCAAGATCGCGGCCCTCTTGAGAGCTGAAATCTTGGACAGTAACAAGGTCTCCACTACCGAGACCACGAACAACCTCCACCGCGACGCCTGTAAGCGCGAGTGCCTCTACGCCAGAAGCGAGTACCTTTGGAAGAAGCGAAAATGCGCTTCCAGTTCCTGCGCTCGCGGCATATCGACCGTATGCGGAGTGTCCCTGCCCGAGTGGGAGCGCCACTATTCCAGGATGAACGTGCTCGGTCACATACGCTGGAACGTGAACCTCTCCATCGTCCGTTCGAAGAATGACTGCGTCGCCCTGCTTCACGCCGATCTTCTTGGCGGTGTCCGGATGTAGCTCTGCCCAGGCACCCCATACCGCTTGAGTAATCGGATCCGCGAGCTCTTGCATCCAAGGACGGTTTGCCGCACGACCATCAAAGGTCTTCACTGAAGGATATGGGTAAAGCGCAAGCTCTCCATCCTTTAGGTGAGCCGGAGCAATTCCAAATGAGAGCGCGAACGCCCCTGGGTTTACTGACGCGCGGCTTGCCGCGGTGTCTCCACCCTCTGGGAAATATCCACCCTTTTCAAGGCTCGACATCCAGAACTTCTGGGTATCAGCACCAGCCTGACTAGAGGTGGCGGCGAGATAGTTGTTCTTCACGAACGCATCAAAGGTCGTCACACCCGAAGGAGCGACATTCTTCTCAGCATTTGCAGCTATCGTAAGGAAAACATCTCCTACGCTCTGAGTTTCGAAGATGGGGCGCATCGAAGGTTGGATCAAGCTGATTGAACCACCCGTAGGACGAACATATCCCCAATCCTCAAGCGTTGTATGAAGCGGAAGTATGTAATCAGCCTTCTGCGTTGTCTCATCAAGATGACTCGAAAGCGCGACGACGAGACCAGCCTTCTTGGACGTAGTTCCACCCTTAAGGCCAACCTTATTAACCGCAAACTCATATCCGAAACTATCAGGGAATGAGAACGCTGGATTCGTACCGTACGTGATAAGTACGTCAACTTTCTCAGCTGCCATATCGTCTATCGCCGAAGCAAGGTTCTTCGCTGACGACTGTGGCTTGGCCATCGATGCTAGAATAACGGTCTTTCCGACATTACCGAGCATGAGGTTGAGGAAGTTCACCGCCACCTGAAGTGGAAGAGGGTTGGATGTGTTCGCAGCGGGTCCGCCCGCAAGAACGAGAGATACGTCAGCATCCGCCAAGTACTCTGCAACAAGGAGGAGCCTGTCCTTAGAGATGCCAGTTTCTTCTGAGACCGCCTCGGCAGATACTCCCTTCGTGAGCTGCTTCAAGTTCGAAAGAACGTCAGATGAAAGCCCCTGTCCCTTACCACGCTGAAGGAGCTGTTCAATCAAGAACAGCGCAACACGCACCTCAGAACCAGGATTAGACTTGAGCCACATGTCTGCGTTCGCGCCCGTCAGCGAAAGACGAGGTTCAATATGTACGAACCGGAGAGGCTTCTCCGAGCGACGTGAATCAGCCCACTGACGAGCATAGCCTACTGGGTTAACAAACGTCTCAAGGAAATCAGCGCCAAAGTTAACAACAACCTCAGCCTTGTCGATAGCGTAGGTTGGAACTCCATAGGTTCCGAAAACGAGCTCAGATGCCTTGGCGATACCAACCGGCTGCATCGGGTCCCACACGACATGCGAGAAACCGAGCTGCGTAGTCCACGGCTGAAGCAGGTCCGCGGGAGCTGCTTGGAGCTCACCTGTGATGAGCACCTTCTTGTTCGTTGCCATGGCGAGCGCTTCTTGGATCTTTCCGTACACCTCGTCCCAGGTCGTTACCTCGAACTCTGGGCCCTTTGGAGTGTTGCGTTTACGCTTAAGCGGCTGACGAATACGGTCTGAGTCGTAGAGTGATTGAAGAGATGACTGTCCAAGGGCACAAAGGCTTCCCTTGTTAACTGGACTGTTCGGGTTTCCTTCAACTTTTACCGCTCGACCCTCTCGAGTACGGACTCGAACTCCACAGCCTGCCGTACACTCAGTACAGGTTGAGCTGTACCAAACTGCGACTCCGGGAATCTGCTCAGGATCCGGCTTTACATATGGAAGAATCTCCTGCTTCGCAGGATTTGCGCACGCAGCAGCTCCTACAGCAGACGTCGCACCGAGAACTTGCAAGAATCGACGACGAGAGATCTGAAACAACCCCTCTCCGCTCTCAGCCCCAACCTGGGTGCGGTTCTCATTAAGCTGAACCAATTCGCCTTTCATTTTCGACCTCAATAAAACGTGTGACCTGTTGCGCGGACTTTATTTGTGACCGTGGCAGACTAAACAATCGATGCTCGCTCCACGCTGACGGTGGCAATCGATACACCAACCCATCTTCATCGTAGTAACTCGCTCCACCTTAGCCATCTCTGGAATCTGTCCGTGACACTCCTGACACGAGACCCCAGCCTTCACGTGGCGCTTGTGATTGAACTTAAGGTAGTCCGGCATTACGTGAACCTTGACCCAAGGAATTGGCTCGCCGTTCTTGTAGTACTCTTTGAGCTTCTCGATATCCTTCTTCCCCTGCTCACTCTTTCCGGCAACAAGAGCACTGTGGCAACCCATGCAGGTTTCGACCTCCGGTATCGCCGCGTACGAAGCCTTAGCTACGGACCAGTGACAATACTGACACTCCATCTTGTTCTGCTGAACGTGGATTACATGGCTAAAGTTGATCGGCTGCTCTGGCTTGTATCCTCGCTGCCTCTGCTCTGGACCGAAGTAGTTGAAGTGGTCCCAAATGTTAAGGTCCCACAAAGCAGCCTTCCCGTCATTGTACACACCGGTGCGAATTCCGACCTGTGGATACTCTGAAGAATCTGTGCTTTGAGCCACGGCTTGGGTACTGAAACTTCCACCCTGCGCCCCGAAGATGAGGGCTGCGGCTGTTACTACCAGTGCCCCCAGGAATGCGAATCTGATTTTGTTTATCATGGATGTGCAGATACAAGGTGCTCTTCTAAAAACGTGTTAAAGCGACTCACTTTAACCAACTTTTACGAATGCGCACCCGCAATACAAAAAAGGTGAAGCCATCTCCGAGGACTTTGAGGTACTACTTCTACGGGTTGTTTCTACGCCTAAAGGCTTAGAACCTTTAACAAACGTCGCACCAGCCGTATCTTTCCGTAACCTCAGGAAATTCTTCGAGGTAAGATTTATATCGAAACGGGGAATAAGGAAATATCCCAACACAAAGTAACGACGTTTGGGCGAAAATCTGTTCGTATCTGCTTCGAGAAGGCACACTATGAAAAACTTCCACTCCCTCTGCATGGTAAATGGCTCGTGGGTTCGTTCTTCGGACGAAAAGACTTTTGAGATCGCCAATCCAGCAACCAAGGCGCCTCTGAGTAGCGTCCCCGCCCTCACTTCATCGGACGTGATCATGGCTGTGGATAACTCAGCTAAGGCGTTTGAAACGTGGAAGAACATGCCAGCGCGCACACGTTCAGACATCCTCATATCGATCGCAAATCTTCTGACAGAGCGCCTTGAGGAATTTGCCTCTACGATAACAAGTGAACAGGGAAAACCACTCTCGGAGGCTCGCGGCGAAGTTATGTACGCGGCTCATTATTTCCGTTGGTTCTCTGAGGAAGCTGTCAGGATTAATGGCGATATAATTCCAGCCGATTCCCCAACAAAGCGAATTTTAGTTCTCAAACAACCGATCGGACTCGTGGCGGCGATAACACCATGGAACTTTCCCCTCGCGATGCTCGCGCGAAAAGCAGCGGCGGCTCTCGCCGCAGGATGCTCCTTTATCGCGAAGCCGGCTCCTGAGACTCCCCTCACCGCTCTTGCTCTCGGCGGGCTCGCGCTTGAAGCGGGGCTTCCAGCCGGAGTTTTCAACGTCGTCACAGGTGACGCAGAGATGATTGGAGAGATTTTTATGAGCTCTCCGCTCGTAAAGAAGGTGACATTCACTGGGTCAACTGAGGTCGGGAAAATTTTAATCAGAAAATCGGCGGAGACCGTAAAGAAATTAACGCTGGAACTTGGGGGAAATGCCCCATTCATCGTGAACGAGGACGCCGATCTTGAAAAAGCGATTGAAGGCGCGATCTACGGAAAGTTCCGCAACGCAGGACAAACGTGTGTCTGCGTTAATCGATTCCTTGTTCACAAAAAAGTGGTCGAAGATTTCACCACAATGTTGAGCGCACGCATCGACAAGCTCGTGGTCGGAAATGGTTTGAATCCTGATTCAGATGTCGGACCGCTCATCTCTCAAGAGGCGCACGCTAAAGTTTCTCGCCTCGTGGAGATGGCGAAACAGATGGGCGCCTCAATTATACCATCGGCCTGCGCTATCCCAAACGGCTCAACATTCTTCACCCCGACTATCGTCGCAAACGTGAAACCCGAGATGCAGATATGGCACGAGGAGATCTTTGGACCAGTGTGCGCACTAGCCACGTTTTCCAATGACGAGGAGGCGATTACCCTCGCCAACGATACGCAATATGGACTCGCAGCGTACATCTACTCAAAGGATCTTTCGCGCGCGATGGTGATGAGTGAGCGCCTTGAATTCGGAATGGTTGGTATCAACGATACCGCGATCTCATCAGTTCAAGCGCCGTTCGGTGGAATTAAGCAATCAGGGTTCGGACGCGAGGGGAGCAAATACGGTATCGATGAGTATCTCGTTCTCAAGTACCTCTCAGTACAGATGTAGCAGGACTTGAGCCTCTTTGTTGTAAAGCGCCTACTATCACGCCAATTAAGGTCTGCATCTTTGAGAATCCGGCTGCGCGAGTTGTAGCCTCTTCGTTCATGTAGGTCTTTCGATTTATCTCGACCATAAAAGAGGTAACACGAGGGTCTTTGTAGAGAGGAAGAGGCACTATCGTTCCAGCAAATGGCCTATTCAATCCAAACGAGTATCCAGCCTCTTGAGCCAATGAACCTATCGTATCAGCGATCCATTTCGGAGTGTGATGAGGATCCGTTCCAAGAACGAAATCAGGACGCTCGGACTCTCCATCGATCTCATAGGGAAGTGGTTTATCGGGATACGAGTGACAATCGATAAGGACGCAGTGGCCGAATTTTTCAATTGACTTTGAAACCAGAGACAACATCTCGGCGTGATAGGGTCTGTAAAACTCATTAAGAAGAAGCTCTCTCTCTTGGGAGGTGAGGTCACGTCGGATCCGTTGGCGCGAGCACCCGTGGGTATAGATAGCTCCCATACCGCGAGCAGCCATACACTCAAGAGCATCATCTTCAAATCGTTCAGGATCTAACACAAAACGACTGACATTATGCTGAAGCGCGCATCCGCCACTCCGAACGATAGGCGAATACAAATCATCAGTGAACCAATCAACCAGCTGACGATTCTCTTCTTGAAGATCTTCATCCGAAATGACGAACTGATTCCGAATGTGCGTCGGTATAAAACTTGAGCTGTGCGGTATGTTAGCTACCACAGCGATGGTCGGGTCTGGATTGATCACTGAGAGCTTCATTGCCTCATCTCCACATAATCAGGCCTTCCCCAAGCGTCGTAGTCCCAGTCATGCGGGGCGAACTCATCATTCCATGACACCCGAAGGGTCTCACGAAATCCATGACGAGAATACAATGTGAATAACTTTCCGTGGTTATCATAGCAACTCAATCTCTCCGCTCCACTTTGAACAGACGCTGCTACGAGCACATCCCCGTAACGCGCGCCCGGCAAGCTGAAAAGCGATGCCAGCTCTCCGTTGATTACCGCGAAACCTCCCCGCTCGTCCGCGGTGAGAAATAAATGAGCGCGCTTGCTGAGATAATCCTCCAAGGAGTATGGCACAACGAATCCGTGCAAACGGGAGGGGAGTGAGTCTCGAGCCGCGATGAATGCCTCCATCTCTTGTAACGAGGAGCATTTAAGAACTTCACTGCCAACAAATCGGGCTGAAGGGTCTTCAATCTGAAACGTCACAGCGGCGAGATCAATATCCTCACCGGTGCGAACGACACGCGAATAATCACGCATACAACGCCATCACAAACATCACATTTTTATAGTTCGAGGAGGTTTTTCTAGGGGCAGTTTCCTGTCCTAAGACCAATCCTTTGTCTGGAAAGCACCGTGTGTTCGTTGGGAACGCTCATCGGTTGCTGTGTGCTTAAACAGGCCAGAACCCTGGGCACACTCTTGATTTCGGCGCCGACAGTACCACGCACCCGAGCCGTATTCAATCCAGACTCTTGCAGAAACGGCCCCCTCGGACTGAATAACTACGCTGCCTTATGTAGGGAAGTCGCGGCGTGCTGCTCTTTATAACAAGCGTAACAAGCTGGGAAATACTTCTCCTCGGCGCCAAGATCGATAGCTGGACCCGAGAGCGTCGCTACACCATTGAGATGTTTAAGGTTCGTTACTGCCTTACGATTACAGAATGCGCAGGTAGTCTTAATCTCCTCTATGGAATCGGCCAACTCAAAGAGACGTGCGGCCCCCTCAAAGAGCTTGGTTCGGAAATCCGCGCGAAGTCCGTAGCAGATAACCGGGATGTTCATATCAACCGCAAGGTCCCGCAGCTGCTCGACAACGGCAGCGCTCAAGAACTGCGCCTCATCGACGAGGATACAACTCACCCCTTGAAATTCCTTTCGATTTATCTGGGTATCCGCCAAAACTTTTATATCAGCAGCCTGCTCAATACCTGCTCGAGAGCGGATCATCTCCGAACCGAAACGGTCATCAAGCGCAGGCTTTATCAAAACCACCTGTTTACCCTGAGTGCGGTAGTTGTGCGCCACGGCGAGAAGATTGAGCGTCTTAGCACTACTAACGGTACCGTGACGGAAATAGAGTTTGGCCACGCAAGGACTCCAGAAGATTTAATCGACGGGAGATTAGATTGAGATTACGTGTGATTCAATCATTTTTTGATTTGTATCTATGATCGGTGGGGCTGCCGACCGTCCAATGGAATTCCACGTTACATTTGTACCTACTGCCGGCGAGGCTCCGCCTCGGCTAGCCTCCGGCGAGACGGGCCGCCGGCCCTCCAATTATTCCCCCGATAATTATACGATTCGCACGAACCCGCGACATTAATGGCGTCCAATCGTTCCCGCGATAATGATGCGATTCGTAAGAACCCGCGACGATCGTACCTGGAGGGCCGGCGGCCTCGCCGGCTTGTTGCAACTCGCAACATCAGACACATCGATGCATTTGTACCGGCGGCCGGCGAGGCTCCGCCTCGGCTAGCCGCCGGCCCTCCAATCGTTCCCGCGATAATTGTGAGATTCACGCGGATCGCGACAATACCGTATCAACACCTACAGACTGGGTATCCGGATAGTCGAGGGTGTAGTGAAGTCCCCTGCTCTCCTTTCGAGCTAGCGCTGAGCGCACGACGAGTTCAGCGACGAGGCTCAAGTTTCGCAGCTCAAGGAGGTCTGAAGTCACCGTACACTGGCGGTAGTATTCTTGAATCTCTCGACGCATAAGTTCTATGCGATGTAGGGCTCGCTCCAATCGTTTCGTCGTTCGAACGATCCCAACGTAGTTCCACATGGTGCGTCGAATCTCATCCCAGTTCTGGGTTATGACGACCTGTTCATCACTGTCTACCGCGCTTCCTGGATCCCAGGGAGGAGGCTCTATCGATGCCGATCTCTTTCCTCTATTCTCTATCGAGTGCATGGCCGCTCGATGTCCGAATACCACCCCCTCAAGGAGTGAATTAGACGCGAGTCGATTCGCTCCATGTAATCCTGTGCACGCGCACTCACCGGCTACGTAAAGATCCTGAATATCGGTGCGACCGAATTCATCACTCATCACTCCCCCACAAAGATAGTGAGCGGCTGGAACAACCGGCACCGGCGCCTTCGTGATATCGAATCCGAACGAGAGACACTTCTGATAGATCGTCGGAAAGTGCTCCTTAATAAAGCTCTCCGGTCGGTGCGAAATGTCGAGCATGACGTAATCATCCCCGTGCAACTTCATCTCGTAGTCGATAGCTCTGGCAACAACATCGCGCGGCGCAAGCTCACCTTGAGGGTGATACTTATGCATGAATGATTCGCCATTCATGCGTATAAGTTTTGCGCCTTCACCTCGCATCGCTTCTGTAATGAGGAAGCTCTTCGCTTGCGGATGGTAGAGGCAAGTGGGATGAAACTGGAAGAACTCCATGTTCGCGACACGAGCCCCCGCTCTATAGCACATCGCTATACCATCTCCTGACGCCACATCGGGATTAGAAGTATAAAGATAGATCTTTCCAGCTCCACCTGTGGCTACGAGAACTTTGTCAGCCAGAAAGGGTTGAATGACACCATCTCCTTGAAGCACGTAAGCGCCGAATACTTTGTTCGGCTTATCGAGATCCCTTTGAAACCTGTGAGTGGTGAGCAGATCAATAGCGTTGGAGTTCGTAAGGCATGTGATCGATGGATGCTTCCGCACGGCCGCCAGAAGAGTCTTTTGGATTTCATAGCCAGTCGCGTCCCCTGCGTGAAAGATCCGACGCCGAGAGTGCCCACCTTCTCGGTGGAGATGAAAATGACCGTCTCCCTCCCGGTCGAATTTTGCTCCGAGGTCAACAAGCTCTTGTACCCGCTCCGGCCCCTCACGCACAACGAGCTCTACAATGTCGCGTTTGCAGAGCCCCCCACCGCACACCAGGGTATCCTCAACATGAAGCTCAAAGGTATCATCGGGCTCGTTGACTGCCGCGATCCCCCCCTGCGCCCATAGGGTCGATGACGAGTTGGGGTCTTTTTTAAACAAAACCGCGACCGAGCCGAACTCGGCCACCTTCAGGGCATAGCTTAGGCCGGCGATTCCACCACCAATAACCAGGAAATCGAATTTCTTCATCCCGTAACCATACTCCTGTCGGGGCTGGTGATTCAACTCAGTACATAGCCCCTACTGCTTTGTGGCCTAAAGGTGACTAAGTGGTCCGCAAACTCTTTATAATCAGAGACGGGCTCTCGCGTCCTCGTGTTAATTTGAAGTTTCTCGCGCAGGCATATGATCAAGCGCTCTAGCACGCCCCTGATTTCGGGAATCTCATTCGTTTGTTTTTGACGGACCCACCATGACTAAGTAGACTTTTACTATTAATGCATAATCGCACGAGCAACTTCGACCATGACAAAACTACCCCTCCTTCAACGCACCGACTCGATCCCCTTTCAGGCGCTCACCCCTGAGCAGATCTCCCCCTCAGTCGACCAAGCGTTGAGGCTCGCCGCGGAGGAGATAGCTTCAATAAAATCAGCTTCCAATCCACGCACATTCGAGAACACTTTGAGAGCGTTCGACAACCTTGGACTCAACCTGAACTTCGCGATGAGCATCATCTCTCATCTAGAGTCCGTCGCCACAACCCCAGAGTGGAGAGCGGAGTACAACGCTATCCTTCCAAAGGTGAGCGAATTTCAATCGTCTATAACCCTAGACCCCGATTTATGGAGAGTAATTAAAGAGTACGCCGCGACACCTGAAGCCGCGTCCCTCACGGGTGAGAAGAAGCGCTTCCTGGCCACAACGATTGAGGACTTCAAGCGCGAAGGAGCGGACCTTCATCTAGAAGACAAGAAAAAGCTCACGGCAATCGACACCGAACTTACCGAGATAACCACTAAGTTCGAGCAGAACGTGCTAGACGCGACGAATACATTTGAATTTGTGACAACCTCGGAGAAAGATATCGCCGGGCTTCCTCAAAGCGCATTGGAGATGGGTAAGACATCCGCTGCTGCCAAGGGGGTTGAGGGTTGGCGCTTTACCCTTCAAGGCCCGAGTTATGTCGCGATCATGACCTATGCGGACTCGCGCGAAGTTCGAGAGAAGTTTTATCGCGCCTACAACACTCGATGCACTACCGAAGAGCTATCAAACGTAGGTCTTCTCTATCGAATATTGGAGCTTCGCTCAGCGAGAGCCACGTTACTGGGATATAAAGATTTCTCGGATCTGATCCTGGCGGATCGCATGGCAAAAAACGGAGAGACCGCCGAGAAGTTCTGCCGCACCCTCGAAGGCCACGTTGTCGAATACGTGAAGAAGGACCAAGAAGACCTCAAAGCGTTCGTACGAGATGAGCTTAAACTCGACCCTTCAGATATGAAGCCATGGGATGTCGGATATTACGCCGAGAAATTGCGACTCGCTCGATACGACTTCGACGAAGAGGAACTTCGTCCCTACTTCGCTCTTCCAACTGTGCTCAAGGGTCTCTTCACAATCGTAGAGAAAACTTTCAACCTCACGGTGAAAGAAAACCACGAACTTCAAATCTGGGACAAAGAAGTGACCACTTTTTCCGCTTATGATTCAAAGAGTGGAGAGATACTCGGTCACTTCTACGTCGACCTCTTCCCACGAGAGAACAAACGCGGGGGCGCATGGATGGACAGTCTTGTTTCGCACGTGACCTATAACGATCCACTGCCCCATATTGGATTGATCGCCGGTAACTTCACACCTCCGACAAGCAAAAGCCCCTCTCTCCTGACCCATGATGAGGTCACAACCCTCTTCCATGAGTTTGGGCACCTCATGCATCAACTCTGCTCGAGAACCGAGATCCGCAGCCTCTCCATGAGCGGCGTCGCCTGGGACTTCATCGAACTCCCATCACAGATCCTGGAGAACTGGTGCTGGGAGCGCGAGGCTATCGATCTGATGGCGGCTCACCATGAAACGGGCGCGCGGATCCCAGAGGATCTCTTCCAGAAAATGATGAACGCCAGGAACTTTAGAAGCGCGTCGCAGATGATGCGGCAGGTAGGGTTCGCGTCAGTTGACCTTGCCCTTCACCGAAACTACTCCAGAGAAAAAAATGGAGAGATTCTCGACTACTGTCGCTCTCTCCTTAATCGATTCTCCCCTCTTCCTCTTCCAACCGACTACGGAATGATCGCTGGGTTTACGCACCTCTTTAGCTCACCCGTCGGATACGCAGCAGCATACTACTCGTATCACTGGGCGGAGGTGCTCGACGCGGACGCGTTCTCACGATTCCAACAAGAAGGGATTATGAATCGATCGACGGGCCTCTCCTTCAGAAACGAAGTGCTTAGCAGGGGCGATACAGAAGACCCGGGACAACTCTTCAGAAACTTTAGAGGCCGGGATCCAGAGATAAAGCCGCTGCTAGTTCGAGCAGGCCTAGCGTAACCCACAGACATCACAAGTAATCAGGGTTGCCCGAAAAGTCCTATGGCGCCCGGAAAAAGGCCCCCTATACTAAAGCAACCGAGAAGTTACGACGATCCTTCTTGTAAGCATCTCGGCACTACTGATGCGGTTTTTTCGGGGAGGGAATCATGCCGAACTCTATTAACACGATGGACAATGAGGCACGTCTCGGATGGCAGGCCGCGCAAGAGCTCCTGCGGCCCTTCGGTGCTGTAGCCGCTAATTTCTCAGAGGCTATCCGTCTCCTCGTTCATCATTACGAGCTTGGCTCAAACAAGCTCCCACTGGCTGCTGAGAACCACATCATCCGACTCCTCAAGAACAGCACTATCAAGGCCACGTACTATTACATGACGAAACAGTTTCGTCCTCACGCGATAGCCGAAGGAAAACTGATCGATGAGCACGTCTTCTTTGAAGCCTACTCTCCATTCGAACACGCGGTGATACTCGCGTACTGCTACCTCTCTCGAAATCTCGGTCGCAAGACTGACAAAGACGATTGGTCGTACGTTGAGAACCCCCTCTACGAAGCGCTCACGATCGGTGGGATCATCGGCCAAGAGGTGAAAGGAGTAGGTTTGGGTTTTGGACTCCTCAGTAGAGGGCTTCGATATCTCGCATTCGCTCCATTCCTTCGGGAAAATCGTCGGGGATTTAAGGAATACCGTCTTCATCTAAAAACAAAAGATCTTCCTTTCGACCTCGCTTTCGAGGAGAAGACGTGGCAAACAAACAACGTGCAGATCGCCGCGATTATCCTAGAGCATATGGGCTTTCATCATGCCATGGCGCTTGAATTCGTGGCCGCGGCAGAGAAAAACAAGAGTCACACTCCTAATGAACTCTTCGGCGCCCCATTCAGTTTCGCGGAGGCGCTGATCGAGAACTACATGGAGACCGGGGAAATCCTGAACAAGACCCCCTCCTGGGCCGGTCAAGAGCTTGTGCTCTCTGTGGAAACTCGAGGAGCTATTCTTACCAAGCTCAACAGAGCGCTCAGTGATAAACAACGCAATGAGTGGTTAAGTAAGGGTAGCACGAGCATCACACCTGAACTGACGCCGGAGTTATTTGTAGAGGGCTAACGGCCTTATCCCAAAACTGCCTTAACCTGGGCGACCCCTTCAGTCGAAAAGAAGTCCAAAACCTCTGGATTAGCCAAGGCTGTTCGGTTCCCCGGATCCTCTCCCTTAAGTATCCTTTTAACGGATAACTCAGACATCTTATTGTTTGTTGTCTTTGGTACACCTGGCGCTTGAAGTATGAGAGCCGGAACAAAAAAAACATTAGAGCGCCTTAGCGTCTCTTTAATATTTCCCGACAACGCGTCATTTAGGTCCACTCCATCCGCCAGCACTACAAAAAGAACTATCTTCTCGGAAGTCGCTCCATGCGGGAGATACCCAACCGCGAGCGCTTGCTGCACCGCAGACACCTGATGGAGAGCCGCGTAGATATCTGCGGTAGACACTCGAACACCGGCCGGCTTAAGGGTAGCGTCAGAGCGTCCCAAGAAGAGCAGCCCCCCGCCGACAACCTCCTCAAGAAAGTCCCCGTGGCGCCAGACATTCCGGTACTCGGTAAAGTAGGCGGCTCGATAGCTCTCCCCTCGCGGGTCGTCTAAAAAATATACGGGCATTGAGGGCGCCGGGTTCGCGCATATCAATTCTCCCTCTTCACCAATTACTCGCTCCTGCAGCCCGTTATAGACGCAGACGTCATATCCCAAGCTCTTCGCTTGAACCTCGCCACGACGCACCGGTTTGAGAGGACAGCCAAGGCCGAAGCATCCAATGATGTCGGTACCGCCAGAGATGCTCTGAATCCAGAGCGGCTTGATCGCGTTCATAATGTAATCAAACTGAGAGGGGTAGAGCGTCGACCCGGTCGAGAGGATCGCGCGCAGAGCTGAAAGTGCGTAGCGCTCTTTGGGCATCACTCCTTGTTTTTCGCTTGCGCCTAAAAATGCCGCGCTCGTTCCAAAATGTGTCACTTGCTCCTGCTCGGCCATGCGCCACAGGATAAAACCACCTTCAAGCATCGGATCGCCATCGTACATCACGAGAGTCGCCTGCGACGCGAGCCCCGATAGAAGCCAGTTCCACATCATCCAGCTCGTCGAGGTTTGATAGAAGAGTCTATCTCCTGGCCTCACGTCGGCGTGAAGAGCATGCTCCTTTCGATGCTCCAAGAGCGTTCCGCCGGCTCCATGCACGATTCCTTTCGGTTTTCCGGTCGTACCAGATGAGAACATGATGTAAAGCGGATGCGAGAACGAAAAACGGGGATACGAAAAGGCGACGTTTTTGCCCGAAATTACCTCATGATAGTAAGAGCACGGGACTCCAGCAAGCGCCGACTCGCCGGAATCCTCTCCTTTACCCAGGTAATCAATAAGAAGTACATGCTTGATGGATGAAATTCTCTGAACAACGTGGCGAATGGTGTCGCGTACGTCAATCTGAACACCTCGCCACTGGTACGAACGGGTGGCCACGAGAACGGTGGGAAGTACCCGAGACGCACGGGCCTCAAGACCATCGATCTCATAATCGGTGCCACTACTCGACCACGTAGCGCCGATCGCCGCGGCGCCTAGACTACAAATCACCGCTTCAGGAATATTGGGAAGATACGCGAACACTCGGTCACCAGCTTTCACTCCAAGATCTTGGAGATGTCGGGCAATCGAGAGAGAAGCCTGCTTTACCTCCCTAATAGAGAACTCCCTTCTTAGCGCGCCCTCTGACCAAGAAATAATTCCGACCGAATCATCAGAAGCGCGAAGGAGGTTCTCAGAAAAATTAATTTTGAAATCCGGAAACCACTCTCGAGCTAACGGAGTAGCCCCCTCTCCCGAGCCCCAAACCCGTTCAACCTGCCCTTCGCCAACTATATCGAGAAAAGAGAGGAGCTCCTTCCAGAAGGCTTCAGGACTTCCCACTGCCCACGCATGCAGATCATCGAAGCCCGTAAAGTTGCCGAAGCTTTTTTCTGCAAGATGCCGCATGAAGCGTGTCATGGCGCAGGAATTTATGAGGTCCACAGAGGGACTCCAGACAACCGAGTTATCAGTTCGGTTTGATGAGTTTGGCGTGTTCATCCGCGGCCGATCCTTCATACATGGAGAGCCGACGAGACCCTCCGGCGATGCTCTTACCAGGGTAACGCGCCACGCCTATCGGGTCATTATAAAATAAGTGGGCCATCCTGGTGCATGGTAGGTATCTCCATGATACGAATCGTTTATGGAGATAAATCCATTTTTCATGGAACGAGCCCTTGAGATCGCCGCACTCGGTGGACGCGCGGTAATGCCAAATCCCCTTGTCGGGGCCGTTATCGTTCATAAGGGAGAGGTCATCGGGGAGGGCTACCACGAGCGATATGGAGGACCTCATGCCGAAGTCCATGCCCTGGAGAACGTAAAGGATAGCTCCCTCCTTAAAGACGCGACGATGTACGTGTCACTAGAGCCATGCGCTCATTTTGGAAAGACACCTCCCTGCGCTGATCTTGTCGTGAACTCAGGAATTCGAAGGGTGGTGGTAGGATGCCTCGACCCGAATCCGAAAGTCGGAGGCAAAGGGATACAAAAGCTGCGCGACGCGGGCATCGAGGTGCATGAACGAGTACGCGAGCGGGAGTGTATACTACTCAATCGCCGCTTTATGACGTACCAGATCCTGAAACGGCCCTATATCATTTTGAAATGGGCAGAAACCGCGGATCGCTTTATTGCTCGCGCGGACGGCTCCTCTAAATGGATCAGTAGCGAATTTTCCCGTAGGACCACTCACCGTTGGCGAGCTCAAGAGATGAGCATCCTCGTAGGTACCCGAACTGCCCTTCTTGATAATCCCCGGCTTACCGTTCGACATGTGGAGGGTACTAATCCGCTTAGGTTAGTCATCGACCGCTCACTCTCGTTACCCGAAAGTCTACACCTCTTCGATCAGGAGGCTCCCACGTGGATATTGAACGAAAAGTTCTCCAAAACTGTTGGGAAGACCTCTTGGAAACAACTCTCAGGAGAGGATTTTATTCCGCGACAGATCTGCGACGCGCTCTACTCCGAAAAGATTATATCACTCTTCATTGAGGGTGGAGCCCACACCATTCAAAGTTTTATAGACGTTGGTTTGTGGGATGAGGCTCGGGTATTTCAAAGCCCGCGGACCTTTACGACAGGAATCCCAGCACCCATACTCGGAGCTTCGGGGATAACCTCCATGCCCTCCGGCAAAGATCGTATTGAAGTGTTTCAACATCCAGACCTCGCGTCACGACTCGGAATACGTGACAGCACTCCCCTCAAAATTGAGGACGACCTCGCGGGCTAACATCACTTCGTATCGAGGGTCCAGGAGAACTGCTCTCGCCATGTGAGCTTAGCATTCGCGAGGCTCAAGCAATGTCCCAGAAAAACCTCATCGCTCACATTCTCAAAATTGTCAGGAACTTCGATCTGGAATCCAGCGGCCGAAGGACGTCCACCACCATCAGAGCTGAGGCGCTGCGCGATCTTCTCGGCAGAGATTCCCTCCTCAGATCTGATGGAGACATGGATAGTCTCTCCCTTGTGAAGCTCGTGAGACTCCGCGGCACCATCTGGTCTGATAATTCCAAACATCACAACAACAACCCTAGCCGCTCCCTGCTTCTCAGCAAGCTTCTCCCGAAAAAGCTCGCTCGCGCACGCTCCTATGCAGTGTGGGCTATCCGCTACTCCCGCGTGAGTTACAACAACCTCCGCGGTAACACCCTCAAGCGCGATCCCTTTTCGCACACGCGCGTGGGTCCTTGCGGTTTTGAGCAATTGGCCGTCGTGCGCTTTCAGAACATCAAAGAGAGCCGCGTCTTTGGGATCTACCTTGGCTTGCGTCTGCTCTACCACCCATCTCGTATAGTCAGACACGGAGGACGGAAGCTCTCCCATCACTGAGATCCCCGCGTCAGTGCGCGCCCCCATGTTGAGCAAGAGCGGCAACCGACTATCGACACCATCTAAAACCAAGGATTTAGGAGTGAGGGAATAGAAATGGGCCAGATCAAGCAAACGGCACACTAAGGCGGCCGTGCTACCCGCGTCTGGGAATGAAACCCGTCCCTGATCACAACGAGCTTCTCCATGGTGGTCTAACACTATGTCGGGAGAGCGGTTCCTAAATCTCGCGTCTTCTCGTAAGGTTCGAGGCAACATAGTGCAGAGATTAAGATCGGGCTGATCAACTACCACAATCGCGACTGAGTGGTCCTCTATCAAGGCCTCCAGATTCGCTATCGGCTCAGTCGTTTTACCACTCACCTCTTTGAGATAGGCGCACAAGGTTCCATCGTGCATCCAACGAATAGAAACAGGCCCGGGAATTAATGCTCGAATGAGATAATCCATCCCCAGACATGCGGCGATCGCGTCAGAATCAGGGTCTCGATGAGTAGCGATAACAAAGGAACGCTTTCCTTCATCGTAAAGTTCTTTGATGCGAACGAGTTGATCGACAAGATGTGAGTCCGTATCGCACCGGAATGGCGAGGTAGCCTGCGGAACAGGAGATTTAGCGGGACGATCTAAAGAAACGACCGAGTCCATGAAGGTGAGTAACTTCTACGTCTAAAATTAGGTTTCTGCCGTTAAAAGCAGGATCCATGACAATCTTGCGCCGGGCCTTATCCCTTGTAAAGCGGGCAATATCATTATGGGCGTACGCGCATCCCAGGCTGCTATGAGACTGAATTGGTCGTTTACAGATCGCCATATGCTAACGAGAGAATAATCGTGCCGGGTCGAAGGTCTTCCGTCTTCGTTACAGGGCGCGGCCAAATCACGAAAGCTCGAAGGGATATCCACGGTGAAATTAAAAGGATAGGAAGTCCGTACGACCAATAACATTGCACAAAAAAGGGGGACCCTTGCGCAACGTCATGGTGAATACAAACTTCCTATCGTGTTTTATCGAACGATACCCCAACCACCAAGCCACGCAGGACCACGGCGGTTAGAAGCATCACGGAGGGCATCACGACGAGCACGTTCCTCAAGGTTTACGTGCTGTTGCCATGCCTTCTGATTTTCCCGATTCACCTCCAACTGCGCACACACGTTCATGTACGCTTGCTGCAGTTCGGAGTTGTTCGGGTCGCGCTGCATCGCCTTACGGAGCTCGTTTTTCTGCTGAGAGGTGATCTCAACAGCGGCTTTCGCCTGACCGAGCCCTGCGGCGGAATCGCTTGCAAGCACAGAGCCTGCGAGCAGTAGACTGACTACTATTACTTTCATGTGATGTTTGAATTCACCAGCAATTATTGCGCTGCAGATCTTCCAAGACCAACAGAGATAACCGTAGCTGGTACATACGGACTACCCAAAAGAAGAGATGTAAAGAACGGGGGACTCCGATGTGTCCCTGCATACACCGAGAGAGGTTTCACACACAAACCGGCCCATATCTGTTATGAGGACACATTCCCTTGGTGTAGCAAAACGCGCAAACACCTAATCCAACAGGCATTTCTATTTCATTCCGCAATCATAACGCCCCTCATGGAAGAAGAAGCTCTGAAGGATACCATACGTTTTATATGAAAAAACTACGCCCAACAGCTCTCGGCCTTTTCACTATCCTACTCTCAGTCATATTCATGGCCCTTCCTCTCGAAGCGACCGCTGAGACGGCAAAGGAGCTTGAACGGTCGGCTCGAAACGCTCTAAAGGTTTTGTATTCCTCCACACCCGGGGCGTCCGAATTGGGGAAGAAAGCCGCTGGCGTGCTCGTATTCCCCGACATCGTAAAGGGTGGGTTCATCGTCGCCGCTCAATATGGAAACGGAGTCCTCTTTAAGGGGAACTCCGTCGCTGGATACTACAACTCAACCGCGGGCTCGTGGGGGCTTCAAGCAGGGGCGCAAAAGTTTTCATACGCCATGTTTTTTATGACCCCCGATGATCTCAACTACCTAAACCAATCCGCAGGATGGGAGCTCGGCGCGACTCCTGGGTTAACCGTCCTGGACAAAGGGTTCGGAACCTCAATCTCAAGCTCAACGCTGCAAAAGGGAATTTACGCGTTCTTCTTCGAACAAAAAGGGTTGATGGGAGGGCTCTCGCTTCAAGGAACCAAGGTAACTAAGTTCCATCCGAAGAGGTAACACTTCGACTATGCTGGAACCTAAAAGAAGATGGGAGAGCCACCCGTTCTATCTACTCAACAAAATCCTCAAGCATCTTACTCAAGTGTCCCGACTTAATCTTGTCGATGGCTTTCGCCTGTATCTGGCGCACACGCTCTCGCGTTACGTTAAAATGTCCCGCGACCTCCTCCAAAGTCAACGGATCACCATCTAGCCCGAACCGGAGCCGTAATACCTCCGCAGACCGATGATCCATTCGAGCGAGCATTGATCTAATGCGGTCGCCGAGCTCACGCTTTCGAACAACGTCGAGCACGCCCTCTGATCGATAATCCTCTATCCGCTCTCCTACGCTCACACCATCGTGATTGTTCGAGGAGAGACTAGTCATTCCACGAAGACGCCTCCGGAGAGCCTCGACAACATCTTGTTCTAGGTTAAGCTTCTCAGCGAGCTCTTGATGGCTGAGTGAGCCCACCTGCGCGTCAGCCTTACTTACCATCGCCAATGCCTTGACCTGATGACCCGGAAGCTCGACAGGATTCTGGTAAGACGGACGACTGCGACGGACCGACTGCGTAATCCACCACGTCGCAACAGTTGAAAGCTTGTAACCCGTTTCGGGATCGTATTTCTCGATAGCACGCATCAATCCAAGGATTCCATCTTGCATCAGATCATCGTGAGGCTCTTGTGATGAAACAGCCCTCCCTACGAGCCCGACATTTGCGTTTACCAAGTAATCTTTAATTCGTTGATATGGCTCCATAAGAGCCTGAAGAACTCGACATTGCACTTCAGCCTGTTCGACACCTCCCCCAAGCTCCTGTGTTCTTGCTACATACAGCTCATAACTGGGATCTTTTTGGGCCGCAGAATTACTCACTGAACCGTACCGTCGGGTAAGGCAATCGACAAGATTCCGCAACTCACTCGCCCGCACCGAAAGGTCTTCCATGAGAAGCCCGTGTTTCTCAGGCAACAGCGGAACCTCTATTAACAACGTAGCGATCTTTGCCGAATCAAGGAGACCAGGCTTCCAATCCTCACGACTAAGCATTCCACGAACGGTTCTTGCATTGGCACCGACGTGACGAGTCAACTTGGCTTCACTTTTTTTTTCGCTTCGTTTGGTAAAAATGACGCGCGATGCCTTAAGACTCCCTTCACGCACGCGATCTAATTCGCTCAACGCATGTTCACGAATAAAAGGAACCATGTGGAGAGCCGTCCAGAATCGTTTCCTGTGCTCCGTCATCGCTTTACAGAGCACCATCTCATCGGTCGCGGAAAGCCTACCAGGGACGAGAGGAATACTTTCCCCCCCTCCGAATATCTCCTCCACACGCGCCCAGAGGCCCTCTATTTTCTTGCTCAACTCGACACTCTTCCGGGTCGTCTTCAGGACCTCGCCTCGATCGCGGGGCGACAATCGCACTTTTTGAATCACCCTTCGCTCACACCGCTCAACTTCGGATAAGCGCATCGCTTCAGCCACTACTCGTCGGAGCTCATTCCTACGACCAGGATCAACGGTCGTCACGAGGACAGCCAGGTTCGGAAGAGTGGCAGAGAACCTCTCTAGGGATGCTACGGTCTCTTGATACAAACGGACCGTTTCATTAGGGGCGATCGTTCCCAACTCAGGCAAGTTACCATCAAGAGGAGAGGATGTGGGCCCTTTCTCGGACTCTAGCGATTGTGAACGTCGGGAACTCTGGGATCTCGTCATACTGCCTACCGCATTTGCGTTCGGGCACCCTAACAAGGTGAGCCCACGGGATAAATAGAAAAGTGTCGTAGCCTGCTTGAGAGCAGTCGGAATCAGTCGTCATCTGAAAAATATCCCTATTAAACGACCTCCGTTGTTGTGAACTACGGACCATGGCTAGGCTGGGGGCCCAGAACAAACCACGTTCTCTGAGCCTTCCATCACTGGCCCCATTGCTGACCTGGGGCCTGGAGTGGCCCCTCTCCCCTCCCTGTGCTACGTTTTGAGAGTTAATTCTCCGACTTTGCAGAGCAATCTATGGCCACCTCTTTCTTCAGTAATATCGCCACCGCCGCCCCTGATGCGATCTTAGGTATAACAGAAGCGTTTCGTAACGATCCGGAAGCTTTGAAGGTCAACCTCGGCGTTGGAGTTTATCAGGATGCTGAGGGTCGGATTCCTATGCTTCGCTCCATTCAGGAGGCCGCAAGGCAGTGGATTTCAACCGAGGACACCAAAACCTATCTCCCCATCGACGGCGTCGCGGCCTTCAATGCGGCTAACCAAGAGCTGATCTTCGGCAAAGATTCTTCAGTAATTAAAGAGAAGCGGAGCGCGGCGATTCAAACAGTTGGCGGAAGTGGTGCCTTAAAGCTCGGCATTGACTTCATCAGAAAATTTTTCCCCGAGTCGTCGATATATGTGAGCGACCCGAGCTGGGAGAACCACCGCGTCATATTTGAAGCGACCGGCATTAAGGTCGAGACCTATCCGTACTACGACCCAAAAACCTCTGGGCTCCGATCGGCAGATATGCTTGAAACTCTTCGAGGGCTAAAGCCAAACACTGCCGTGCTCCTTCATGCGTGCTGCCACAATCCTACCGGAGTAGATCTCGACGCGAAGACATGGGCTGAGATAGCGACTATCTGCGCTGAAAAAAACCTCATCCCATTTATTGATTGCGCATACCAGGGATTCGCGGAAGGACTGGAAGCCGACGCGGCGCCCATCCGCCTCTTTGCGGAGAAGGGACTCACTTTCCTTCTCGCGAATTCGTTCGCTAAATCGTTCTCGATGTACCGAGAACGCGTGGGTGGGCTCTCCGTAGTAACCGGGTCACAGAAGGAAGCCCTTGCGGTATTGAGTCAACTCAAGAGACTGGTACGAACGATTTATTCGAGCCCACCGTCATACGGCGCTCAGCTAGTCGGAATCGTTCTCACAAATCCAGAGCTGAGAGCGTTGTGGGTCAGCGAGCTTGACGAGATGCGCAACCGCATTAATGAGATGCGACACCTCTTTGTTGAGCGGCTAGAAGAAACCGTTCCAGCCCGAGATTTCTCGTTCATCATTCGGCAGCGCGGAATGTTCTCCTACTCCGGACTGCCCACAGATGTCATGAAAGCGTTGCGCGAGAGATATCACGTGTACGGACTTGATAGTGGCCGGATCTGCGTCGCCGCTCTAAACCATAAGAACGTCGATTACGTTTGCCAATCGATTGCTAACGTTCTGAGATAGGGACTATATGAGATTTTCGGCCCTTCTAGTTGTTGCGCTTTTCGGAGTATCAACGGCGAGAGCCGATATGCCTGCCGCCACACTGACTCAGATCGCCTCAGGTCTCAAAGACCCAGTCGCGGTTGGAAGCCTCCCCGATCGGTCACAGAAACTCTTTGTCGCGGAGAAGCGTGGGAGGATCCGGATCCTTAAAGACAGTCACTTTGAGCGGGACCTTGTAGACATTGAGGAGATCCTCGACCCCTCATTGAATGGAGCTCTCGCGGACATCACATTTCCCTCAAACTACGACCTCACTAAACAATTCTTCGTAAGCTTTTCGGATAAACAAAGCGACACAATCATCGCGACATTCAAAGCGAGTGAGGGACGAACCAAAAATGAAGAGGATCTCCAAGTGGTTCTCAAAGTGGCGCAGCCATCCTCAACTACCCACGCAAGCGCACTCCGATTCGGCCCAGACGGATACCTCTACGCCGGAATAGCCGATGTGCGAGATGGAACAGACAAAGGAGCGAACGCTCAGAACCCGCGCTCCCTACTCGGCAAGCTCTTACGTATCGACGTTTCTAATATCGCCAATTACGCGTCACCTTCCTCCAACCCATTTACAAAACAAAAGACATACGCTCCTGAGATCTGGGCGCTCGGGTTTCAGAATCCAAGCCATATCTCATTCGCATCAACGACGGGCAAACTTATAGTGATCGACTCCGGAGAGAAGTATCAGGAGGTCAACCTCGTTGAACCAGGAAAGAACTACGGGTGGAACCTGATTGAAGGCACTGCGTGCGTCAAGCACCCCTGCTCATCGCCTCCTTCGACACCTCCCGTGTTTGAGCTTCAAACACAGCCCCTTCGCGGCGGATTCGCGTATCGAGGGAAGGCGTTCCCTGACCTCGTAGGTAGCGTCATTGTGAGCCCACGGGGGTCACAAGAGGTCATGGCCTTTACTGAGCGGCAAGGAACCTGGACAAAAGAGACTCTCTTTACGGTAACAACCCCCGTAGCTACCCTTGGCGAGACGCATGACGGCGAGATCTTGGTGGCAACAACGAACGGCACGCTCTCTGTGATAGCCAAGCCCTGACAACAACTTTCGGCGGCGCATTTTTACAATTTGCACCATATTTGGACGCGCCGAGGGCCGTTGATACCT
>CAIXKI010000211.1 GCA_903920005.1 uncultured delta proteobacterium
CCA
This sequence comes from uncultured delta proteobacterium, assembly GCA_903920005.1. Taxonomy (GTDB): domain Bacteria; phylum Bdellovibrionota_C; class UBA2361; order UBA2361; family OMII01; genus OMII01. Next base: position 4 of record CAIXKI010000211.1, read on the forward strand.
TCCTTAACCAAAGTAGCAAGACATCTGGCAAGACATCTGGTGCAGTCCAAGTATTCATCCTTCAAGGTCAGGTTGGATAATCATATGAGTTACGCTCGTTTCTTGGGAATGAAATTCACTCAAGGCAGTGTCATCTTGCCCCGAGGAGGGAGGGAACGCGCATAAAAGCTTAAAAACGCTCGGGCAGTTCGTTAACTAGATACACCTATCCCGTCATCGACACAGCAACATCAGATAACAGGCATCAGAAGGCGTTACACAATCGCGGAATAGGAGGTTTAAAACACCCCGGCGGCCACGGTACATCGGTGTAGCCCTGCTTCATCAGGAGATAGCATTCCCTGCACTTACGAATGAAACTGTGAAACGTCTCCAGGAATGCCCAGCGAAGCTCTTTACATGAGGCATACATGAATATCTTCCGACTCTTTTTTCGAGGAACGTATGCATCTGTCACGACAAACCCCTCAATGCGACGTAGAGGGGCCTTTTTCGGTGCCAGCCTGGCTTCCTCTTCCCGAACTTCACTGATAATCCTCTGTCGCACCTTCTCAATCTCAACCGGGTCCACGATGTTAAACGCATGAAGCCACTTAAGGGGCATGATGCGAACTGTATTGCGTTCTCGGGTAGAGGCTTTGTCCTGAATCCTTCCAACGAGACCTCGCTCCTCGGAGAGTGATGGATTCTCCTGTGAGAGTGGTTCGACATCAGGGAGTAGGACCCACGGTACCTCCTTCTCCACCGTTGCGTTAACATCCGCTGGTACGGATAGGAACTCTTTCCAGGTATTGCACCCGGTATACTCATCAATTGACCGGACGAGCCCCGCCCGGACCGGATTGAGGTAGGTGTAGACAACACGAGCAATAGCCGCTTCAAGGTCTAGGACCTCGCCGATGTTGGTTCTATTGTCCCAGAGGTTTAGTTGGGAAAGGCTCAAAAGACGCTTAAGACAGTCCGTCAGTTGCTTCTTTAATCGGCCGTGGAAATGGGTAAGCGCACCACAATCCAGGGAGAACACCTGCATATGGGCATGATTACTCATCCACACATAACTACAGACGATGATGGCTTCAGTGCACAGCAAGCGTCCGATGATACTTTCAATCAAAAGTTTCGTCAGGGTGCGTGCAGGCAGCGGCAGGCCTCGAAGAGACCGAAAGCACAGATCGTACATCTTCTTACTTCGAGGCATTCTTGGTTTGCGCATAGTGCCCATTACATCGAGAGGGCTGCGCAAATGTTGCGAATCCAATTCATGAAAGTTGGGCTGCACCAGAAGAAGGCACCATAAGCGAGCCTACGTTTTCTTCCCTTCCGCCATCGCCGTGCCCTTCTACGGATACCTCCTGAGGGTTCGCATGCCCCACTTTGCATGTATGTAATGGTAATAAGTAGTGCGCATAGCAAGTAAAATAAGCAAGCATTACAATAAGCTATAAATAAAGTGCTTGCAGTATGCAACTTAAAATCACCGATATGAAATAATACAAAAAACGGTGACGCGCTCAGTAGTGTGACGCTAGAGGCAGTGAGCGCACGGGAGAGAAAACAGAGGGGGAGGATATGAACGTTAGAGGAGACGGATGCAGAGGGACTCACCAAGCGACGGGCACGGAACAGGGGATGGAGCGTGGGCCATTGCCCGAAGAGATTATCGACAATCCTGCCCGGCTTGACGGGAGCGTCCCATTAGTCGCGCGGGGAGTGGAGACACAGGATCCTCAGTTTCGTCACTTAGACCCTGAGGTATACTGGGCTGGCCGTGTTTCGACGAGCGATAGCGCAATTACTCCGGAGCGACTCAAGGGCGCGATCGCGGCGGTCGCCAAGGAAGAGAACGTAACATTTTCAGGGTTTCTCTCTCGAGGCCCTGACGGCGAGTTGCGGTATGAGATTTCGCGCTACCCACGACGCGCGTTTGGTCCAGTACCTTCGATAGAGAGATGTGAGGAGAATCTCAGCGCTTTAGTGGATGGCCTCAAGAGACATGGCATCACCGTCGAAGCATCTCCCGGTGAGCGGCCGTCGTCGCCCGCGTTTCGAATGGTACTCGGTCTCGAAGAGGGTTACTACGAGCATGAACGACGCAAGCTCTGCGAGAAACTGGAAAATGGAACGTTCGGTTACCAGGATATGATCGCGACGATCCGCCTGTTCATCCAGGCTGGTTCCGGACAATCGATCTTTCCCTTTTGCTTGCGAGATGGGGAGGTGAGCGCTGAGTTCAAGGCCGCGCTTAGGGATACGAGCCTCGCGCAACGGCATTCTGTTGAGGAGGTCATGAAGCTGACCGCTGGCGCGGTGGAGATTAGGCCCGCTGAAATAGTGAGTGCCGGTCCGTGGGGAGTGTACCAAGAACCCGCGGCTGTTGTGTCTGGATCGATCGACGAGGTTCAGATTGCTCTCCACGCGGCGGCGGCGTTTCATCAAGCGAGGGTGGCGGTTGAGGAGTTCGGGCCATGGGGCGCGACTACGCACATGGTTGAGCTATGCGACTTCTGTCCGGATCCGGATGAGAGGTAGCGGTGAGCTTGTTCCAGCGGATTGATTGAGTGGCATCGATACATACAAGAGAGGGGGAGTGATTATGTTTCAGGCGCCTAGACAAAAGGGTGAGCAGCGTTCAGAGGGGCCGGGAGTCGGTAGCGCGAAGCCGGTGCGAGGTAACGATACTGGAGGTCAGGAGTCGCGAGATCGGACGCAGGCAGATCTGTCAGCTGTTGTTACGATACCAGTTGCTCGGCCAGGTACCGAACCGGAGCGAGTCGCGTGCTTCGCGGCACCTCCCGCGGGACCTCCCGCTGGACCAAGCGACGAATCGCCGATCGTTTCCGCTTGGCGGGTTGTTCTCACCAAGTGCCTTGTAGCCGAAAATGGTGAAAAGCGGCGGCTGGTATACGACCACGAGCTCTCGCGTGTAGAGACGTCACGAGGTGACGCGCCGAACACGCTCTTAACGAAGGCGCTCTCTGAGCTGACATCCGCCGGTTCAAAGATTGTTAGTGACGCCCGGGGTGGAATCGCTAACCCGCGCGAGGTGGGGGACGCTTTCGCCGCCGTCTACACGTTGGTAGCGAGTAAGGTAGATGTGTCGGTGGCTCTGAATCGCCGGCATCTCACCGCCCGTGAATTTCCTCTGAGCGCGAATACCGCGGCGAGCCTGGCGCCGATAGTGAACGAGGGGCATGCGGTTATCGTCATGGTAGCGAAGGAGCCGCCGCAGAGCGCCGCGGAGGAGCTGCGTCGGATCGCTGACGAGAAATTCGGAGGGCTCGTTTCGCTCTGGCAAAAGCGAGAGTTATGGGACGTGGCTGGGGTGTCCCCTGAGCTGCGTGACTATCTGAACTTCGCCACGGTGCGCGTCATAACGACAGCTAAGGATCCGCTCCTTTCGCAGCTCGCCCGTGGAGTGAACGTGCGCCTTGAGAGGGAGGGAGGATTCGAGGACTCTCAATGGATCGCCCTCGTAAAGGCAGGTAGTCAAGGTGATCGACAACATGCGCTCAAGGAAGCGTTGATGGTGTGTGGGCCGGTTGTCATTGGGGTGAAGGCTCTTGAGAGCTTTGCTCCAGGATTGATGCATTCGGTCGGAGGAGCGCTCGACGATCTCTTTGGCGCGATCCTGCCTGATGTTTCGCAATCGATGGGGAAGAAGGGCTTGCCATTCTCTGAACGATTGAAAGAGGCGTGGCCCGTCTTGAAGTCGGGGCTCGCTTCGTTGCCGGTCGCTATGGGATGTGGATGGTTGGCGGCCACGTTGCACGCGGATACATCGTCCATCGGTATGCACGCGGTGAGTGGGGCGCTCTTCGCGTTAGCGTGTTCCCTGGGAACTCTTGGAACTTCGATCGGGGCGTACAATAAAGCCTCTCGGGCGCTTGAGAAGCTTCGCTCGGATGAAGCGATCGGGGGGCACATTGAGAAGCTTGGAACGTGGGGGCGTATGAAATTGGCTCTTCAGGAGTCGATATTCGATGTGCCCTTCAGAGTTGGTCACACGGTGATAGGTGTGCCCCTTCAGTTCGCTCTCGGTATCAGCGCGGGTGTTGGCGGATTCTTCCACAACGGATTGTTCGTGATGGCGGAAGGTATGCTTGAGACCGTGTTGGGAGCGGGAACCGCTTTTGGATATCCGATTGTAAAGAGCGCGTACGATAGGTGGAGGCTCAAGAGAGTCTAGCGGAAAGACCTCGGCCTTATACCGGGGCGCTACATTATTGGTGAGGGTAGAAGATCGCACTAACTAGTCGTCAGGCTTCCGCCGGAGGCGTGGCGACTGGTTAGGCGTGCAAAAAGGTTTTGCGTGCCTGTTCTTTTTCAGAACACGGTACGCCAGTCTACCGCGTTCAATGGATTTGTACCATGAAGAACCGAATTGTTTTCAAGGTGATAGCTGGAAACACCATCGCGGTGTTTCTGGTGTCATGTCTGCTGCTTTTTTGGGCTTTCTGTAGAATTGAAGTCCCAAAGGAGAACTTCGCAGTTCTCATCAAGCGGACGGGGGCGCCGCTCAGCAACGATGCTGAGGTCTCCCCGTCCGCCGAAGTGCAGGGGCTGCAGGAGAAGGTCCTCACCGAGGGACGGTACTTCTTCAACCCCTACAATTGGGATTGGAGAGTGTACCCGATGGTCCAGGTCCCCATCGACAAGATGGGGGTGCGGATCAGGCTTAGCGGAGATGACCTGCCCTATTCGCAGTTTCTCGCAAAAGGCGAGAGCGATAAGGGAATCATTCTCGAGACGCTCAAGCCCGGTCGGTACGCCATCAATGCGATGGTCACCGATGGGGCGACAGGCCAAGAGGCCGTAGGTGGAACCAGGTCCTTGAGGAAGGATTATGTCGAGATCGTAGAGCTGTGGGATCCGAAGGTGATCCCCGCTGGGTATCTCGGCGTGGTCACAAACCTCGCAGGTCAATTCAGTGAGAATCCGAATAGTCTCACCGTGGCAGAGGGGGAGCGTGGAACGCAGAAGGAAACTCTCCCCCCCGGGACGTATTATCGGAACCCGTACATCGAGCGCATCAACGCGCTGGATATGCGGAGTCTCCGATTTTCCCTGTCGGAGAAGGTCGAAGGGGCAGAGGCTGAAGAACTCAGCTTCCCCAGTAAAGACGGGTTTCCGATCGAACTCGATGGGATTATTGAGTTCCGGCTCGACCCCCAGGGGGCACCGGCAACGTACGTAATCTACAACGAGCTGGAAAATGACGCCCCTTCTTCGGCAAACGTAGTCGGCGAGATTATCCGCAAGGTGATCCTGCCGAACGCACGTTCGTTCTGCAGAATTCAGGGGTCAAACAAAGTGGCCCGTGAATTCATCGGTGGTGAAACCCGCGCGAAGTTCCAAGAGGACTTTCAAGCAGCTCTTACAAAGGAGTGTAAGGGTCAGGGTGTCATCATCGAGCAGGCACTCATCACGAAGGTGAGCGTGCCTGAGGCGATCGCTGAACCTCTGCGTAACCGCGAACTAGCGGTGCAGCAGAGGAAGCAGTTCACCCAGGAGATCCTGCAGCAGGAGCAAGAGGCGCTGCTCCAGATGGAGAAGCGCCTTGTTGACCAGAAGACGAAGCTGATTGAGGCGGAGCAGGAGGTGGTGAAGCAAACTACCGCTGCAACGCAGGATCAGCTCGTTGCCGTGGAGGCTGCGAACCAGGACAAGGAGGTCGCAGAGAAGAAGCTCTCGGCTGCTACGGATCAGGCTACGGCCATCAAGGTCGCGGCTGAAGCCAAGGCTGCTGTCATCCGCTTCGGCAACGAAGCTGATGCTGCAGGCTGGAAGGCAGCGGTTAAGGCGCTCGGCAGCGGCGAGTCCCTCGCGGACTATACGCTGTATAAGAAGATCGCTCCCAACTTCGAGAAGATCATGACGAACACGGGGGACTCCCCGTTCATGAAGCTCTTCGAGGGTAAGGGCGAGCAGCATCCCAAGGGAAACTGAAGTTACCTGATGCTGCGATGATTGCGGATCGTTTCTGTATTCTCCAAAAGAAAGAAGGACCACATGCGAAACGTTAAGATGATGTTGTTGATCGCCCTTGCTACCCTTGTCGGGTACGAGGCGTTCAACTGGTCAGTCAACCGAGTGTACCTGAATCCCGGCGAGAGTGCCGTGGTCAGGTACAAAGGGCCCATCGTGTTCGGTAGTCGCAAGACTGCTGAGCCTGGAATGTGGGCCGAGAATGGAGAGATCGGGATCCAGCGCGAGATGCTGGGCCCGGGTCGCCACTTTCGGTGCCCGATTTGGTGGCAAGTAGAGCGCGTCCCCGACGTAGAGGTGAAACCCGGCGAGGTCGGGGTGGTCACCTGCAAAGTGGGTCGAGAGACCCCGGACGGGTCCTTTTTGGTGGACGGAGAGCTCGGGAAAACCGAGTTCAAGGGGATCTTGAGAAAGGTACTCTCCCCAGGAAGGTACCGAATCAACCCTTACGGCTACACGGTGGAGGTGATCCAGACGAAAAACATACAGTCTGGAGCCACCACAAAGTCGGCCGGCTGGGTCTCTATCCCCACCGGGTATGTCGGCGTGGTTACTAACCTCGCAGACAATCCCCTGACGGGAGCGAAGATGGGCGTGCAGGACCTGGTGATTCAGCCAGGTATCTACCTGGTGAATCCATCGGAGCAGCAGGTCGACATCTTCGAAGTCGGCTTGCGTGAGACCTCCTTGAAGGTCGTCACGCAGAGCAAGGACGGAAAGGTTCTCCGGGATCTCAGCGGCGAGCCAGTTATCGCTTCCGAGGAGTCTGGCATTCGGTTCCCGTCAGCAGACGGATACCCAATGCATCTGGACTACACCCTCATCTGGGGGTTGATGCCAGAGCAGGCACCGCATGCCATCCGTTCCTTCGGGAACGTGGCGGCGGTGGAGCAGAAGATCGTGGTTCCCCAGATTGAGTCGGTGACCAGGAATGCTGGCAGCGTTTACAAGGCTGTTCAGCTCCTGGTCGGCGAGGAAAGGGAAGCGTACCAAAATGAGAGCTTGAAGGAGCTCCATGCGGTACTCGATGGCAAGGGAATCACAGTGGGAAAGGGTCTCGTCCGCCATGTGTACATTCCCAGGTCGGTTAGGGAGCCGATTCAGAGGGCCTACATCGCGGATGAGCTCACGCTCACCCGCGCTCAGGAGCAGCAGACGACCCGCGAGGAGGCCAATCTCCGCGAAGCGGAGCAGAAGGTAACGCTCGCGGGAGCAACGGTTGACGCCGAGACCAGCAAGCTCACGGCCCAGAAGAAGGCCGAGGGCAGCCGCAAGGCGGCGGGGATCAAAGCGGAGACCGAGCAGCTAGTTGCTGCCATCGAGAAGGACACGGCGGCCCTGGAAGCCCAGGCCGAGCGTCTCCTTGGGGAGGCCCAAAACTTGGGCAAGAAAGCCCAAGAAGAGGCAAAGGCCTCTAGGTTCGAGTTGGCCGTCGAGGCGTTCGGTCAAGGAGAAGCGTACAACCGCTTCATCTTTGCTGAGAACCTGCCGGAGAAGATCAAGCTCGACTTGATCTGGGCCGGTCAGGGAACGCTTTGGACTGGCAACAATGGGGATGTTGGCATTCGTGCCTATGTGCCCGTCGATCAGAGTGAGGATACGCCTTCCTCTAACACCGCGGACAATTGAAAGGAGGATTTTTGAACTCTTGTACGGAATCACGATGTAGCTACAGAGATGTAGAGACACCACCCCGTCACTAGAGTTCACAACCGGTTTTTGCTTTGCACGCTTAAACCGGTTGTCTTATTCGAGGAGAGGTCACGTACTAAGGATAGGACGATCGATCGCTTTTTTTTTGTAAGTAGCTGAACTGTAGTAGTGGGCCGATCCTTGTTCCGCCGAGATGGATCAATCGATGGTAGAGAGGAAAAAGAACTCCTGGAGCTTGGTGAGAACCTTATAGGGTAGGAGCTGAATGACGGGGCTAGTCTCAACCGCCTTGGGTTGAGAATCTACTGCCGGCTTTCGCGTAGCGGCAACCGTTTGAACCATGTATTCCTTCCTCTTTTCCGCAGGAAGGATCGGAATAAAATGGCATCATCTTTAGCTTCCGAAAGAACAGGGGACACTACCCTTTCCCCCCCGCATGAGGGGCACATACCTCGGCGCTTACAGGAGAATGCGATAAGCAGAGAGTGCTTGCACCAGTCGCAGTATACCCGAGCGGCACCGTGAGCGAGCCGATAACTGGTCTGCCGATAACCGGTACAGCCCAACTGTAAAAGCGCACTTTTACCTCTTTAATTCTTGTGGATTACTTAGTTGCCCTGCAACATTTTTGACGAGTACAAGAAGCTTCCCAATAATGTTGAAGCCTTCGACGCTAACGGAAGAAGCGTTGGAGTTGTATTTGAGACGGCTACACCTTTCGATACGCCTCTCCGAATGCAAGAGCTCGTCGCTTTGACGCGAGAGGCGCTAGCCGATAGAGCATGGCATCCGCTCATCGTCGTTGGCTTGTTCATCGTAGTCTTCCTCGAGATACATCCTTTCCAAGATGGTAACGGACGGCTATCTCGTGTGTTGACGACGCTTCTTCTCCTGCAAGCACGCTATGGCTATGCACCGTATAGCTCTCTTGAAAGTGTGATCGAGGCCAATAAAGAAGGTTACTACCTCGCGCTGCGACGGACACAAGGAACGCTCAAACAGGGAGATCCAGATTTTGAGCCATGGCTTCTGTTCCTTCTGCGTTCACTAAAAAAGCAGACAAGTAGGTTGGCTGAGAAGATAGCGCGGGAGCCTCAAGTGGAAGGGTTGCACCCAGATGCGATTAAGATTCTTGAGGCCGCGCGTCGAAGTGGTCGAATCACCACAGGCGAAGCACAAGAGCTAACAGGCGCGCCACGGCCTACCGTTAAGACGCGGCTCTCAGAGTTGGTAAAGCGAGGATTGCTCAAGCCTCAAGGGCAGGGCAGGGGAGCTTGGTACGGGTTGCCCTAGGTTAAAGGGGACGCTTCCCTTTTCCCAATCGGAATCTCACTTCGTAAAAGAGAGCCAGGCTTCGTGCCGCACCGTCCGCGACCGAGATGCTTGTATGGCTGAAGAACCCGATCGATTGATGCCGCGCTGATTGAGAGAAGCTTTGCGCGAATGTCCTCTCTAAACACGCCGTCTACGGCTTCATAGGCCGGGAGCCACACGGGCATCGCCTTCTTGAGGTTCTTGCTGCACATGTAATCTGTTTCTCGCCAGACAGCCTTCAGCGCCGCTTTAAACCCCGGATCCTGATAGCGGCTCTTGGTACCAGGCTTCTTACGCGTTGCCTTTGGCTTGCCAGCCATCAGGCGACGCAATTCCCCATTCATCAGCCGGATAGCACTCTTTCTGTGGTATCCGTGTATCAGGCACACACTGCTAAGTATCTGATCCTTAGTTGTTCGGTTCCCGTTTATATACTTAATGCGCAGCGCTTTCAGGTTCTCTATATCACTCATGTTTTTAACCTCTTACAAAGGTTCGGTAACATGAGTTTTGAGTCATTGACTCATCAAACAGCTTCTCTTTGGTAACATTTAATTTGAGGCACTACGTAGCCGCATGGCGAGTTGCGTAAGAATCCGCGTTTGGTAAAATCTAATTGACGAGTTAATGGACAGAAAAAGGAGATTCTATGCAACAAGTAGTAAATTTAAGCGCTGAGCGAGCACGAGTTGATGCCGGCCACCAGCAAATCGCTGACGCGCATATCAGAGACCTCAATCTCGAAATTGCAGCGACTCCGTTTAAGGGCGAGTGGACTATTAGTCGACCAGGTGGTTGCGCCGGACACCCTGTTGTCGAGAAGGTTCTGGCTGCGTTTAATCAAAGCCGGGAATATCAAGCTGAATACAACGAAGGTAAATTCTGCGTGCGAGCGAAGTGAGTGCACGGCTAACCAGACGAATAAAAGGGACCCCACCCTTTTCCCTAAAGTAATAAGTCGCTCCATGCGCTGAAGTAGTGTGAAGCTGAATACGGGTCGCGCTTTCCTCACAAGTAGATGCTCCTTATTTTGTGGGGATCGCTCAGTAACGGACACGGGTTTTTAGGAACTATCTCACTTCAGGTCGTCGATCCTATGAATCCAAGAATTATACCACTCGCGGACGACGGTTGGGTTAACATCGTGAATCAGATTGGGCACGTCCATGCCAAATATCTTAATGGAAACAGGCATAAGTGTGTCGTACGCAAGTGGGCTCTTCGAATACGAGCAGGGAATCATGTACATCTCGCCGGGAATTATTCCTCCGTTAGCTTGTTCAACATTGATTGGGCCACCTTCAAACACCGGCATCTTCTTATTGCCCGTATCGGACCAGCAGAGGGGCTCCAGAGGCCGATTCCCAAGGTCGTAAACGGATTGCTGCTGTGGTGGGGCTCCCTGGGGCACAAATGCGCGTGCGTAAAAAGCATCGCAAGTGCGGTAGTCGGTATAGTCATCGCGGTCTACCTCAAGGAACTGCTCTCCAGGGAGTATGCCCGAAAGTGTTTCGAGGGCTGGCTTGAGCGCGTAGGTTACTCTGTTGTTAAAGGTATGCTCCTCGGATTTGGTTGCCAGAGTAGCTGTCTCTTCTGCAGCGAGTTGGAGCGAGTTTGCTTCTTTTGCAGGAACGACGCGCACATTAGTTCCTGTGGTTTTGATAAGAATAATTCCGGCGCTCTTTTCGTAATCGGTTAGACGATCCCCTTCATTCCAGGGCCTCTCGACAAAAGCCGCGCGGACTGTGCTTTGGCCGTATGGAAAATCGTAAACGTTGTCGACCTGGCCGGTGACGAAGATCTCCGCGGTCGTCTGGCTGATCTCAGTGCGGAGCAGAGTCGGGATCTCATTACCGGAGATGCGGGTGAACGTAGGCAAATCTCCTGTGTTGAGAGCAATTAGGGCTTCCTGCGAGAGCTTTCGGTACGTTTTAAGAATGTGCAGGTCAGAAAAACCTCCCAAAAGGTGCGCATGCGCGCGGCAGTCGCCTGGAGTTAGCTCAACGGCGGAGAAGAGGCTCGTCGGACACCCATGGCCAGTCCGTCGGTCGCGGGTGGCCCCTCCGCCGATTGCATAGGCGAGCGCCTGCGGGAGATCAAACTTATTACTATGAGCCGCTGCCGTAAGAGACATAAGGTCGGAGGTGTGAAACCGTTCCCGAATGTAGCTTTGCATACTTTCGATGGAGATGTCTGTCAGCGGCCCCTGCTCGATGCCGAGATTTCGAAGAGTCTCTCCCCCTCGCTTACGGTCCTGCTCGTTGGTGATGTAGGACTGAATCAACCCGCCAAAGGCTTTCGCGCTTCCGGGGATCTCTATTGGAAGTGGACTCGAGACGGCTTCTCTCAACGTATAACTCCAGCGGGATTGCGCCTCGCCCTGTGTCTCAGTCCGAAGGTGACGGCTGATAAGAGTCTCTCTCTCTTCGTCCCCGTATACCGAGCCAGAGACCTCATATTGGGAGACCCGATTCTTTAATTGCTTGCACACTTCTCTAGTGGCAGCCAATCGCACTGTGATCACTTCAGCCGTACCGAAGCGGAAGTCTCCCCTTTTCGCGATCCCAAGCTGCGCACTGGTAAGCCTCTCTGCGGTTTCAATGCGGCGCAGTATCATTCCGAGCTTCCATCCTGGCCCCTCAGCCCCCGGAACCTTGTGTAGTGGATTGTTCTTAAGCGGCTCTCCCTCACGATCAACGGCTAACAGGAGCTTCTCTAAGTTGCGCTGAAGGCGCTCTTCGGTCTGCCCCCTCAGCAGATCGGTTTCCAGGATATCTCCGCGGTTCCAGGCGAGCACCGGATGCGCTCCTCCTTCGGCCACGGTGGCGTTGTTAATCATGCTGGGCAGATAGGTGCGCAAACGCGCCAGGAGTTTCAGCTCCTGATCTATCTGTTCCTTCTGCTCGGTGGGCACCTTGTCGTCGATTTGCTCACGTGTAAGTTCGATCTCCCTCTCGGTTACTCGGCGGAGATAGTGTAGTCCAGCGTAAGCGCTTCCCGTCTCAAGAAAGCCCTGTTTGGCGGATGCAAGTGCATTTTGCAGCGCGTAGCCTCTCACTACCTCAAGCACCTCAGTGGGCCAGTTGAGGCTTTTCAGTACTTCTTCGACTCGAAAGGCGGTTAGTTTCAGGGTGCCTGTGTTGGCGTCCGCGCGGATGTCAGCAGCGAAGCATTCCAACTTCGTATTGTTTTGCTGGGCCGCTAGCTTTTCGATCCGCTCGGCAAGACCTGCTATCTGGCTGGCTGGAAGCGCTAGGACGATCGCAATGACGGCGTCCTTGTCTCGTTCGTTGATTGAGGAGCCTTGCTCAACTTCGCCGATTACCTTTTCGATGAGGCGGGCGTTTTTAGTGTGCGCCTCCGCGAGGCCAGCAAAGCTGAGACTCCCAGCGCCGCCATGCGGCCCAACGGCGCTGCCGTCTAAAGTCAGAGGCTCGATTTGTTGCTGGGCTCTTGGGGAATCTCCTATACGATTCAAGGCGTACGCGAAGAGGTGTCGAGCCTCCACATTCCACGGTGAGGGCTTGCCAAGATCCTTGTGATACTTGTCGACCGTATCGACAAGTTGCACAACCCCGTGATGCATTCCGAGGGTCCTGAAGACATTCAAGACCTCCATCAACTGGTCGCTGTTCCAGGTCTGGTAGTTAGGCGGCCGATCCGACTTTGGGTCTCCGAAAACATGCACTCGCAGCCGCTCAAATACAGCCTCACGCTTCACTTGCACCTCGGAGGTCGCATGATCTTTCGACGTCATCGCGGTGGCGTCCTTAGGCGAGCCCTCGACCTGCCGCAGGAGCTCTTGACGGAAGGATTGATGGGCTTTAACTGCGGTGGTGTTGTCGTGTGCGCAGCTGCGGACCAAACTGAGCTGTACGCGGTCCGGCACGGTGGAATCTCCCTTCGCCCCCAGGGTAAGAGCGCGTACGACGGCGTTCGGGTCCTTGGTGTCGACTAAGAACTCCTCGAGCCTGGTGAGAACCCTATCGGGTAGGAGTTGAATGACTGGTTTCGTCTCAACCGCCTTGGTTTGAAGATCTTCAGTCTCAACTGCCTTGGCTTGAAGATCTACTGCCGGATTTCGCGTAGGGGCAGGCGTTTGAACCATGCATTTCTTCCTTTTTCCCGTAGGAAGAGTCGGAGCAAAACGGCATCATCTTTAGCTTCCGGAACGCGATTTATAAAGAAAAGGGGAAGGAGAAAAGGGGACGTTACCATTTACCCCTTTAATCTAGGGGTTGCAGCGACTACTTCGGACTCTCAATGTAGACATCAACGAGCTGTCCGACAAATATCGGAAGATCTTTCTTATCGAAGTTGTAGATGATTTGGAGAACTCGCGTATCGACACGCTCCGTGCTTTCGCCGGTGAGCGAGCGTTTAGGGATGACGTAGGGCTCGAACCGAACGAACGTCAGTGGGAACGAAACCTCGGTGTTGCCTCGCAGAATCGCTCGCGCTGGTCGGCCTGCCTCAACGCGCCAGGCGTCGTTTTCGTCAACATCAACTCGAACAGCCAAAGGATCTACCGAGCCTACGACCATGAGAGGTGTCGTCATAACCTGAGCTGGTGCGAATTCCCCGGTGCGAGCTCTCGATTGAAGGACCGCTCCGTCAATCGGAGATCGAATCGTGAGTCGATTGAGAGTTGTTTGGGTGGCGTCAAGCTGTGATTCCGCCTCAACGAGCCCTGCCTTAGCGACAGACACGAGGCTCTCGCGTTTTAAGAGTTCTCCCTTTGTAATAGCTCGCGCATCTCCGACGCTCTTGTATATAGATAATTGCGTCTCGGTGTCGGCTAGTATAGCTTTGGCTTTCTCAACCTGCGCCTTTCGAACATCGAGTTCGGCAATTATTGGACGAGACTCGAGAGCGAAGAGCGGCTGTCCGGTCGTAACGGAGTCACCGGCTTTTACGAAGACCGCCTCGATGACGCCCGCAAGCGGCGATGCGATCCCGATGTTTTCTGATGATGCTTCGATAATCCCTGAGCCTGCCACGAAGGTCGAATAGGGCGGCCTCGCAGGCTCTACAACTGGTGGAGCGACGGGCGGGGGGATGGATCCCGCGATTACCGTTCGTAGGACGAAGATAATACCAATGAGTGCAAGAACCGGGAGTATGTAAAATCGCACCATTGAGCGCCTCTCCTTATAGGGCGAACTCGCTTGTTTTTTAGAAACGGTATCGAGCGGCGAGGTCTGGATCAATGCTCGACCTCGCCTACGGCGCATCGTAGCCTGGAATGCCGATGGTCCGCAAAGGGGCGGCCAGTCCTTATCCCTCTCGCTGATAGGTATTGGCGACCGGCCATTTATCGGACTCTCGGTTCATCGGATAGAGGGTGATGCGCCCCTCTTTGACTACCTGCAAGCCGTAGGTGGGCACGAGTTTAAAGATATCGAGGCCATCGTTCACCCAGCCCATGTCGCATGGCACGCACCTTCCGGGCTCGTTTACCAGGTAGAATCTGCCACCAGGTTTTAAGGAGCTTTGGATACGGCTTAATTCAACCCTTGGGTCGTAGGTGTGCTGAAGGACCCAGATGGCGTATGTGTGATCGACCCTCAGGCCGCCCTGTACCAAGAGGTCAAAGTCTTGAGGCGACACCACGCTGAACTGCTGAGAGTTGACATATTCAAGCGCCATCTTACGCATAGAAGCGCTAATATCGAGCCCCATGACTCGGCATCCGTAACGTTCAATCAGCGCCTTTGCTACTCGACCAATTCCGCATCCGTAATCAAGGATCAGATCGCTCGATGTAATGTTGAATTCTCTCCCCATCTCTTCGGCGAGAAATGTAGTCTCTTCTCTCCAGCGGTCTTCAGTAGACATCGTGTCGTTCCCTGTGAGAATGATCTCTCGGGCCTTATCGACGGTGTCGCATTCGAAGAAGTCGGGGATGTAATTGGCGTATTTTTGTTCGTCTGCCATAGCTATAAGAGTATTCGGGGGCGCAATGAGCGGCAAGTTTAAAATAGAGCAAACCTGAAAAGTGCTTACAGCTCGGTCGGGGAATTAACTACCTTTGTAATTCGACCGTCGTCCATAACTCCGATGCGGTCGGCGTATTGAAAGATTCGAGAGTCGTGGGTAACGATAATGAGCGTTCTTCCGCCCTGAAGAGCCTCCTTTCTAAAGAGATCCATGATCTCTCCGCCCGTTGTGTGATCGAGCGCGCTTGTTGGCTCATCGCATACGATTAGTCGCGGATTATGAACGAGTGCCCGGGCGATGGCGACTCGTTGCTGTTGACCTCCTGAGAGTTCCCCTGGGAGCGTTCGTAGCTTCTCTCCAAGGCCAACTTTTGTGAGGACGTCACGCGCGCGCGTTTCCGCCTCTAGTCTATCGGTTCCGTTTAGTAAAAGAGGGATGGATACGTTCTCGGTTGTTGTGAGGGTCGGAATGAGGTTGTAAGACTGGAATACGAATCCGACAGTTTTGCCGCGATAGGCGGTACGTTCAACGTCGGTCATCTGTTGAAGATCGTGCGCAA
>CAIXKI010000212.1 GCA_903920005.1 uncultured delta proteobacterium
GTTCTACGTTGCCGTAAAAAGCCTTCCTATTCGGTCTTGCTTCAGCTGGGGTTTACCAAGCCACGGAGTCACCCCCGTGCTGGTGAGCTCTTACCTCACCGTTTCACCGTTTCCGGCCCCCGCTCCCACGTCCGACTCAATCGTACGTCGAAGCGAGGACAGGTCGTCTTCTTTTCTGTGGCACTTTCCGCCGATCTCCCGGCGCCGTCGTTAACGGCCAACTTACCCTGTGAAGTCCCGACTTTCCTCTCGGGTTTTACCCCAAGCGATCACGCGCTCAACTCCTCTCTGCTGGAGAAACTACTCTGCCGCAAGCCGGAGCATACGACCGCAGCCCGGACATTTTACCACATCTCCGCGAGAAACCAGCACTCCCACCTGAGGGCCTAATTTCATGAAGCATCCCGCACAGCTATCCCTGTTGAGAACCTCAACAATAGGATTACTAGGGAACCGGTCTTTGATTCGGTTGTACTCTACAAGGCACTTCTGTCCAGCGAGAATGCCCGCCTGAGCCGTCCTCTCTCCGTTCAAGGTCTGCAGTTGCGAATCGATCCCTTGAATTGCCTCAGTAGACTCCTTCTCAAGCGCCGAGAACTCATCTTGGAGACCTTTAATGACGGACTCGGTATCCACCAAATCCTTCTCCATAGTCTCAATCTCTCGCATTAACCCGAGCAGGAGATCTTCTCGTTGACCGATCTGCTTCGCGACGAAGTCGATCTCGCGTTCAGCAGCTTGCTGCAATTTGTAATTATTGAGCGTATTGAGAGCCGCCCTTCGTTCGTTGATCCTGTCGCGCTCATGCTTTGTACTCTTCTCCTCACGATCACAGAGCAGCTTCTTCTCCGCGAGTACCTTCGCTCGCGCGCTCCTCTTAGCATCATGCGCGACGATCACTTGCTTTCGTGCGGCGAGCTCCCCCTCTAATTTTTTCTTTTGAGCGGAGAGAAGCGCTATCTGCACATCCAACTTGCTAATCTCGATCAGTGTGGGAAGAGCGGGAGGGCCTTGTGTATCTGCCATGTGACCTCTATCGGGGGGTGGGGGGTGTTTCTTAAACTGTACGGGCTGGTATGAGTAATATCAATCAATAAGAGGCCCTACGCCACCCCTGACTTACGTATATTCAGAGCCCCTGAAGGGTTGCACCGGACCCCGCTCAGTTGTACAACTCCTAGAGCCGCGCCTATTGTGCGGTTGTTTCACTGTATGGCCCTATAGCTCAGTTGGTTAGAGCGGCCGGCGGTATCATCCCTCTGGGGGCTTTTCCTCCGGAAAAGGAGCCGGCCGAGTAGCAAAGAGCCATCGGGTGTTGTAAAAGTTGAAATCTCTCGTGGCCCTATAGCTCAGTTGGTTAGAGCGGCCGGCTCATAACCGGTAGGTCCCAGGTTCAAGTCCTGGTGGGGCCATTCCTCAATTCAAATTAACTCCGGGAGCAACGCCTTGAATGAAGGCGAGAATGCTTGCTACCTGAACGTTGGTATTGTCGCTCGGACCTCCCGAAACCCGGCAGGCACTCGGTCCAGCCCGTACCGTCGCGACGACTCCAGGACTACCATTATTTCCATCGAACAGCAGGGCCCCGCCAGAATCTCCCTGACAAGTATCCCCACTTCCATCGCTAATCGACCCGATACCGAAATCAGAAACCGACACGACCTTGAGCGTTGTCGCTTTTAGGGCAACATCCCCCTGCGCTAGTCGCGTTGAAAAGGTGTCATCGTTCTCATCTATTCCGTATCCATACGTCACCACCGTATCGTTGGTCGTTACAGGCGCCGAAACCATGAGAGGAACTGGACTAACAGGAGCATCACTACCTATCGTTACCACAGCAATATCGTAGGGATCCGAATCAGAGGCCGCATTAAATTGGGGATGAACATTAACCGCTGTCGCGGTGTAAGAGAAATATGACGATTCTATACGAACCGAGGACGGCCTCGACTCAAAACAGTGCGCGGCGGTAAGCACCTGTCGCTTGGTGATGAAAGTCCCACTGCAGTACCCAGAATCGAAAACTAGAGCAACCACCGCAGACGGCGGATTGGTGCATTTTTCACCGCCAGCGATCTTAAGCGTTGAGCAAGGCTGGCTGTCAGCGCTCGAGCCGCCCCCTCCTCCGCTCCCCCCACATCCCAATACACTGGCTAGACCAAGCGAGAAGACCGCCAACGCTGAGATATGCTTTTTCATAGACCCCCCGAGTGTGCTCAAGGTGGCGAACTGCCACCATATACATCGCGACCTGAGCCACACTACTGCCCAGATGGATAACGCATTTCAACCCTACGAGAAAGGTTAAAAGCCGCCCCATCAGGAGCGCCCCCCTCCTCACGTTGTATTAGTTCGGTCCTCATGCTACCTCATAAGGTTGACAAGGGCTGTGTTGCACCCCATCGAACGGCGTACTTACGCCCGCCGCATCAGCCCGTTTATCGAGTTAAAGGTAACTTCCATGGGATTCACATGTGGTATCGTTGGACTTCCTAACGTGGGCAAGTCCACCATCTTCAACGCACTAACATCGGCGAAAGCGGCTGCCGCTAACTTCCCGTTCTGTACGATCGAGCCCAACACGGGCGCCGTGCCAGTTCCGGATCCTCGTATTGAAATTCTCGCTGACCTCGCAAAATCCGCCAAGATCATCCCTGCTCAGATGACCTTCGTCGACATCGCAGGTCTTATTCGTGGAGCCTCGAAAGGTGAGGGCTTGGGCAACCAATTCCTCGGACACATCCGCAGCGTTGACGCTATCGCTCACGTTGTTCGTTGCTTCGACGACGAGAATATCGTGCACGTAGATGGCGGTATCAATCCTCGCCGAGACGTTGA
The DNA here is from genome assembly GCA_903920005.1 of uncultured delta proteobacterium. Lineage (GTDB taxonomy): Bacteria > Bdellovibrionota_C > UBA2361 > UBA2361 > OMII01 > OMII01. The sequence continues at coordinate 2,839 of CAIXKI010000212.1, forward strand.
AACTATCGACACGGAACTCATTCTCTCCGACATCGACGCCGTTCAAAAAGCAAAGTTTAAACTTGAGAAGGTCGCTAAGTCGGGGGATAAATCGGCGAAGTCGAAGCTCGCCATTTTGGAAGGGCTTGAATCTTGGCTGAACGAAGGAAAGCCTGCGCGTTCGTTTAAGAACTCACCCCTTTTTAGCGGATCTGATGAGGACTTCTCCGAGGTTACGACCAGTCTCCTTACCTCAAAGCCGGTATTATTCGTCGCGAACGTGCACGAGAAAGATCTCCTTCACGTTCCAACTCCAGGCGGGCCTCTGCCCGTTGACGCCCTTGCGGCATACGCGGCAGAGCAAAACTCCCCGCTCGTCACCATATCAGGACAGGTAGAGTCAGAGATCGCTGAACTCAACGCCGTTGAGAGAAAGGAATTTCTCGCATCAATGGGTGTTGAACAATCCGGGCTCGATAGGCTTACCATCGCGGGATACAAGCTCCTCGGCCTTATCACGTTCTTCACCATCGGCCCGAAAGAGGCGCACGCATGGACCGCTCCAGGCGGAAGCACAGGACCTCAGTGTGCCGGCAAGATCCATTCAGACTTCGAGCGCGGATACATCCGAGCGGAAGTAATTTCCTACAACGATTACGTTGCCGCGGGAAGCGAAGTTAAAGCCAAAGAAAATGGGAAGATGAGAACGGAAGGCAAAGAGTACATCATGGACGATGGAGATATCGTCCACTTCCGATTTAATGTGTAGCTGACTTCCTCTTCACGAGCCCCGGCCCGCGATAATTATGCGATTCGCACGAACACGCGACCGTCGTACCTGGAGGGCCGGCGGCCTCGCCGGCTTTCCGGAAGAATTATGATTCCCACTCAGTGTGGAAGGATCCTTCCTTATCCGTGCGCTCATAGGTATGAGCGCCGAAGAAATCTCGCTGAGCCTGCGTCAGGTTCTGAGGAAGCTCTACGGTACGGAAGCTATCAAAGTAGCTAAGCGATGCTGAAAATCCGATTACGGGAACCCCTCGGCTTACCGCGGCTCCAACAACCTTTCGAAGGTTAGGCACACAACGAGTAACCTCTGCCTTCATAAAACTGTCGAGCAAGAGATTGCTCGGAGCGGGCGACGTCGAAAACGCGCGACGGATCTCGTCGAGGAACTTAGCTCGAATAATGCACCCACCCTTCCACATAGCGGCGATCTCCTGGAGCTTGAGGTCCCAGTTCCACTGCTTTGAAGCGGCCGCGATGAGAGCCATACCTTGAGCGTAAGACATAATCTTGGAAGCGTAGAGCGCGTCGTGCACAGCGTTGATGAACTCTTCACGATTACCAGTAAAATCCTCAACAGAGGGTCCCTTAAACTCCTTCGATGCCTTCACACGCTCATCCTTCATGCTGCTGAGCGTTCGAGCGTCCACGGCCGCTGAGATAGTCGGAATCGAAATGCCGAGATCCAACGCGACCTGCGCCGTCCAAGTACCTGTTCCTTTCTGACCAGCCTTATCGAGGATCTTATCTACGAGATGGCCCGACGAAGATTCTGGGTCCTTCTTGGCAAAAATCTTAGCCGTAATCTCAACCAGATATGACGAGAGAACTCCGGAGTTCCACCTATCGAATATCGACTTCAACTCCTCAGGCTTACATCCCACAACATTCCGGAGGATGTCGTATGCCTCCGCGATGAGCTGCATATCGCCATACTCAATTCCGTTGTGGACCATCTTCACAAAGTGCCCAGCACCGTCTGGACCAACATAGTTCGTACACGGCCCGTCGACATTCGCGGCTATCTTCTCTAAGAGTGGCGCGACTATCTTCCAAGCATCCCGTGGGCCACCTGGCATGAGACTTGGGCCCTTAAGAGCGCCCTCTTCTCCTCCAGATATTCCGATACCAAGGAAGTTGAGACCCATAGCCTTAAGCTTCTCTTCACGGCGAATAGTATCCTTGAAGTACGCGTTGCCTCCATCGATAACGATATCACCCTTGTCGAGAAGCGGGGCGAGTTGATCGATTACGGCATCTGTACCAGCGCCAGCCTTGACCATGATGAAGATCTGTCGTGGCGCCTTCATGCTTTTTACAAAGCCATCAAGAGTTTCCGACGCGACAAACCCAGCAGGCTTGCCATCCTTCGTTCCAAACTTCGCCATGAACTCTTGGGTCACATTCGTGCTGCGGTTGAACACAGCAACCGGGAACCCACGGCTCTCGATATTTCGAGCCAGGTTTGATCCCATAACCGCGAGTCCGATCATTCCAACGTGTGGTTGAGACATAATACTTCCCTTGTACGGGGTTCCCTCAGCGCGACGCCATGCCCGCGTCATTAACTCGGTCCAGCAGGATGCTGAAAAATGATGTTATGTCTCGCATTCCGATAGTTTGGCCGCAACTTCGTTGGAGGCGCTGAGACTAACAAAATGCTCCAGACAGAACTTTTTTCTTGGTCCTGCGAGTAAGAGACCTCAGAGGCTGTTCGCGCGAGGAGACACCCTTCGCGGCCACCATCGCCTCTATGAGCTGAGTACCCTTATATCTGCCTGGAACAATAGGCTAATTGTTGTTTAAGATCCACCATCCAAACGGTCTTTAAGGGAGGAAACGTAGACCTCTTCACCCCCCCGGTCGATCTGATAAACACCCCCCTCGACCACCTCAACGATCGTGAGGCGATTTCCATAGACGAGGCCCGTATCGATGCCGATTTTGTATGGCATGTGAAGCATAACGTCCTCGAACGGGGTATGTCCAAAAACCACTGTTTTCCCTACGTTATGCTCCTTTTGAATAAATTGAGCGCGAACCCACATAAGCGTATGCGCCTTCTGCTGCGATAGTTCGAGTTGTGGGTCGATTCCGGCGTGCACAAAGAGAAACTCTCCCAGAGATACACCATGTTCTAGGCTCGTTAGGAATTCGAGGTGAGACTCCGGCAACCGAGCTCGAATCTCGGACAATGGCCCTTCCGGCACTATCCCGTAACTCTTAAAGAAATCTACGCCACCATTCGCGAGATATACCTCGCCTGAGCTTCCCCCTACACCAAGGAAATCGAGCAGCATGTCTTCGTGGTTTCCCTTAAGAAAGACGGTTTTGGGGGCCTCTTCTTTAAGCCGTATGAGGCGCTCTATAACCTGCCGCGATGCGGGGCCCCTATCTATGTAATCGCCTATAAAAACGAACTGATCTTCCGCGCCAGCGGATTGCTTGTTGAATAGAAATTGAAGGACTCGCTCTAGTTCGTCGTAACAACCGTGAATGTCTCCGAAAGCAAAAACCCTCCGAGACCGCTCAGCGATCGTTCGAATTAATGCCTTCTCGGCATGAGCCTTATTTTTAGTTTTCATCCCCAAGTTTCAGCACTGCGAGGAAGGCTTCCTGAGGGATTGAAACTTTACCGATCTGTTTCATTCGTTTCTTACCCTCTTTCTGCTTCTCTAACAGCTTCCTCTTACGACTAATGTCACCGCCGTAGCACTTCGCTGTTACGTTCTTACGCAACGCTTTCACTGTGCTACGCGCGATAACCTTGGCTCCGATGCAGGCCTGAATAGCAATGTCGAACATCTGACGATCAATTAGCTCTTTAAGCTTCTCCGTCAGCTCGCGACCTCTAAAAAAAGCCTTGCTCCGGTGCACTATTATACCCAGAGCATCGACGGGATCCCCATTGAGCTTTATGTCTAGGCGCACAAGATCCGCCTCAGCATAGCCAATTATCTCATAATCGAAGGATGCGTAGCCTTTTGTCATGGACTTAAGCTTGTCATGGAAGTCTAGGACTATCTCATTGAGGGGGAGCTCATACTGAATAACCGCCCGCTCCATCCCATGAAACGCTATGTCTTTTTGAATTCCTCGACGGTCTTCACACAGCTTCAGAACGTTTCCTACGAACTCCTTCGGACAGTGTATAGTCGCGGACACGATCGGCTCCTCGATTCGTACAATGTCCACCACCTCAGGCATCTTCGTCGGATTATCGACGTCAATAACGGTACCATCGGTCTGCACGATTTTGTAGACTACTGACGGCGCTGTTGTGATGAGGTTGAGTTGAAACTCTCGCTCCAAACGCTCCTGCACGATCTCCATATGCAGAAGACCGAGGTATCCACATCGGTAACCGAACCCGAGAGCGGCGGACGTTTCAGGCTCAAATGTGAACGCGCTGTCGTTTAGGCTAAGCTTCTCAAGCGCGCTCTTTAGAGTTCCGTAATCGTCAGCATCAACCGGGAAGAGACCTCCGAATACCATCGGACGAACCTCCTTGAATCCAGGAAGGGGCTCAATATCCTCCTCTCGAGCATGGGTTACGGTATCTCCGATACGAACATCGCGAAGATTTTTTATCGCGGCGGAGAAATATCCTACCTGCCCACTAGCCAACTCAGGAACTTCCTGAGCATGCGGGGTAAACACGCCTAGCTTATACACATCATACTCAGTGTCAGTGGAGAGAAATCGAATCTTGTCTCCGGCTTTCAGTACTCCGTCTATCACGCGAGCCTGAGCGACGACACCCACATACGGGTCGAACCACGAATCATATATAAGAGCCCGCAACGGTTTATCGATCGCTCCACGCTTCGGTGGCGGAATCCGCTTTACTATCGCCTCAAGGAGCTCCTTAATTCCGATACCGGTCTTAGCGCTAATCATCAACGCGTCAGAGGTATCGAGACCAATGACTGATTCGATCTCCTCCTTAACCAGATCGGGATTGGCGTTCGGAAGATCAATCTTATTAAGAACTGGGATAATTTCGAGGTCGTTCTCAATAGCCAGGTATACGTTCGCGAGAGTCTGAGCCTCTACTCCCTGTGAAGCGTCGACCACGAGCAAAGCGCCCTCACACGCCGA
>CAIXKI010000213.1 GCA_903920005.1 uncultured delta proteobacterium
ACCTGGAGGGCCGGCGGCCTCGCCGGCTTGTTGCTACCCTCGACAATCGTGGAGGGGCACCCGCCTCGGTGCCCCTATCCGAATCTGCCGCATCAAATGCTTGATAACCCTACGGTTAATATTCCCCCTACCCCTTCCATAGCCCCCCTATTCCAGCCACAATAAACCTCTATGAAATCGCCCGAGATATTATCCCCCGTCGGCACATGGGACATGCTCCGAGCAGCCGTTCACAACGGCGCTGACGCCGTCTATATGGGGATGCCCGGATTTAACGCGCGCGGTCGCGCCGCGACCCTCGAAATCGATGAACTACGCGCGATGATCGAATACGCACACCTCTACGGCGTGAAGGTTTTCCTGGCATTCAACATCCTAATCTTCGAGCGCGAACTCTCCGACGTCATCGACGCGCTCCATGAGGTGCTCCCCCTTCGCCCCGATGCCTTCATCGTGCAAGATATCGGGCTCGCGGCGCTCATTCGTCACGTGGCTCCCGAGCAACCTGTGCATGCTTCAACGCAGATGACGATCACCAACCCCGAGGCGATTAAGCTCACCGAAGATCTCGGCATGCAACGATACGTGCTCGGACGGGAGGTCTCGATCCCAGAGATGGCCAAGATAAAAGCCGAGACTAACAAAGAGCTCGAGGTCTTCGTCCACGGAGCCCTCTGCGTCTCCTACTCCGGACAGTGCCTCACCTCTGAGAGCCTCGGAGGACGCTCGGCGAATCGTGGGCAGTGCGCTCAATCATGTCGACTGAGTTACGATCTCATCGTTGACGGAAAAAAGCGCGACCTTGGCCCCAAAAGCTACCTCGTGTCCCCTCAAGATCTCTGCGGACTCGAAGATGTATCGCGGCTCGTTGAGATTGGAATCGAGTCATTCAAGATTGAGGGACGCCTTAAATCTCCTGAGTACGTAGCGACCACAGCCAAAGCGTACAAAGAGCATAGCCTCAAGCACCTCTCTCCATCTGACGTCGCTCACCATAAAAACGATATGGCCCGAATCTACTCACGGGGTTTCTTCAACGGCTGGTTCGATGGCGTCAATCATCAAAAGCTCGTTCCCGCGCACCTGAGTAGTCACCACGGGCTCTATCTCGGCACGGTTATCTCAACAACAAAAGATGATGTAACCCTCGACACGAGAGAGCACCTCCAGGGTGGAGATGGAGTGGTATTTGTTGATATCGATTCAAAAGAGGAGCTAGGCTCAACCGTATTCCACGCTCGAACCGAGAAGCGAGGAATGAAGCTCTCTTTCAGCAAAAGCTTTTCACTCTCCAAAGTACGCGAAGGGATGCACGCCTACCTCAACAGCTCGCCGCATCTAGAGAGCGATGTGCGTCGTTCTTTCACTGACAAAACGCTCCTTAAGCATATTCCACTCTCCCTGCATGTTTCAGGGCGGCCTGGCGCTCATCTTGTCGTAACAGCGACCGATCTCGACGGGAACACAACCACCGCTCAATCACAGACAGAGCTGCAAGAGGCAAGCAAAGCTCCCCTTACGAAAGAGTCTCTTACGACGGAGCTGGGAGCCCTTGGGGGAACGATCTTCGCCCTCGATACCCTCAAGGTAGATCTACAAGGAGCGTGCTTCCTACACGGACGCGAGCTGAAAGAGCTCCGCCGCGCCCTCGTTGGAGAACTTGAAAGACAAAGAAGAACCCGACCCGCGATTGCGACACGCTCGAAAGAAGAGATATATCAATGGATCGAAGAGAAGCGTGCCTCCGTCACAAAAACACAGGCACCAGCTCTTAACGTGCTCGTGCGCGAAATCGAGCAACTTGAGAGGCTCAACAACCTTCCGATTACCACAGTCGTCCTCGATTTTGAATTCGGCAAAGAGTACGCAACCGCGGCGGATAAGGTGCGCGCGATGGGATATAAGGTCGGGATAGCGACGACTAGAATCCTGAAACCAGGAGAGCTCGCGCACCTGAAAGTGATACAACGAATTAAACCTGACGAAGTGCTCGTGAGAAACCTCGGAGCACTCGAATACCTCCAAAATAGCGGATTAACCCTTATCGGTGATTTTAGCCTCAATATCTCAAATTCAATTTCGGCTTCATACTTCCTCTCGAAGGGGCTCTCCAGAATCTGCCCCAGCTACGATCTAAATGGCGAACAACTGAAAGAGTTAGCATCGACATGCGACGCGTCAAAACTTGAGATTACCGCCCACCACTATATCCCCGCGTTTCATATGGAGCATTGTGTATTTGCCGCCTTCCTCAGTAACGGCTCAAGCTACAAGGATTGCGGCAGACCGTGTGAGAAACATCGCGTTGAGTTGCGAGATTCGAAAGGAGCACTCCATCCACTCAAAGCGGACGCCGAGTGTCGTAACACGATGTTCAACGGCGTTCCTCAATCCGCGGGAAAACTCATACCTACTTTGCGAGAGAGCGCGGTATCAACCTTCCGGGTTGACGGGCTCTTTGAGGACGCGGCAACCCTTCGTAAAAAGATCGAGGCATATGCCTCGGTGCTCTTTGACGGCGTACCAATTCAAGACGCGCTGACCAAACTCGGAATGTCGGATCGATACGGTGTGACTGACGGACAGCTCTATAACATCCGGGGATATCAGGACCGAAAGAAAACATTCACTGCTCTCGCCGAACTCGGCAACACAGCCGATCCCGGGCTGCGAGCTCTGTTGAATACTTAAAAGAGACTCCTAGCATGAGCATCCGATGGTGAGGTCAGGTGCTCCGGGGCCGGGACCCGTATATCAACCCGCGATACCCACCCCTTACACGAATATTTAACATAGGAAAGCAGTGCGCAGTGCTACCGTCTCACCCCATGGCACACACCTCTACCACTCCCACAAATCCCCTATCCCCGCCTCCAACTGACGTGTACAAAGAGCTCATGGCTCCACGAAAGAGAATCCTCTTCGATCCCTCCCTTGAAACGTTTCGCCTCAGTCGCTCAAAGATTGACCTAGGACTCAAATGCGAGCGATGCTTTTACCTCGACCGCCGTCTCGGAATCGGACAACCTTCGTCGCCCCCCTTCAGCTTAAACTCCGCGGTCGATGAACTCCTTAAACGAGAATTCGACATCTGTCGTGAGGCCCAAAAGCCGCACCCCCTCATGAAAGAGATCGGTCTTGATGCCGTGCCATTCAAACACAAGGATATGGAGGAATGGCGTGACGCGCTTCGTCGAGGGATAACGTATGCGCTCCCAAAAACTAATTTAGTAATCACCGGTGGTATCGACGACGTTTGGATTAATCCAAAAGGAGAGCTCTACATCGTCGACTATAAAGCGACGTCAAAGAACGGCGAGGTCTCTCTCGATGCGGAGTGGCAGATCGCCTACAAGCGCCAGGTAGAGATCTATCAATGGCTCTTCAAACAGAACGGATTTAATGTCAATGACACCGCATTCTTTGTGTACTGCAACGGTGATAAAGACCGACCCAGCTTTGACGCGCGACTCGATTTCTCAATCAAAGTGTTGCCGTATGAAGGGAAGACAACCTGGATCGAACCAGCGCTGCGGCACCTGCATGAGGTCTTGAGTTCCCCTCACATGCCCGAGGCGAACACGCTGTGTGAACACTGCCAATACAGGGCGAAGGCCGCCGCGGTTGAGAGGTGGGCCCCGACAAACGAAATTGCGTAACGCCGCCGTGTCCGGCGAAGCGCGAGAGGGCAGAGCCCCAGACTCGTCGACAAAAATGGGCCTACCACGCAATACAATTTTCACAGGACCTAAAGCCTTGTCTCCTATTCGCCCCCCTCATACCTGCCGTCGGGTGCCTCGAAGCCCCTAGTTTCAACCCTTACCATAACCAGGTATTCTTATCCCATGCTCGCCACTCTCCTCCTCGCGCCACTGCTTATTAGCCTGTGCGCTGCCGCCGCAAGAACTAGCACGGGAATCGCCCTAGAGACCGCTCTTCTCGTTGCCGCTCCCACCTGTGGAATGCTCCTCGTAATGGCTTGCAGAACGTGGGGCACCTCCGCGCTCCCTTCTCAAAGAATAACCTATAAGGCACTAGGTATTGCACTACTCTGCCTTCTACCGTTCTTCATAGTTCCTTCGTATGGATTCGTTAACGTCGGAACCGCCGACGGAGGAAACCACGTCAGATTGTATCAAAGCTTTATCTCCAGCACGCCGAATGCCTATCACGGGTTTGTAGGGTTTTATGCCTTGATATTTCTCTTTCAAAGGACTCTCGGAGTTTTTCCCGAACTCGCTCTCCTTATAGCTCTTGGATATACGATGTTCGTTCTCACATGGATGATTACTCTGTGGGGACTCACAAAAAGAGTACCTGTCGTGTATGTGATAGCGCTGAATCTCATTTCGATTGTACCGACGGTGCTCGTCCTGCAAACAAACGGTTTTTACCCGCAGATTTACGGGCTCTCCATTTTAATCCTGTACCTCATCCTGGGCGACCGACCTCTTCCCCCCAAGACGATAGTCCCTCTCTCTCTGTTGGGGGCAGGACTACTCCGATATTCCTACGGACTAACGATGGCTGATATATTTCTTGCGGGTAGTACCTACTTACTCTTGCGCCGCAAAGTCCTCTCAAGCCTCCTTCTGCTCGCTCTTGGCGTTTACGCTGTAACTCGACTACTTCCTATAATTACCATCCCAGGGGAGTTCACACCGATTCACACCGCAAACCTCATTATCGCCATGATTCTTCTACTCCTCGGAACCAAGGAGCGACAGAGACTCCCAATGCTTCTTGTCTCGAGCTCACTAGCGGTTTGGCTTACCTTGGGTATAACGGTGGGGTTTGGGCACTACTACGTCGAAAAATACCCGATGGGATTATGCCTTGTAGCTGGGGTGATCACCCTTCAGGGATTCGCCTCCGCAAACGCCACTACAAAAGCGCTTTTAGCTGGATCTCTCCTTTTTCTCTCAGCAGCGATCTTCCCATATACCAGCAACGCAGTGGACATCGCTCGCGGAAGATTCGTCAATCCAGAGGTTGACCTCAAGTTAATTCACGAGATACGGGGCTTTCTAAACTCCAATAACGAATCTCTTCGAGTGTTCCTCGGAAGTAAATGGTCCCGAACTAACATGGTAAACGCTATCTTTGACCGAGAATACAGTTATCAGGAGTTCCAATCCGGGACATTCCCCTCGCAACGTGGATGCGTGTTCTTCGACGCGACTGACGGTATCGTGCGACGATTGAAGAAGGACAGAATGCCCGAACTCTCACGAGCGATTGACGCCCTTCTGCGAGCACCCCACACCCGTATCACCTACGATGCCCCCTGGAGTGAAGGAGGGATTTTGGCCATCGGCATCGTGTGCGATGCTAGCCACAACGGCCCACAGCATTAGGAGGGTTTTCGAGCAGACGAAGGGCAACTGGGATTCCCCAAGAAATCCCGCTAACACGGCCGATAGCCCCGCCGGCCGTACGTTGGCACCCGCGACATTTGCACCTGCGGACAAGAGGTCGGTGCCTCTCCACGGGATTCCGCGTGGCTTTCGTACCTGCGGCCAGCGTCATGCCCCGCCCACAACCTTATCGCCGCCTGAAGATCCCCACCCACTCCATCTCCGGCCTCCGATCTGGATCAGGATTCTTAGCAGGGCGTAAGACCACCTCCTCAAAAGTTGAAAGAAACAATCCGTGAAGTTCCTTCACCGTCGACGCAAATGGCGGGCCCTCCCCTCGTTGCGTGAGAGAGAGCCCAGGAAGGGTCTTCACCACCTCCTCACCGAGAACAAAAAAATTACCGACTAAGAAACCGCCAGGCTTAGTCCACTGAGCGATCTTCTCCGCATATGTTTTTCGCATCGACGGGTCGATCGCGCAGAAAAATGTATGCTCAATAACTATATCAACAGGCTGGGGCTCCATCGCGAAGATATCTCCCGCCACTACTTCAACAGTACCCCGACACGAATCCCTGATCGCCTCGTAACGACTCTTTAGATCCTCAACTGCGGTAGACGACCAATCCACCGCAAGAACTCGCGCTCCTTTCGAAGCAACCTCCAAAGCATCAAGCCCTCGCCCACACCCAGGTGAAAGCGCACGCTTTTCCGCAGGTGAGAATCCACTCGACTCGAGCTCGTCCAGCGCCTCCATCAAAACCGTTGATGCCACATTCAGTTGCCACGGAGTGTCAGATTTTTCAAAGCGTCCCTGCCAATACTCGGCGGTGGACCAGGAGGGGTGTTCTTTAGATTGCATGCCTCGATGATACGAGGTGCGAGCGCCGTCCCTCAAGTAAATAAAAAGATGTTCGACCGACACCAATGGCTCGAATAAATCCTCTTGCGCATCCTTGCAAGGGTTTGACACCCCCCTGCGGCTCTATCAAGAACAGGCCCTTCATCTCGACCATCAGGGGCCCTGCCTATGCAAAGATTAAACTTATTTTTGGCAGCCGCAGCCTGCCTCGCGCTAACCAGGACCGCGCCTGCTCTTGCGTCAGAGGATTCAGACCAAGTATCGACACGGGCGGTTAAGAAATATTCAATCGGTGTAAAATCCGGCAAAAACGCCCCGTGAGGTCCAATGGAAGGGCCTCCGACCAGTCCCGCCCGAGGCTAGCCGAGGCGAAGCCTTGGTGGCCGTTGGGTGAAATAGAAAAAATGTGAATGAGAATCGGACTGCTTGATCCCTATAGTCTCACCGACTCTTCGGCCAGCGAACAGGCGCCGATGGCCCAACCCCGCAACTTCCCGGCGATCTCCCCGATTACCTTTCCCAATGAGGGGATAATGACGCTCATGACAAACCGTATCATTAATGATACTATGGGAAAGATTCGGCGAGGAAATTTTATCTTTGTGACCTGGATTGGGGATCATGCGCGTCGGCATGGGCACATATTCAAGCGCAATAAATTATTGTTAAAATTCGACCTAGAACGCAAAAAAGTGATC
>CAIXKI010000214.1 GCA_903920005.1 uncultured delta proteobacterium
ACACAGCTTACGATGAGAACGTTCCACATCGGAGGAGCGGCGCTCGGACGAGCTGAGTCGACCTCTCTGGAGTCCCGATACGCTGGAGTTGTTAAGCTTGAAGGCGCGAGACTTGCGCGTCGACGTGATGGAACATCCGTTGTGATGAGCCGTAAGACCGAGATTCTTATCGTTGATAAGGCTGACGGTCGTGAGCGTGAGCGCCATCCTCTTGTCTACGGAGCGCGTCTCCGAGTTGAAGAGGGTGCTGAGGTTAAGCCAGGCGCACTCCTTACAGAGTGGGACCCGTTCACTATTCCTATCTTAAGCGACCTCGCGGGTCGTGTTGAGTGGGTAGACGTAAGCGAGTCCACCATGGAGGAGCGTGCGGATGAGCGAACTGGATTCGTAGAGCGAGAGATCGTTCAAGCGAAAGATAAGAGCAGCGACCTCCGTCCACGGATCGTTATACACGGCGAGAACGGCGAGAGCCGAGTGTACAACCTTCCAGTAGGTGTTCGTCTCGTTGTTGAGCACAACTCTGATATCGACGCCGGTGACATCATCGCGAAGAGAGAGCGTGCTACGACAAAGACTAAGGACATCACCGGAGGTCTTCCTCGAGTTGTAGAGCTCTTCGAGGCTCGTAAGCCGAAGGATCCAGCTGTAGTCAGTGACGTCGATGGCGTTGTTGATTTCGGAGAGGATTCCCGTGGTAAGCGTAAGATCGTCGTTACTCCAGACTTCGGTGATCCGCGTGAGTACTTGGTTGCGAAGACCAAGCACGTAGCGGTTCAGAAGGGTGATCGAGTTAAGGCCGGTGAGGTTCTCACAGACGGCGCCGTTAACCCGCACGACATCCTTCGAATCGAGGGAACCCGCGCTCTTGCTGGTTACCTTGTGAACGAAGTGCAAGAGATCTACCGATTACAGGGTGTGCGTATCAACGATAAGCATATTGAGGTAATCGTTCGGCAGATGCTTAAGCGAGTTAAGATCAGCGAGTTCGGAGATAGCGCTTTCCTTGTTGGTGACAACGTGGAGCGGCTGCGCGTTCTTGAGGAGAATCAGAGAGTTGTTGCTAACGGTGGTAAGGCTGCTAACTATGAGCCTCTCCTCCTTGGTATTACCAAGGCAGCGCTTTCGACTGATTCGTTTATCTCAGCTGCGAGCTTCCAGGAGACCACAAAGGTTCTCACTGAGGCAGCGGTGGCTGGTAAGATCGATCATCTCCGCGGACTTAAGGAGAACGTTATCATGGGTCGCTTGATCCCAGCTGGATCTGGAGTTGAGGCTTACGCTTCTCGCCACGTCCGAGTTGAGGGAGAGCCTCTCACTCCGAAGAAGCCTGAGCAGAGCTACAAGGTGAGCCCAAGCTCAATTGAAAGCCTTCAGGGACTCTTCTAGGCCTTTCGAAAGAAAGACCTCAAAAAGGGCGGGCGCCGTAGAAATACGGCGCCCGCTTTTTTCTTTGAGAGCTGTTGAGCTGGCAAGAGCAGGTCGTTTAACCATCACGGCGGCGTCGTGGCACGACAGTCGACTTTGGTACACGCCAAGTAATATGGCCTCATTATAGCGTGCTCGGCGAGGCCGATTCGATTGGCATTGCAAAGCAATAAGGTGAAGTAGGACAGTTGGCCCGTACCAGTTCATAGACGCCAGTTTATAGACCTACGTTGAGGGGCTTTGATCTTTCGGTCCGGTACCGCTCTGGTATGCTGATCGAGCAGTTTTTTTTACTAATCCGATCGTTCAAGGAACGCTTATGAATCGTCTCGTCGCTCTTTTTTGCGTTTATATCGTAAGCTGCTTTTCATCCATCGCCATCGCCCAGCCTACCTTGAGCACGCCGGTGGACTTGTCGACCTTGGGCACGCCATCTACGGGGTTGAGTATCGCCGTGTCGAGCGATGGGACAAGAGCGACGGCGTTATGGCTGGAAACTTCGACTAATCTGAGGAAGCAGCTGAAGACGAGCTCGGCCACCATCTCCGGTGGTGTCGCTTCATGGGGACCGGTTACGGGCCTATCTGCGGTAAATAGGGATGTGGTCGCAGCTGCGGTGCAGGTCTCCGCGGATGGGGCGGGGGCTGTGGCGGTATGGCAGGCTGAGGATCTTTCTTCAAAGATTTCTGTAGTGGAAAGTAGCTCTGCCTCGGTTGTAGGCAGTGCCGCCTCCTGGGGGAGCGTGGTTCGTTTAAGTAGCTCGTTAAATCCTGTTAATCGTCCCCGGGTCGCCCTTTCTACCGACGGTACCCGAGCTTTTGCTGTGTGGGAGCGTTATCCTCCATACTCGGTAAGAAGTGTGTGCAGAGTTGTTGTCGGTAGGTCGGCGGCTATTAGTGGTGCCACGGCATCATGGGGAAGCGTTCAACAAATCTCCGATCAGGGGAGCTGCATTGAGGATCCTGAGTTTGGAATGTCTTCTTCCGGTGTGGGCGTAACAGTTGTTTGGGCAAAGGCGGCTTCGGGAGGAACAAGCATCATCAGGACAAGGACGGGAACGGTAAATGGAAATACGGCTTCCTGGGGAAGTATCACCGATCTCTCTGCTCCAGGGTTCTACTCGAAGAACCCGACAGTCGCGGTGTCTGCTGATGGGACCAAGGCAACGGCTGTATGGGCGCGAGCAGCTGTAGACTCTACTGGGCGAGCCGCTGCTCCCATGTTGGTACGTACTCGCTCCGCTAGTATCAGCGGTAATGCGGCGGATTGGGGCGCGACCACGGTACTTTCCTCCACGACTGATAGCTCGGGAGATCCTCTTGTGGGCATGTCTTCTGATGGCACCTCGGTTACCGCTACTTGGATTCGACGAACTGCCACTAACTTCGCGGTGGAGAGCTCATCGGCCAGTGTTGTTGGAAACGTGGCTTCATGGGGGAGTTCAACGAGCGTTTCGGGAGACGGAAAGGCTGTTCGCAGACACTTTCTATCCGTTTCTCCTGACGGATCGAAGGCGTTGTCGACATGGATTCGTATTGTCGGTTCGACGTTGGTTGGCCAAGGCTCATCGGGAGTTGTAAGTAGCGATAAACAGTTGTGGGGAAGTGTGTTTAACATCTCTTCACCTCCGCAGTCGTCTGCAGCTTTAACAGGAGTACTTGCGGTAGATGGCTCTTTGGCGTTACTTGGATGGCATCAGAATGATGGCTCGGGAAGGTATATCGCTCGGGCAAGCGTTGCGGAGTTTGTTCATCCGACACCGACACCAACGCCGCATGTGACGAACACGCCAACAGCGACCCCAACGCCAGCTCCAACAACGACGCCGGTTGGGCAACTTTCAGGAGTGGCTCCGATACCGAGTAGCTCTAGTAATGATCACTACGTTATTCTGCGGGTTAGGGATTATCCGACCAATTTCCGACGTGATTACTACGGGTATCTTCTTCGGGCGAGCGATCACAAGCTTGTAAAAATGGGTAAATTTAAGGTACGCAACAATCACGGACGTCTCGAGTTTCATGATGTTCCGCCGGGGATATATCGCACCTTTACAGTGGTCATAAGAACCAAGGCTCCTAAGGTAATATCCTCTCGACAGAGAACGATCACGGTGAAGTAACGTGTATGCGAGCACGGTGCACGCGTCGCTGCTCATATCGTCGAGATGGGCATTGATTCTGTCGGGAGCAGGAATGGTATGTATCGAGCCTTTCGGTTTTGGCGGATTGAGGTCCTTGCTCTAGCGCTCTTGTGTGCGGGGATGGGTGGGTGCGTGGCTTCGGAAGCCGGTCGAAAGACGCAGGCCCCTCCGTTTGACCAAGAGCTCATATGGCTTTCGTATCACTTCAATGTACGAGTTGACGGACGTGCCCTCATCCTTAGGTCGGGTGTCGGAACCTATACAGACACTATCGAAGGGGATGTCACTGGTGCCGATGTTGGCGATCTCAATAGAGATGGGTTTCCAGAGGTTCTTGTGTACCTTAGCTCCTCTGATAGTAACCGTTATGGATCCGTCGTCGGATATTCATCGAACCGAGGAAAGTCGATGAGTTTGCTCTACGCGCCGCTGGCAACGAAGGAGGCGAAGTATGCTCCTGGATATCATGGCCACGATGAGTTCGCGATTGTGGAGGATACCCTGATTCAACGCTTTCCGATAAGTCCGGAGGAGCGAATAACCTCTGAATCGGGTCCAACGATGCGTCAAATACAATACAGGCTCGTTGACGGCGAAGCGGGGCGTAAACTGGTTGTATCAAAGGTAGTGGAGTATTAACGCTTTAAAGGGTGAGGTGAAGGGGATGAAAAGAATAGTAGTTCTTATGACTGCCGTAGTAATGGCATCGAGTGTGTGTGCCGCCGAAGAGTCTCGCTTTATCTCACAGGTAAAGCTTTCCTCGGGAGAGACGGTTGTTGTCGCGGAGGGTGATAAGGAGGCTCGCTCTACCGGAAGCTTTAGCGTTCGACTGTACGATGCAGCAGAGCCTGCAGATGCGACCACCTTCTTTACGTCCGGGCTCATTGAAGAGCGGGATGGAACCGTTGAGAAGGTTACACTTGCTGACGTTGATGGAGATAAGAAGGAAGAGATCGTCGTTCAAATTCGATCCGCGGGTACCGGTGGATATCTTTCGGCCTACGCCTTTGGAGCTAAAGAAAAAAGGCTTCATGCAAAAGGAAAAGTGCAGGATCTAGCGCCTGACGCGGACGTTGTCGTTGCTCTTAAAGATTCGTTGAGGAAGAAGGGGTAGCCAGCAACTATTTCTCTCAGAGACCGCGCATTAAAAGCCGCACACCGTGTGAGTTAAAATCTCATCTGCAACTCTAAAAGGTTCCGGCAGTTACCTCGATTCTCTTGTCGCTCATTGGTGTAGAACGTTTCAGATTATATGTTTTTAATACATATAAATGACGCTCTCAGTTCAGCAGTTGCGGTGAAAAACGTCCCTGAAACCACGGATTCGCTTTAACGGCGAGATGATTTTAAATCATATCAAGCTCTGGATCTTCGGGCGCGGTCTCTGAGAGAAATAGTGGGGACCTCATTGGGTAACGCCTCGAACGTTTCGTACGAGGGCAGTTCATCGATAGCCTCTGAGGTATCGAAGACTCTTCCTAGTACACCCCACTTTTTCAAAGTAGGTGGCCTAGTTGATGTCGTAGGGTGGCTGTAACGATTTCTGATTTGCGTTGCGGCTCTGAAAAGCTCGGGGGACCTCGACCAAGTAGGGTGTACCAGCGGGAGAGGGGCGCCCAATAGCTTCTGTAATACCTGAACACCTCCCCGGTCAGTCGGCATTCGATCGAATGGAAACGGGGTTGCTCAATGGTCCGGCCCGACAAAGGGGACCGCCGACCCACAGTTCGGGAAGTCCGGCGAGCTCAATGGATCAAAATTGATTTCAGCTAAAACAACGCCGTCGGGTCCGTTGTGGTCTGAAGGACCAACCCAGCAGCTCCCGCGGTCGCTCCGCTGAGAGAGTTGTTTGTCGCAACAGTTGCGCCGGCACCGCCGGCACCCGCCATGGTTCCACCACCTGCACCGCCACCACGCGATGTACTCGTCACAGCGGTAGTTGAATCACCGACGGCACCCCCGAGCACCGAGGTAGTTCCTGATACGGTTATCGTCGGAGCCAAGAGGTGAATGAGCCCTCCTCCTCCGCCACCACTATTTCCGCGGGTAGCAACCGACGCGCCGCCGGAGCCTCCGTCAGCCTCAAGCGCACCTGCCGCTCCATGCGTAATAGACACCTTTGACGCAAGGATGAGAATTCCTCCTGCACCGCCACCACCGAGACCAGCGCTGGAGCTATCCCCATCAGCTCGAATAGTGCCGTTATTAGTGAGAGCATCCTTCGCCAAAACTGTAAGAGTGCCTCCGCCCGCTGAACCAAAGGAGGCAACAGGAGATCCTCCAGCACCACCACCGATAGGTCCGGGTCGAAGGATATTTGCGGCGTATCGAGCGGTCAGACCGAATCCTACCGCTCCTCCGGCGACTGCCGCTGTGTTATCACCATATCCGCCATTGCCACCCGCAGTGCGCCCCCAACCAAGTCCTGCGGTAGCGGCTGGCTGAAATGCCGGATAGATACCTCCGGACGCCGGAATGCTACCGATCTGCGGAGCGGTAAAGGTATTCTTAACCACTATCGTCCCGTCATTAGTAAAGGCTCCTGAGCAACGAAGCACGGTTCCCGTTGGTACCGTTAAGGTTGCACCTGACGCGATAGTACATGTGGTGTATTGACCGAGCGCTTCGTTAGATATCCACGTGACGTCGCTCGTGATGTTGAGAGCCCCCGCGGAACCATCTCCATAGATTCGAAGCGATCCGTCCGCGCCGGCAGCACCATCAGAGCCATTGGTTCCCGTCAGCGCAGAGATGTTCGAGACCTTTGTTTCCCCTCTCGCACATCGATTTGACCGCAAGGTAAGGGCACCATTTGAATTCTTTTTACAGATGACGGTCGCGGCATTCGCCTCAGAGGGGCCGCTCAATGAATAGCATAGACACAATGCAACTAACGCGGTTGAGATTCTCATGAGGCCTCCTGTGCGACTAAAATTTTTGAAGAAGAGCCGGTTTACTGAACGTAAACAAAATGGCGGCTACCCCGCTAGTAAGAGTAATCTGCTAGTCCGCGATCGGACAACCACAAAGTCTGTGGCTAATTCTCTGTTTTAGGGGCGAAACCAGGGAAACCCGTATATTTGTCAACTGGTGTGTAAGTACACCTCGCTCAATGCAGATGCCCCCTTCCTCTTGGTACGCTCCACTTTTCAAAAGTAGGTGGCGTAGTTGATATCGTAGGGTGGCTGTCACTATTTCTGATTTGCGTTGAGGCTCTGAAAAGCTCGGGGGACCTCGACCAAGTAGGGTGTACCAGCGGGAGAGGGGCACCAGGGTGTAGGGGTTTGATTGATTGAAGGGGCGCTAGAGATATCACGGTCCATCGTCATGCCTCCGTCTTTACGGCAGCACGATACCGTAGCTCCACCACGGCATTGCCCCCGATGACGGAATTCTTCGATGCTCCATCCAGAGAGCAGCCGCGGGCCTCATAAAACTTTCTCGCCGCAGAGTTAGTGTCGAGCACCCATACGGTGACATCGGTAGAGCCGTGTTTCTTAAGTGCTTCGATAGCTCCTTGCCACAGAGCCCGGCCCACGCCGCGACCCTGATACTCAGCAAGGAGATAGATGGCGTATACCTCCCCTGTGTTAGCGCTCGCGTCGTTGTCCCTTGAGGGTCCGAAGCTAACGAATCCCTTCACAACGCCACCCTCCTCAGAGAGAAAAATACGATGGGTCTCGTTTGAGAACGACGCCCGCCACGCTGTTTCGCGCGCTGGTATACAGAGTCCCGCGAGATACTCATCTGGAATCTGTCCAGCATAGGTGCTTTGCCACGACGCTACGTGAACTTCCGCTATGGCGCGACTATCCTCAACACGAGCGCAACGAATCATGTTTCACCGAGAAAGGGGCTCTGCTTCGGCAGACGCTCAATCTTCTGACCAGCTCCCTAACATGGTATGACCCTGGGCACCGTAGTCAAGAAAAAGCTATCGGTCGGTTTACTTATCTGAATCTCTCAATCGACTGCGGTTCAAAACCTCGATCGTTTCACGCGCGAAGTCTGAGAGGATCTCGTCAACCGCCCAACTATTTCTCACTATTTCGCTCTCACTTTTTGGACGGAGCGCCCATAGATATCCAGGAAGAGCCCGCGCCCTTATTCCTCAAACCCGCCGAAGAGAGAGAATTGGTGCGTTGTGGAATTCGGCTGTGAGCGAGTCCGTCGTCGTGAACGAGAGCGGCTGCCGTGTTTCTTGAGAGTCGCCTGCGCCGATCGTTTGGTCTCCATCTTCCTTCGAAAGAGACTCACTGTGTCGCGTGCGGCGCGAACGGCTGCAAGATGATCGATAACTCTGGCAGGGTAGGCACGACCAGGCTCAAAACCATACTCGCGTTGCTCAAGCGGAGAGAGCTTCCACGGCTCGTGCACGACGGCGCCTGGAACGAGCGATAGCTCTGGGACCCACCGTCGCACGAAGTCTCCTGAAGGGTCCTGATCGTAGCCCTGCTTTACCGGGTCGTAGATACGGATAGTGTTAATCCCCGTGGTGCCCGACTGCATTTGTATTTGCGGATAGTGAATGCCGGGCTCATAGTCGAGGAACTCCCGTGCGAGGAAGTGAGCGAAGAGCCGCCAATCAAGAAAGAGGTCGTATGCGGCAAAGCTCACCAACATTGCTCGCATTCTAAAGTTTATCCACCCCGTCGCTCGGAGAAAGCGCATACACGCGTCGACGAAGGGGTAGCCCGTTGTGCCGTTACACCACGCGTGCAAGTAGGCTTCATTGCCTGATTGATTTCGCATCTCGTTGAGTGAACGCACGAAGCACTCGAATTCTATCTCGGGCTCACTTTCGAGTTTCTGAATAAAATGACAGTGCCAATGAAGCCGTGAATCGAAGGCTCGAAGGGATCGAAGCCACAAGCCTCTCGTTGTTGGCGGAGCGGACCGTAGACCGAACTGTCGCTCGCGAGTCTCTTGAACGACCTCTCGCATCGAGATATTTCCCCACGCGAGATAGGGGCTCAGCCGAGAGCCGTGGTGAGCGGCTGAAACTGGGCTTGAGATTCCGCCTGAATAGCGCTCTCCTCGATGATAGAGGAACGATTGGAGGCACTGTTTCGCGGCCTCTTCTCCGGGACGTTGATGAAGGGATGACGGCGTGAATTCGAGAGGCGAAGATGGAATATCACCAACGTCTAGCGATAGGGGTGGGAGGCGGACCGGTCCCCGCGAGAGCGCTCCTCCCATCGTCTCTTCCCACCGCTCGCTCCACCGATCTCGGCTCTTAAGCCTGCGTATTACGCCAAGTTGCTGGATCTCGTTCCATCGGATCCCGTTGCTTCTGCACCACGCGAGGACGGCTCTGTCTCGGGTATACGTCTGTCCATTTCCCGTCTCTTCGTGAGACCACAAGACGAAAGTACCACAGCGGCTCCGAATGTCCTCAAGCACCGTAATGATATCACCCGAGCGAACGACGAGCGGTTGCCCGAGTTGCGCGAGCTTCTCGCGGAGTTCGCGTACCGACTCGGTGACCCACCATCGGTGACGCGCGCTCATATCAGGTGAGCTCCACAGCTCAGGTTCAAAGACGTAGAGCGGAAGAGTGGGCCCCGCGGCGGCTGCGTTCGTCAGTGGTGCGTGGTCAGAGACGCGCAAGTCCCGCTTGAACCAAACAACCTGAATCTCTTTGTTTTTACCTAATCGCTGCACTGCAGTGAACTCTCCTGTGAGTACCGCCTCCACTATATGTCAGTGGGGGGCACGAAACCAAAGGACGGAGAGTGTTCGTGTGATAAAGACAGCGGAAGAGAGGAACAATCTCACCTACCATGTGGTCCTGGTTAGCGTTGCTCTGATACTGTCGAAGGACCAGACCAGGCCGGATGCGCCCGCTACCATCCTAATGCCGGACATTCTCACACCACCCTCTCAGAAATATCCTTTTCGCGTTTCTTCGGAATGAAACGGACTCGACCCAGGGAGGATTATGCGTGCATCACTAATCAGTCTCGTAGCTCTTATTATGAATATGCTTCCGTGTGTCGCGCGAGCAGAGGAGGCGTCTCCGTCCTTTGGTTCAGATGCCTACGTGGCCCTGAGTGCGTATCGAGGCATGGTTGAAGAGCATGTCGAGGGGGTTAGACGAGCTTTGCGCGTCATGGCTGAGTCCAAGGAGGCCAAGTCCGCAAAGTGGGATGATATCAAGCCACTCATAATGCGTCTAAGTAGCGATCTTACAACAGATGCGACGTCCTGGTTTGTCCTCCCTGATGGTAGTTACCATGCGAGTGAAGCTACTGAAGCGGTCGAACAAAACCTTAAGGAACGGGCCTATTTTCCGGCCCTTATATCGGGGAAGGAGGTGTTCGGGGACCTTGTGATCAGTAAATCAACGGGGCATCGCTCCGTGATTATCGCGGTTCCAGTTGTATCTGATGGGAAGGTAGTTGGCGGCCTTGGAGTCTCACTTCGCGTGCGAGCACTGTCCGAGCTGGTCGATAAGAACATGGGACTTCCGTCAAATACATATTTCTATGCGTTGGAGCGGGACACCCGTATAGCGCTTCATCGAAAAGCTGAACGGATGTTCAAAACCCCAAGCGATGTTGGTGATGAGGCTTTGGGGGAGGAGTTTAAGCGAGTCCTTCGTCAAGACAAAGGGAGCTTCGAGTACCAGCTAGAGGGTAAAAAAATAGCCGCTATCTTTGAACTCTCGCCGAAATTGGGATGGTATTTCTTTCTCGCTAAGGAGATTACGGGGTCTCCGGCTGGAGCGCCGTAGGGCTCGCGCGGCAGTGGAGGAGGTTTTACGAATTGAGTGAAAAGGGGACGTTTTCCTTTCTCGCGATTTCTCGGCGAAAAGAGGAAAGAGTAATGTCCCTTTTATTCTTACCCACCTGTATTCCGCCGAAACTATCCTGAAATTCCTACATTCTGCCCCTTGTTATACTTTTGTTATCTCTCTCTTACCATTTGGTGAGGAGGGCTCGCGATAACCTTTCCATGATTCGTTCATAGCGAACAAACGGAGAGGTTGTGTGGGTTTTTTATCGTGCGGTAGGGTTTCTTCCATATCAAAGCGGATAATTCGAGCGGTTATCTCCACGATAGTGGTCGCGATCACGGGCGCCACTGGAGTATCCGAGTCTGTTGCTCAGGGAGGTTCCATTATTCCGGACAAGGAGTTGATGATTACGAATCTTTCAGTGGTAGAAGATACGACTCGGACAGCTAACAGTTGTGATCGAAGCACAGGATTTTCATTGCCTGTTTGGAGTTTCGGGCGCCTCATGAAAGATATGAGCGGCACAAATGACCCTTCTGATTTTGTTCTGCAATGGTTGAGGACCTGGAAAACAGCAAAGACTATAAATGGTGATATTATAAGAGCACGGGCGACTATTGAGAGGGAGGTGATTGCTCCATGGCTAGCTCGAAGTGGAGGGAAGAAGCTGGACCTACGCAAAGCTCCCTTCCGCTTGCTCGCTATAACCTTCCGTCCTGACTTACGAGACCGGACTAAAGGAAAAGGGGGCGAGGGGAGATTTGTATTTGGGGTGCTCGATAAAAACTGCAGACCCATGGAGTTCACCGTTATTTTTGAGTACGCGCTCCCGGCGGCGTCGTGTGGTGAAACTCTGCGATGGGCCTCGCAATTTCACGCCCTGAAAGATATTCCGTTTGGGCGGTCCTACAACGGGGCTCTAGAAGCGATTACGACAACCTTTACAACACCTCGGCCAGCTTCGGGGCGTCCAAATGGTAGCTTTCTCGGTCAGCTTCGTACTAATGAGATAGCTTTGGGTTCCCCGTGGCAGCTTCGAGAGTTTAGTTTGGTTGCGGCTGGCAATAACCAAAAGGCCGTTCTTCAGCCTGTCACTGTAAAGCAAACTCCGAAGATGTCGCTTAATAATTCGGTAGCGTTGCGAGATCTTATTAATAAAAACCAGAGAGCTATCTTGAATGAAACCTTCGTGATTCCTGCCTCCATGCTCGGGGGGGCCTCGGATGTGAATGGAGTCACCTGGGGGGCAAGGGGCGTTGTGAATAATGATGCTCGTCACAAGTTGGCTCTGAATACATGCTCAGGATGTCATCAGACTGAAACGGGGGCGCCTTTTGTTCACGTAGGCGTTCGAAATGCTCGGCAAGAGGCGGAGCTCTCATCATTCCTGCTCGGCGGAACGGTGAACGATCCGGTGTCTGATACCGAGCGTTCA
Source organism: uncultured delta proteobacterium (assembly GCA_903920005.1). Taxonomy (GTDB): domain Bacteria; phylum Bdellovibrionota_C; class UBA2361; order UBA2361; family OMII01; genus OMII01. The sequence continues at coordinate 11,743 of CAIXKI010000214.1, forward strand.
TTCTCAGAGATCGAGAGAAGGGTTTCGGACTATTCGGTGCTGCTTAACACGAAGTGCGAAGGGTTGAGGGGGGCTAGTGCGGTAAGAGGCGCTCCTGAAAATGACGGTGCGCAGCAGTTCTACTGCGAAGCAGACCAACCGAACAATCCCAACGGGTCCTATCCGAGCGCGGTGGCCGGGGAGGGGTTCTCGTTCATGCTGGGTGCCGTTTCGGTCAATAACCCACCTACGGTAACACTGTCCGGCTTAGAACAGGGCTGTGTTAAAGCGGGAGGGCCACTTCATTAATGAAAAGAGGGTGGGGGCGTGGCGCAGGCAAGATGTTCCCTTGAGGTAAGGAACCTACTTGTGTCGCGGATACACGAATTTCACTGAGCTTGCAGCCCATTTTTTGACACAGCGAAATACTCACAAGCTCGAGTAGTATAACCGAGGTGGCGGCCTAAAGAAGCGTAGCGTTCGTAGTGTGTGCTAATATGCTATGATCCCCGCTTGAGGACCGTGAAATTTTAGGGGCGAGTACTCGCTCGAACGAGAGACGACAAGCCCCGGGGCCATCGGGGAATTTCAAGGAAGAGACAACGTGCGGGGCTTGCGAGCATGGCGAGCAGCCATCGAGCACGTAGGGCTACAATAAAAATACGAGCCAGCGAGTATTTTCTCACTGTTGGTAGCGGGGACTTGAGAAACGAAGGCCTTCAAGACTCAAGCAGAACGCCTCAAACTTCAGACTGGGAACTGCAATCATACGCCTCGTCCAAAGTGTTAAGTCGCTGTACGCACAGAAGTAGTAGGAGGCTCTGAATATGGGTAGCACTTCCCTCACAAGTGGGTGTTCTTTTATAACCGTCCTCTTTAACATAATTAGCTCCCAAAAAAGCAAAAATAGCGTCGCAGGACAGTTTAAGTCTAAAGCCCTTTACAAAAAGATCCGACTTCTTAAGCGACTGGGAGGGGTCCGCCGCCCATAATAGGTATACGAGTTTTGCGTATCGAAGCTCTGAAGTGTCCATCATTTCCGGGCTTGGTAATCCCGAGGCGCAAATCGTCATGCGTGGAAGGTAAGGGTTCGATGTCAGCGCACCTTAAATAGGAACGGTAAGGTTAGATCGAAAGTCGAGAAAGGCCAAACATGTTAGTAAACAGGATTAATGCTCGGGGCTCGATTTGTTGGCTGATCGCTTGCTTTATGTTGTGTGTGCCCCTCGCACAAGCGGCAGACCCATGCTTGCTTGGGCCGGAAGGTGGTGTCTGCCCCATCTGTAAGACCGATCCGCCTGTAACGTGTGATTCATGTTGTCCCGCGCCATCGAAACCTGATTACACATGTAAGAATGCGACGGTAGCTGCGTACGTTGACGGGAATCTTTCGCAGTGCGCGAGTTGTGACGCGATCGTGCGGGAGGCTGACAAATGCAGGCCGACAGATGCATGTCCGAAAACAAGCTGCCCAACAGGGCAGGACCTGATCAATCCAGACTCGAAAAATTGCTACTGCCAAAAGCATGATGAGTTCTGTCAGGATATTGGCGATGTAACTGCTCTTTCAGTCAGGTCGTACCATCCGGATTTCACCCTCGGAGGCCAATCTATGGATGCATTTACACAAGATGCTGCCAGTAAGATTGCCCTTTCTACAGAGGGCGCTCTGAACAATGTCTCGCCGTGCATGGAGCAGGTTCGTAAAAACTGCGCTGAAAAATTTGTAGGGGGATACGGCTTCGGCTTTTCCTCGTATCGTCAACTGGTGAATATAGATGGGCAGAGGGTCACAGGCCTGACCACCCAGGACAGTAAAAACTTTAATGCGTGGCTTGCAGATCACCGGAAGGCCGGCAATACGACAGATCGAGAAACGCTTTGGCGAGCGCACATCGCCCCTCCGCTAACGTATTTGGATAGCTGCATTAAAGCTTCGTTAACACAGGGGCAAGCGTTGGGGAGCTACAATAATGAAACCCAGTCTTTTTCCGGAGCCAAGGGCTCGCAGTTATCGATTCGAAGCTCAACCGTTTATCTGCAAAGTGATTGTCGTCCAGTAGAGAAGTGGAAGCAGAATATTATTAAAACGTGTGATGTTCCGATAACCGCGTATTTTAATACGTACAGTTCTCCTGTGTCCTTGTTGTGGGGCGAAGGAACGAAGATCAAAGATATCTTCTCTCGATCGAAGTTCCCCATAAATCCAAAAGAGGCCGGTAAATGGTTCGTGTGGAAGGGCTCCGGAAAAACTCCCCTGGTTGTATGGGACCCTGAAGGAACGGGCGCCATTGTTGCTGCGAAGCAGCTCTTCGGAAATCACACCTTTGAGAAGGAGTGGAAGAATGGATATGAGCCGCTTGGGTCATTAGATAAAGACCACAATGATTGGCTTGAAGGAGAAGAGCTAAAGGGTATCGCCCTGTGGTTTGATTTCGACCAGGACGGTGTCTCGGATACTGGAGAGGTGAAGAAGCCTTCTGATGTTGGGGTGTTCGCTATCGGGACGAAGAGCTCCCAGGACGATCTAAAGAACGGAAATATATTTGCTGACAAGGGCTACAAACGAAAAGTTGGCGATAAGGTGATCGAGGGTCGCTCCGTTGACTGGTTTAGTGGAAGTGTTGAGGGGCGATTTGGAGTTGAAGCGCTGTATGGTGGCTCCTCTGCCGATGGTGGGTCGACCTCTGATGCGAATCTAGGAAGAAGGATAAATCCATCGAAGGATGTCGCTGGCATCTGGGATTGGCGGATGGTGGACTTCTCTAAACAAGAGCTGCCAGAAAATATGCCGAGGGGATCGTTTACCCTGCTTGTTGACGACAACGGTATTTCAGGTACCTCGTACGTGATGCAGGAGACGGCTCCGAATAAGAGCGGAATTGGGGAGCAGCTTGTAGCGAGTCAGATTACGGGCTCACTATCGAATGTGGCGGGGAAAAATCCAGGGGTGATCTTTACCTCCGTAACCCCGAATGGTGGGAAGGTAGAGAGTAAGGCCGTTCTCTCTGATGATGGACGCCTCATGTATGGTGAGACGACCGAGGAATCAGGCCCCAATCGAGATTCAATCCGCTATGGATGGGTAGCGAGTCGATTTGACGGCTATTAAACTGAACGCATGGTTGGGCGCCCCGCTGAACTGCTAGCCCTTTATCAACACGGCTTGTCCGAGATCCAGAAGTGTCCCGTGAAGAACGGTATGCTCATCATCTTCACCTATCACTACCACGTTGGCCTCGGGCGATATTGAGGAGCTCAGCTTACTAAGCGCTGCGTGTGCTGCCACGAGGGCATGCGCGGCCGAGAGGGGACCGCCCTGGAGCATCCCAACGACTAAGGGTTGGCGCAGAAAATTTGTCGCAAGCTCGGAGAGTTGAGTGCTCCCCGCAAAATGTAGATGTCCTTTCACGTAATGAGGTTCGAAGCCACGAGCGAGCTCCCATAACACGATCGAGGAGGAGCGATCAGAGGCGATGTCATCAGGATGGCGCCTCTCTCCTGTAAGAACGACCGCAACGCGAACATCGAATGAATCTGATTTGAATCGGTCCCGATACCTCGCGTGGACGGCGAGTCCGATCTCTTTCATGTGCGAAGTAACGGCTTCCCACGAGGTTGCCCCCACGAGGGTCTTCCCGAGCTCGGAGAGCATATCGATCGCTGGCTGTAGCGTACCAGCGTGTGCCGCGTAGACCCCAGCTCCGACATGAACGAGCTTTGGAGCGGTGAGGGGATAGGTGGTCTCCGTCGCCGTATGTGTCTTCGTGCCGAGCGAATCGGCGAGAAGGACAAGATAGGCGCACTCTTGATGGATGAGAAACGTAGACATACACGGAGCGTAAGATCCTTACCGACGGGAATCAAGCTCCGCCGGCCGCAGGCACGAATGTTTCGACGAGAATAATGTCGCGGGTTGGGACAAGCCGGCGAGGCCGCCGGCCCTCCAGGGACGATCGTCGTGGGTTCGCGCGAATCCCGTACTTATCGCGGGAACGATTGGAGGGCCGGCGGCC
>CAIXKI010000215.1 GCA_903920005.1 uncultured delta proteobacterium
TCATATAGTCGCCAAGCAAAAAAAGATACGAGTATCAGAGATTGAGGCCGCCGTTGAAGCGCTGGGAGTGCGCGCGTCGGCGATAATTATCGCAATAAATACGATCTGCGAGGCTACGCTTGATTCAGGTCCCGCCGCCCGCGTCTGGACCCCGATTTTCAAGGAGATGATGTCCGAGATCGAGCTCGGGTACCACTTCGGCTCAAGCGCCGGCTCTGTTGGAGCCGAAAAAGGGATGCTTATTGGCTTCTCCCGTCTGGCAGGATTGGCAGTCCTTCTCGTAAGTCATCCGGCAGCCTTCCCCGAATGGTATCTTCGAACCGGTGGAGCCAGCTCTTCCGACGATGCGATAGCGACATTCGGTTGCGAACCATACCAAGTAAGCTCTCTGCTACTTCAGAGATTAGGCCTTGGACCGCAGAACGCTCTCGGCGCAGCTGTAACATTAGGAGCCCTACACCCGTCAGTAGTAGAAGCGAAACCCGTTATACAGACGTGGATGGCGGCTTTTCATTGGGTACAGGCTCTCAAGGCGGGCAAGAGACGCCCAGTTGACATCGCTGCCCGCGATTTCTTCCCCGAACTTGCGGAGCACGTCGAGTCAGACCCCCTCCCTGCACACCTCGAAATCCTCTTCGAAGAGGTAGGAAAACTTCGCGCCGGGCACTCCTCATGGACGTGGCATCTTCCTCTCGACTCCTACGAAGAAACCGCACAGGCGATCGTATACAAAGTGAAATCGAAACCTTACGGATCGAACTGGTCGCGCGGTTTGGCTACCCGAGAAACCCGTAGCTAACTTTAATAATGTTTTATTGACACAAACACCTCTCCGCCCTCATCATCATAGAGAGGTCGTCACTCTTCGGGGGCTCGGTCATTAAATCCCTCCCCATGTACTTAGCTTCCCTAATGGCCGGATCGACGAGTGTGACAATGACCAACACTGGGGCACCTATCTGGAGACAGGTAGGTGCCGTTTTTTTTATCTTTTGGGGTAACTTTTCCTTTTCCCCTTTTCCACTCTCGTGCTGATTTCGTTACTATGCGTACATGCGCTATCGATCTACTTCCTACACAACAAAACAACTCGCCGAGACAGCCAAAGGCAGATTGCTTGGCGAGACCGACACGGTAATTTCTGACCTCTGCTCGCTTGACCACGCGAAGGCAGGTAGTGTTACATTCATTAAATCGGAGTCTGCGGAACTCGTCGTCAAACAGCTCTCCCTCCTCCCAACTCCAGTAGTAGTTTTAGTGCCGGAGAAGCTGACGCCAACCACAATCCCCTCCGGGATTTCTCTCATACTGGTACCAGATAGCTACGGCGCGTTCCTTAACCTCGTACCCCTCTTTTATGAAGAGCCGCTCCTGAAGGCTAAAGTTCATGAAACAGCGGTCATTGATCCGACCGCGGAGGTCGATAGCACAGCATCCATCGGCGCGTATTGCGTTATTGGTCCGCGATCAAAGATAGGGAGAGACGCAGTCCTCCTGCCCCACGTTCGAATCTATGAAGACGTTACGATTCAAGATAACGTGCGAATATATTCGGGGGTATCTATCCGAGCCAACACAGTCATCGGAGCGCGAACGATCATTCATGACAACGCGGTTATCGGTGCGGATGGATTTGGATACACACCAGATCCGGCGGTAGGTCTTCGCAAGGTCCCTCAGGTAGGCAACGTGATTATTGGCAGCGATGTTGAGATCGGCGCGGGTACCTGTATCGATCGGGGGGCCTTTGGCCCCACAACGATCGCGCAAGGAGCAAAGATCGATAACCTCGTACAGATCGGTCACAACACCTCCATCGGAGAATTTTCCATAGTGTGTGGACAAGCAGCCATCGCAGGCAGCTGTAAGATCGGGAAGAGCGTTGTTGTCGGTGGTGGCGTTGGAATAGCGGATCACTTAGAGATAGTTTCTGGAGTTCGCCTTGGCGGAAGAGCTGGAGTAACCACCTCACTCTTGGAGCCGGGCGACTACCTCGGATTCCCAGCCGTCAAAGCAAACGATTGGAGACGCATGCAGGTTCAGATGCGACGGCTGATTAAGGGCGGTCGATACGCAAAGAGTAACGGATAAGCCCTTTCGGCAGGTACGTACACCATGAGACACAGAAGCGAGACCAGCGATACAAAGCGATTTATTCTCGCTGTGAGCGACATAGTGACCGCGACGATACCCATCCTTCTTATCGCTATCGCCCTTCCGGCCGCGGCGGATCCTTCGCCACAACCCTCTATCACGATTCGTCTGATACACTCATCTGAAACCGCCGCTTATGTACGGACGGCCGCTGACCGTTTCAATCAACAGAAGCAAACTCTTCCGGATGGAACTGTTGTGGCACTAAGCACCGCCTCCCTGGACGATCTCACCGCCGTACCTCGCATCACCAGTGGCGAGATCCCGGCGCAGCTATGGCTAGCTCCTTCAATGCCGTGGGTCACCTTCGCCCGAGCCTCGTCACCGAACGGTCCCTCAACCCTCGTCGAGTGCGCGTCGATGTTCGGGTCCACCCTAGGTATCGCGTATAGGTTCACCGATAGCTTCGCCGTCGAGCGCATAGATGGGACCACGGAGCTCGGGCAGTTGATCACGTCCACGGACCGCTCATCAGACCGCTCTCCCTCTCTCATCATGGGGGCACCTCAAACCACCGCTTCCGGAATGGCAAGCATGTTGATGATCGCAGCTCGAACGAGCTCTGCCAAGGTGGCGAACGTCCGGCCGTCATCCGTTACCGACAATCTGGAAGCGCTTGCGAGGGTTCAGACGAAGGTACGCAACTACTTCCTCTCAGACTACGCCACGATCGATTGGCTCGAACAAAGAGGAGGAGGGCAACCCCTGATCGCGTTCACTCTCCAACAAGCATACAGGCTATACAAATCCAATAAGCCTCTTTCGTTGATTCAATGGTCAACTCTCACACACCCCGCGTATCGCTTAGATTTCCCCCTTTGCTCGGTGGAATCAAAATCTACTTCGCCGGTAGAGCAGCAGGCGGTGCGTATTATTAGAGGATTCTTAAGTGGCCCTCAGACGAAAGATATTATATCTCTCACGGGCTTCGATCCCCCAATGACGGGCCAATCCGAGCCGTTTGCGGACACGGAGGGGACAACTGCCGCCGTAATACAATCGTGGCCGAAGATCCGTCACACATCATCTACAATCTTTGTCGTTGATACCTCAATCAGAACGACAAAGCCTGTCCTTGATTCCATCAAACAGCAGCTCTCAGAATTTGTGACGACTCGACTATCTACAGGAGATCTTATCTCGGTAATCGCTTCCTCAACTAATTCGGACGTGCTCGCCGCGACGTCAACAGAGAAGGCGACCTTAGAACGAGCAATTGGGCGAATGACAACCTCCGGAGGGACGGCGGTTCGAGACGGATTGATTATCGGATTCGATCTCTTTGCTGAAGAGCGCTCACAATCCTCCCGTCGCGCGATGGTTGCGTTCGTATCAAGCAAAGATACCTCTTCAAAGACAGCGATAGCTCAGCTACTGAACCGAGGGAACCAGCTCGTGGGACGACGGAACGTGCAGCTTTACGTCATTGGAATAGACGGTCCACCTGAGGCGTTTGGGGATCTCCCGGGCCTTATCAACACGATCGGAGGAACTTTCGTCACGACTCGCCTAGGCGATTTACCAACAACGCTCGCGCCTATCTTGAAACAGATCGGGTAATCGTCACCTATCTTCGGAGATTTTTTAGAGACACAGTATGACCTGAGTGGCAGGTAATTACCTCTCCTGAATCAGCAAGCAGGAGAGCTCCGGTATCATCAACTCCCTCGAAAATACCCTTTAGCTGGCGCTCTCCGAGATCAAGCGCGACCTCCGTCTGGCCTTTAATAAAGCACGAATAGGATTCCCAGTCAGAACGGATAGCCGGAAAACCACCCTGCTCCATGAATCGATAATGCCCCTTCAGGAGGTGTCGACCTAACTGCTGAAGCACTACCTCTAACGAAGGAGCTTCGCCTCGAAGTTCCTGAATTGAAGAGGCTCCCTCGATCGCATCTGGCGCGCTCGCGAGGTTTACGCCAATCCCAACCAGAAGCACTCTCGAACTGCCTATATCCTGCACCTCAATGAGGATACCACCCGTTTTTCTGATCGCGTCATCTTGCACAGTAACAAGATCGTTGGGCCACTTGAGATACACGGAGGAGTCAAGTTCTTTAAAAGCATCGGCTAAACACACACCAACGGCGAGAGAGTACCCGGAGCACGCATGCAGAGATGCCGTGGTAGAGAAAAGAAAGGTGACCATCAGCGAGCCTTCTTGAGAGACCCAACTCCTCCCTTGGCGCCCCCTACCCGAGGTCTGCCGAAGAGCGCATACAACCCCATGCCCGCCACGAAGTTCCGAGAGAGCGTCGCGCGCAACATCCATCGTTGACGAAACCTCGTCATACATCCGGGAAAAAACGTAACCAGAAAGGGCGAGGTCTCTATACATACCCGGCTCTATACATTACTGAGCGATGATATACGCATTGAGATGTCAACATTCGGAGCCTGCGTTGTAAGCGCTCCAACGGACACCGCGTCCACACCAGCAGCCGCGATGATCGCGAGTCGCTCTTTCGAGACCCCTCCCGAGACCTCAATCATCGGAACATGCTCACCTCCACGCGTCAACGCCACCGCTGCCGCGAGATCGTCATCCTTGAAATTATCGAGCATCACGATGGAGGGCTTGTATTCTAGCGCAACGCGCAACTCTTCCGCGTTGCGAACCTCGACCTCCCACAACATCCCCTGAGGCTTCTTTTCAACGATATCCTTCAAAGCCCCTCGAATACCGCTCGGATGAGCGTCTATGTGGTTATTTTTTACCAGAATCATATCGCCGAGAGAGAGGCGATGATTCTTCGCCCCACCCGTCCTGGTGGAGTACTTGTCGAGCACTCGCCATCCTGGCATCGTCTTGCGAGTGTCGAGGATTACGAGCGAGGGCTTATCTTCGCAAAAGTTTCGAGTATATGTCGCGACGCCGCACGTGCGCTGCAGGAAGTTAAGGAGCGTCCTCTCAAAGCTCAGAAGGTCCCGTGTTCCTCCCCTCACTTCCATGATCAGCGCGCCATCTTCGATCCACTCCCCCTCCTTGGCCGATACGGAGATCTCAAGGGGCCATGCAGCCTCCGCGGCTATAAGAGAGGCCAACTCGGTGCCGCATACAACCAACCGTTGGCGTGCGATAACCTTTGCCGTGGAGCGATGGTTCTCTGGGACCGTTAACCGCGCGGTGATATCCCCAAAAGCCATATCCTCTTCAAGAGCGAGCGCAATCAACCGTGTTACAAGTGGTGACGTCAACATTGGAGCCCTATCGAGCCATAACCCATTCATATGAGGACCGCGCCAACACTCGCAAAGCAGCGGCAGCGGGAACAGCCAAAAATATTCCTAAGAGTCCGAAGAGCTGTCCGCCGACAAAGAGAGCCAGGATAATGACAAGTGGGGAGAGCCCAACGGAATCTCCGAGAATCTTCGGTGTGATAAAGGTTCCTTCCAGGGCCTGCACGAACCCGTAAACACCCCACACCCACAGCAGATGAGAGAGATCCCCAAAGGTAACCAGAGCCATCAAAGAGCTCAGTATTATACCGCTAAGGAATCCAACGTACGGAATAATATTTCCAAACCCAGAAATCGCCGCCAGGAGCAGCCAGAGATCTACACCGACAAGCCACAGTCCAAGGGCATACAGCACGAAAAGAACGCAACATACCAACGCCTGTCCCCGAACGAAGGCGGATATGTAGGTATCAATCTCTCCAACTACTGATTCTACCTTTCCTCGCCGCGTCATCGGGAACAGTCCCAAGACAAATGAGTGGATACGGGGAAGATCTATCGCCAGGTAGTACACAATGAATGGCAAGAGCGCGATATTTACGAGCGTCAACGCCTTCGAATATCCCTGTAGGAGGGTTCCACCAACGGCCGAGAGAACACGCTTCACCCCTTCCCCGTTGATAGACGCGAGAAGATCCGGCACTGAGGCGAAGATATGATCAAGATCTTGATGTAACAGGCCCCCGAAAGGAGTCGATTCAAGAAACGTATCCACAATCGGCCCTAGCTTCTGCCGCCCCACTTCTATGTAGTGCTGAAGGTTAGCGACGAGCCGACGAAATTCATCAACTATCGCTGGGACCGCGGTTATCCCAAGGATAGCGAGCGCCAACACCACGAGGATACAGAGCAACGTGAACACCATGGGCCGAGATAGCCCCTTGCGCTCTCCCGCCTTCAGGAGTGGATCGATGGCATATGCGATAAAATACCCGATCACGAGTAGCGCAACGAGCTCTTTGACCTGGACGGCGAACCACACAGCACCAACAAAGGTCGCAGACGTAAGCACCCAAAGTGGTGGAAGGAGAGATTCTTTACCTTTCGACACAAAACTCCTTACATAAAGGTGAGAACGGGGCGTCCGAAGAGCTGCTCAACCTCTTCACACAAAGCCTCCGATGGACCAACGCACACTGGAGCGTTGGCGGAATCGCGTAAAACGATCGAAACCTCACCGTCCTCAAGTTGCAAGCGTACTTTTACTGGACACGTTCCCCTATACTTCTGAAAGATTGACTGCACGGCCGGCATTCGGGTGTCGATATCATCTCTCCCCGTTAGCATGAGGAAGCCCTGCGTAGCGCTCCTATCACGGAGCTGAATAAGAGATTCCATCTTATCAATCACAAGCACGCACCGCTCGTCCGTAACGTCCGCGCGCCCACTAACCATAACCGGTTCATCGGGCACGATAAGGCTCTGGATCTTACGATACGTATCAGGCCACACGATCGAATCAATCGTTCCGAGCCAGTCTTCAAGCGCGAAGCTCGCGTATCGATCTCCCTTCTTCGTATTCTTGAGCTTGAGTGCCGTGATGACGCCACCGACTCGAACCTCTTTCACGCGCTTCGCCTTCACGTCCTGCGTTGAAAGGGCGCCCATCCGTTTAAGGTCCCAACGAAACTTCTCGAGCGGATGGCCAGATATATAGAAGCCCAAAGCATCTCTTTCGAAGCTCAACTTCTGGTTTACCGGCCATTCCGGCAACGCAGTCGGTCTTCGAGGCACGCTCGGTCGAGCAGGTTGCCCAAAAAGATTCATCTGGTTTGGGTCGACATCCTTCTGCGCACCATACACCTTCAGGAGATCCTCAAGCCGCTCGCTCATCTCACGACGACTAACTTTTGAGAAATCGAAAGCGCCGCTTCGAATCATGTTCTCAAAAACGCGTTTATTAACCTGAGAGAGATCTACTCGCGCGATAACATCTTCAAGATCTTTGAACGGTCCATCCTGCCGAGCGCGAACAATCGCGTCTACCGCCTTCTGCCCCGTTCCCTTAACCGCGGCGAGACCAAAAAGGATCTTTCCCGAGCGCACGGTAAAGCTAGCCATACTCTCATTGATGTTAGGTGGGAGTACTTGAATACCCTGACGGCGACACTCGTTGAAGTTCTTAAAGGTCTTCTCGCTATCCTCCATGTCGTGCGTCATTAACGCGGCCATGAACTCAACACCGTAGTGAGCTTTCAGGTACGCCGTCTGGAACGACACGAGCGCGTACGCGGCGGTGTGACTTCGATTGAATCCGTACCGGGCGAATGTCTCCATTTGCTGGAATATCTCATCAGCAAGCTTGTCAGAGATTCCGATGTTCTTAGACCCCGATATGAAGCGGACCTTCTGTTTCGCCATCTCTTCTGGGTTCTTCTTACCCATCGCCTTTCGGAGAATGTCTGCTTCTCCAAGCGAGTAGCCGGATAGGGCCCGAGCGAGTTGCATGATCTGCTCTTGATAGAGGATCACGCCGTACGTATCCATAAGGATATCTTTCATGAGCGGATGGAGATAGGAGATCGGCTCTCGGCCATGCTTACGCTCGATGTAGTGATCCACCATTCCAGCGTCGAGCGGTCCGGGACGATACAGCGCCAGCATCGCAACGATGTCGTCAAAGCCGCTCGGCTTGAGCCTTACCACCATCTCAGTAATTCCGCTCGACTCAAGCTGGAATACACCGGTCGTATTTCCTCCACATAGGAGCGTGTACGTCTTGGCGTCATTAAGTGGAAGCGTATTGAGATCGATCTCTACGCCGCGACTCTCTTTTATAATCGCGCACGCTGTATGCAGAACGGTCAGAGTCTTCAGTCCGAGGAAGTCGAACTTTACGAGCCCTACCTTCTCGACATAGGTCATCGAATATTGGGTAACATCGTTGCCGTCTTTATCAACCATCATCGGAAGAAGCTCATCGAGCGGCCTATCTCCGATGACGACGCCGGCCGCATGGGTTGACGAGTGGCGGGTCAGGCCTTCAAGCTTCATCGCGAGCTCGATGAGCTCTTTACCCTCACCTGCCGCGTACTCGGCCAACTTGGGCTCCATCTTGAGAGCCTCTGCCAGCGGATAGTCGAATCCCTGTCGTGGCGCGGGCACAAGCTGAGCGATACGATCAGTCTCGGCGTAACTCATGCCGAGCGCGCGACCAACGTCCTTAATCGCGGCCTTCGCCTTGAGCGTTCCGAATGTAGCAATCTGAGCGACGTTCTCCTTACCGTATTTCTGAATGACGTACTGCATAACGGACTCGCGTCCGTGGATACAGAAGTCGACGTCGATATCAGGCATGCTGACACGCTCTGGATTAAGGAATCTCTCGAAGAACAACTTGTTCGATATCGGATCAACTTCGGTAATGCGCATGGCGTACGCGACGAGAGAGCCGGCAACCGATCCTCGACCCGGACCAACAGGAACTCCGTTATCTTTCGCCCATACGATAAAGTCCGCGACGACAAGGAAGTATCCCGCAAATCCCATCTGACCGATCAGCGAAATCTCTTCTTCAAGACGTTCCTGATACGCCTGCTTCAGCGCGTCGCTCCATCCGGGAGTTATCGAGAGAACCTCCTCGCGTTTAATCATGCCCTCTCGAGCCATCTGGCCCATCACGTCGATCAATGGTCGAGAATCGCCCGTTTCAAAATTGGGCATGTAGTAGGTTTTCGATTCAAGAGAGAGGTCGCATTGGGACGCGATGAGCCCAGAGTTACGGATAGCTTCGGTCGAGATATCATCTCTTCCGAACTCCTCGATCATCTCATCCTCGGTCTTTAGGTGCAGCGTGAAGCCTTCATGCCGCAATCGATCCGGGTCAAGTATCGTCTTGCCGGTCGAGACGCACATCAACACTTCTTGCGCGAAGTGGTCATCTTTACTTAGGTAGTGACAGTCGGTCGTAGCGACCAGCGGTATCCCCATCGACTTGGCGAGATCTCGGATCGCGCTATTGTGCTTCTGCTGGTCCGGAATCGGATGCGGTTGCAATTCTAGATAGAATCGATCTTTGAAGGTACGAGCGTAAAATTCCGTAACCTCTTTCGCGGTCTTGTAATCATCAACCATGGTTGCCTGGGCGATCTCTCCCGCCAAGCATCCACTCAAGACGATCAGACCTTCAGAGTATCGCTCTAGCAACTCGTGATCGACACGCGGTTTAAAGTAGAACCCCTCTTTGTAGGCGAGGCTCGAGAGCTTGCACAGGTTATGGTATCCGATCTTATTTGCCGCGAGCACGGTAAGGTGACACGTACCAGCACCTCCTTGGGCGCGCATCTTGCGCTCATGACGGGATCCGGGAGTAACGTACAACTCGCACCCGATAATCGGCTTGATACCGGACTTCTTGGCCTCTGAATAGAATTCAACTGCGCCATGCATGTTACCGTGATCGGTCATCGCGATAGCCGCCTGGCCAAGCTTGGCTGCGTGGCCCAAGACTTCCTTAACTTTATTAGCCCCATCGAGGAGGCTGTACTGGGTGTGAAGATGGAGGTGAACGAACTGCGACACGTCGCCTCAAAAAGAGAGAACTAGTGAAAGGTTAACGACCCCTTATCCTACCCTCGATAGGCCAAAGGCTCAAGAACAAGAAGCGACTCCGAGACGCCTTTTTGTTCCTTTTGGGGATGGCGGATTAAGCGGCAGAGAGAACGATACCAGGAACAAGATCGCTGCCCGCTACGCGGACGATATCTGAGGTTCTATAGAAGGTCTCCAGGGAGTCCAAAAGAGCCTTATCCTCCGTCCGACCAAGAGCCACAGCGCCCTCCCTCGCTCGAATCAGCTCCCCCCACATCTCGTGGAGGCTCGGGTGATAATTCCCTGGCTCGGAGGGATCTTTAACGCTCTTTACGAGCTGAACCTTCCCGCCGTAACGGTGTAACGCATACTGACGTAGGGTATGAGCTGTCCGAGCATCGGCCAAGTTAAGCTCGGAGTGAGCGAGCTGGTGCCGTATCCACAAAACCTTGGCGTCCGGATTTCGACATTCCGCGAGAGCCTCCCGATCGCCCCCTTGAATCGCCTTTGCGAGAAGGTCCTGCGCGTCAAAGTCGAGTCGATAAATATCCTGCTCGATATCGCAGGTGCTCTTTTCAAAATAGTTTTTAAGCGACACCTTCGAGAACGTCGACAGGGCGGAGCGAGCCAACTTTCCAACCTCAGGATTCTGCACAGCCTGGTTCGGGATGAAAAAGGGGTGCTTCATGAGCTGACGCCACATAATGCACTGAGGGCCGGCTTTCTCAGCGAATCGCTCTAAATTTATCCATAGCGATGCCTTTCCCGAAGCCTCAAGTAGACATACAGGCACCTTCCGTGAGTACGAAGTCTCCGCAAGATCGTACTCAGGCTCCTCCTGATGATACACCGTACCGGTCTTTTCAGTTGAGTGAAGCTTAAATCCTTCATATGCCTCATACGATCGCACATCGAGCCCGCATTCACGCTGCAACCATTCTGCCAAGCGTATTGTAAGCAGCACATCCTCTCTCGATTCATGAGCCTGCACCCCTTCGAGCAAGCCGAGAGCATGCGCCACGGTTTGAAGCGAGAGAGATAACCGCTTCTCGCCCTTCAAGTGATTACGCACCGCAGTTCTACACTTTTCTGACGTAAGGTATGCCTTCTGAACAACGTGGTAGAGGTCACGGGGCGAAATTTTTCCACCGAAGTATGGATTTCGACCATTTCTGATAAAGCTCGTGCGGAGATATCCGAGATCAAATCGCGCTGAATTGTACCCAATGAAAGCCACCGCCCCCTTCGCTCTCTGGATACACGAAGCGATAAACGCCTCGATCTTTTTGATCGCCACCGGCTCGCTATCAACCGCCTCCGCTTGATGTTTAACGAGGTCAGTTCTGTTGGCGAGGATCGCCCCGGGTTCAGGCATTTGCAGCCTGGAGATCCTGATCAGCCCAGAGAGTTCATCGACCGGCTTATAGTCCTCGTCTACCAAGATGAATGAGTAGTTGAGAATCTGTCCAATCGGATTCTTCGAGGTGGTCTCAAGATCATAGAAAATAGCGTACATGGCCCCAGAGGCTACACCAAAGAGGCCAGTGAAACACCTATTTCAAGAGGGCGATTAGGCAGAAAGATGGCGAACGATCTCGGCGGTGATAGCCTTCTGCTCAAGAGCATGGTGCTTACCCGAACCGGTCGAAGTGCCTGCAGACGCTGGCCGTCCTACGTACACAGGGGTCGCTCCAGTTGCCTTCCTCAAGAGGGGCTCAATGTACGACCATGCGCCCATGTTCTGGGGCTCTTCCTGCACCCAGAAAACGTTCTTGGCGCCACTCTCTTTGACGATCTTAGAGACCTCCGCCTCTGGGAAGGGGTACAACTCTTCGACTCGTACCAGCCGAGCGGAGGACTTACCCGCCTCCTGCAGGGCGGCGTGTACGTCGTAGTATATCTTTCCGGTCAAGAATACGAGATCCCTGCAAGCCTTCTTCCCCGCGAGATCGGTCTCGATAACGGGTTTAAACCTTCCCTTTGTCATTTCAGCGAGAGAGCTCATCGCGGCTGGCAAGCGCAAGAGGCTCTTAGGTGTCATGATAATAAGGGGTCGTTTAATCTCACTCACACCCTGCCGACGCATAAGGTGGAAATGCTGCGCCGCGCTCGATGGATAGCAGACACTCATGTTGTTTTCTGCGCACATCTGAAGATAACGCTCCAAACGAGCGCTAGAGTGCTCTGGTCCCTGCCCCTCGTACCCGTGCGGCAACATCATCACCACGCCGGATCGCTGTCCCCACTTAGCCTCTGAGCTCGTGATAAACTGATCGATGATAATCTGGGCTCCGTTAGAGAAATCTCCGAACTGAGCTTCCCACATCGTGAGGCAGTCTGGATTAGCGGCTGAATATCCGAACTCAAATCCAAGCACCGCCTGCTCCGAGAGGGAGCTATTAAAAATCTCGAAAGAAGCATCGATCCCCTCACGCGCGAGCATCGCCGCGATCGGACTCCACTGACCACGTCCCTCGAAGTCATCAAGCACAAGATGTCGGTGGCTGAAAGTGCCTCGCATACAATCTTGACCACTCAACCGTATCGACCGTCCTTCAAGGACGAGGGAACCGAAAGCGAGAGCCTCCGCGACCCCCCACTCAATCCCCTCACCCGCCTCAACAGTTTCCACACGCTTTTCAATTATCTTGAGGAGCTTGGGATGGGGTTTAAAATCGTCCGAGAACGCGAGTAGAGCTTTCGCGACGCTCTTGAGCGTCTTCGCCGATACGCCCGTGTCGCCAGGCGCCTTGTACAATTTACCGTGCACAGCACATGCATCAGAACCGATCCCCTGACCCGCTTCAGCCTGAGCATCCGCGAAAGCCTTTTTGTAACTTTCAACGGCCCCCGAAACCTCTTCCGAGGAGAGCACGCCTTCACTCATGAGCTTCTCTGAGTACTGCTGCCAGATAGGCTTCTTACTCTTGACCTCCGCGTACGTGGCCGGCTGGGTGAAACTTGGGTCATCGCCTTCGTTATGCCCATGCTTACGGTGTCCAATCAGATCGACAAATACGTCTTTACCGAAGGTCATGCGATACTCAAGAGCGAGTCGAGTCACCCAACACGCTGCCTCAGGATCCTCGGCGTTTACGTGAAACACTGGGCAGTCGATCCCCTTCGCAAGGTCAGTACAGTAGCGCGTTGAACGAGCTTCATCAGGTGTCGTCGTAAATCCGATCTGATTATTGATAACGATATGGAACGTTCCGCCCGTGGTATAACCGGCGAGCCCCGCGTAGTTGATGGTTTCGAAGACAACTCCCTGTCCAGCGAACGCGGCATCGCCGTGCATCACAAGTGGCAGGTATGAGCCGCGATTACGATCTGGAAGCTTATCTTGGAGAGCGCGAGAGATCCCCTCAACGACGGGGTTAACGAATTCAAGGTGCGATGGATTTGGAACTATCTCCATATGGATATCGGTTCCATTCGCGGCGCGTTTCGTTACAAACCCGAGGTGATACTTTACATCGCCAGCCCCAGCGATCGTGGCAACCGTCTTATCTTCAAACTCTGAAAAGATACTTGAAAGCGGCTTACCCAAAGTGTTCACGAGGACGTTCAAGCGTCCGCGGTGAGCCATTCCCGCGATGATTCCCTTCACGCCAGATGCGGCCGCATCCCGCGCAAGCACTGAGAGCAGAGGGATGAGCGTATCGTTCCCCTCGAGCGAAAAGCGCTTCGCGCCAACGTATTTCCTGTGCAATTCAGACTCAAAGATGTCGGCTTTCATTAAGCCATCGAAGATCTCGCGACGCTGCTCAGCGCTGAAGGCGCTCTGAGCGAAGCGCTTCTCAATCCGTTCCTGAAGCCAGGCACGCTCTTCAGCTTTCGTGAGGTGCATGAACTCAAAACCGATCGAGCCACTGTACACCTTTGCTAAAGCCGCCATAAGTGTGGCGCACGAGCTGTACGAAGAACCGGCGAACTTGAAAGACGACAACGAAATCTTTTCCGCGCCCCGATCTTCGCCGTAATACGGAAGTGTAAGCTCGCGAGGACTCTCAGAGCGTAGACCACCAGCCGTGAGCGGGCTGAGCTGCGCGGCCGCATGTCCGTAGGTTCTAAAGGCCTGGACGATCTTCTCAGCCAAAGCGGACGACGAGCCGGCAACCTCAGCAGCAGCGCCGTGAGCGGCAGCGTGCGCATGGCCATTCGTTCCCCCGTTTATATGACCAGTTGTGAGGGCGGCGACCCCATTGGAATCGAGAGATTCGAAAAACTCCGCCCACACCGGATCGACTACTGAAGGGTCTGAAAGATACAGCTGGTAGAGCTCAGCTAGGTAGCCTGCGTTTGGTCCGAAAGGAAGAAAACTGTCGCCGTTCATAGATTTCTAATAGTGTTAGCTGCTTAACCCAACGATCTTAGCAAAAGACCACAATGCCGCATAGTAGTGTCTACCTGGCTCTTGAAAGAACTCTGACGCCTACACTGACGAACTAAAATATCCCGCCAGTATGCGCCTTTCTCGAATTGTTTTCATCCCTTACGTGACAGGTTTTATATACTCTGCGCCCCCCTAGAACGGTCGTCACAACCGCCCCCTCGCTTAAGAATAATAAGCCGACTTCCCCAATGCCCCAACTAATTCTTGCTCGTCGACTCCTGCAGCAGCCTGAAACCGGCCTGCAAAATCCCTTTAAGGTTCTGCGCCTCAGAAAGCACATCGCGAGCCCCACTACGGATCGCTCCCCGCACTCTAAGCGCCACATCGTCAACGGTATCCGAATCACCCACGTCGGTAGAGACATTTAGAAACGCGAATCCCGTGGCCCGGACAAGTTTCAGGTTCTTCTCAACAAGCTCTCTGGCGGTTGAAAGAGATTTTAGGTTCTCGACCACATGGTCCTTTATCTCTTTAACCGCTTCTCGCGAAGACGCAAACGCTATGGAGCCGTCATCTGACTGTGCAGGCTCCTCGGGATCTCGGGTCGCCTGCCTCAAAGCCTTATAAAAAGCCTCAGGGGGGATGATGTCGTCTTTGGAAAGGACTTGGCCTTTGTCGTTCACCTCCACCATGGAGAAGGAGGTCACTCTTTTAAAGGCGTTTTGCAACTCAGACACCTGGTCAACATTGAGACCAGCCCTCTGCAGGGCGCTCTTCATCTCTTCCACGTTCAAGAGGTCCTTCCCTTTCACAACCGAACTTTTAATAACCTTTGTATAGGTAGCGCTCAATCTATCGAACTGATCTTTATACACTCGAGCATTCGACGGGGTTATGTTTCCCTTTCCAGCCTTGGTGACCAATGCATCAACCTGACTAACTACCTCAAGAAGGCTGGTGGTAAACTGCTCCGCGATATTGATGTAGCTGATACCGGCGTTGAGGGACTGGACCGCGGCGGCAGCACCCTGCGCTCCGCGCCGCAACGTTACGGAGATCGGCTCATCGCTACCTTTGCTCATGGCCTGCCGAGCTATGTCTTGCGCGGAGGTAGACTTACCACTCGTAGAGAGGCCCGAGATGAAGTCCGAGGTGATAACTCTGTTAAGCGACGATACGCCCATAGTTGCCGAAGAAA
>CAIXKI010000216.1 GCA_903920005.1 uncultured delta proteobacterium
CAAATACACATTGGGAGAAGCCGGTCAGAGCTAATGAAACTATAAACGCTAACACCCCCCCCCGCGCCACCGCCATTCCCACGCTCTCACGCCCCTCTTTGGCACTCAGATAATCTGATAAACACGCGCGGTTCGTCATAGCTCTCTAGTATTGCAAAATCAGATTCGTAAAAGCGTGGTAATTAGTCTGGTTTCCGAAGAGGTTCTCTTGTCCCTGCTCTGGGATAAGAACTCCACTTCCGATACGAATGATTACGTTATTAGTGAGAAGCGGGCGATACAGAAATCCCGCCGAGAGATCCCACCCAATATCACGACCGATTGAACCGTCCTGACGCAAAACTTCAAGCGCGGCGGTATTGGCGAATTGAAGATAGCTCGCATTCGTGACGAGCTTAAGTTCTGGGAGAAGCTCGAAATCAACGCCGAGGTTGTAGAGGATGAGACCAGGATTCACAAAGTTCGATTGTCCCATCTCCTTTCCGGGACGAAAATTCGGTAAGAAGCTATTTCGATTGTTGAGATTTGTGCCGCCGCCACCCACAAATGGTAAGCCTTCCCGTTGCCAATAGGCGAGGTCTCCTCCAGCGAAGTTCGGACTATCGAAGATCGCGTCAAATCCTGAAGCTGTTCCATCATAAGGATCACTATCACCGGATGCCCACAAGAAGGACGAGCGGAAACGGGTCCAATCTACATCGTAGGACACCTCTTGAGCGGCCATGGCTGCGCTAATATCGACCTGTTGATTCGCTATCGGATTGTGACTCTCGGAACCGAACACATAAT
The DNA here is from genome assembly GCA_903920005.1 of uncultured delta proteobacterium. Taxonomy (GTDB): domain Bacteria; phylum Bdellovibrionota_C; class UBA2361; order UBA2361; family OMII01; genus OMII01. Next base: position 790 of record CAIXKI010000216.1, read on the forward strand.
AGAGTTGCGTCGTTGTGTTCACTCGACCGAGGTGTCCATCACCTCCGAGGCCAAGATAGGTCGAGTAGATGTTTTTAGGGCGTTGGTCACCTATCGCGGTCGGCCGAACAAGGAAGTCATTCGTATCGTACTCATAGCCTTGATTGCCGGCTGTATCCGCGCGGTGAACGACGCTAAACGTGGTGGAGTGGCCGAGAGCGAGAAGATCTTGTCGGTAGGTGTTCGCGACGAATACATCCTCATGCCGATCATGAAAGAGGGTGTTTATCCCCGAGTTCGCGTTCTTATCGAGACGCGAGAACCACGCGAGATTGAACTGCGTCTTGTTATTGTCGTAGTTACCAAAGAATCGAGCGCCAGGTTGATTGTCGTTGTACAGAAATCCACGGAAGTCGGCGTTAAACTGCTGAATACCTCCTCGTAGCGAAACGAAATCGTAACGGTCCGAGAGATTCGCGAGATGAATGTCGGCGAAAAGCTCCTGAAAACCAACGAAGCTATCAGAACGACTGCTTCCAGCCGTTGGATCGGCTTTAAGAAGCCCGTCTTCAGCCGCCTCGACGTGATTGAAGTTAAATATCGGAGCGACTCGGAGCTCAAAATCCGGCGGCTTGAACGCGGTGTCTCCCTTAATAAGACCAAATGAGGTGATTACGTTCTGTTGAAAGACCGTTTGGTCTCCATCACCAAACACATCATTGCTATTTGGTCGTTTAGTGGACGCAAATCCGACAGGCACCGGAACGCGACGCGCTTCAAAAAGAGTGTCGGATATAATAGACGTCTCAAAGAACCATTCGTCACCCGGCGCTCCAAACACTGGAATGTCGGCTTTAATAACATTTTGATTGTAAGGATCGTACCACTTCCCGGCGTAGAACATCCGCCATCGATCTGGGACCGGGATAAATCCTGACGCAGAGTTCTCTACCGGTTGAATAGATTCGTACACAGTCTCCGGGAAATGTTCGGTCGGACGATCCGCGAACGATCGCTCTAGAACCTCTTGTGGGATGACCGCTTCAGCCTGAGCGGGTGTACCCACCGGTTCGACACCCGCTTCCTCATCCGCCAAAGCGACGCTGGCGCAGAGACAAACGGTGATTCCACTCGAGGCCAACGCGCGAAGAGCCCGGCTGCGGAACTCGCACTCCGCTAGCTTCTCCCATGCCTGCCGTACCCCTTGTACAATCATGCGTATCGAGCACCTCGTCCAAAAAGTATTTTCATGCCATCACGATCCCTTACGGACGAAACAATAGCGCCAGCTCTCGTGCTAGCGTCGCGACAAGCATCCCGACCGCACAGCCATACTGCGGTAAGATCGGTAGGTGGAGAGAAGAACCGTTTTGACTGCAGCACTAAAGTCCCTCACACCCATTTTGATCGTTATCCCTGATAAAGGGAGCTTCGGGACATTGCGCATAGCGCAATCGGAGTTGCGGCTGGGGCAGGTCGATGTGATCCGCTCGACGATCCTTTGGCGCGTTAAAGCCAAGCTCTGGATCCCCTATGCCCGTATACCCGGCGTAATCGAGTCCACGGCGACTCGCACCGTAAAATGCCGTGAGATCGTCCTGATCGATTCCATCACCACTCACTCCGATAGCTCCGATAAGCGTTCCTCCTCGGTAAAGCGGAACACCGCCCGCGAAGATCTGCGCCCCGTTACGGAGTCGTCCCCCGATACTGGCGCACGAAGATGCCGAGGCCCCTGGATTGGTCGCCGAGCTAAACACAGCGGCCGCGATAAGATCAAACTGCAAGCCCGTATTGAACACGCTCCACGTGCTACCAACGCCAAGCCCTGGATAGGGAAGAGAGAAAGGTCCAGGAGGCGTACCATCGATACCATCTGGAGTGAATGGTCGCGCCATATTTCCGATCGAGCGTGAATCAAAGGCGTACGAACCATCCAGATTTACGCCCGAAAAAGCGGAGTATTCCCCTACATAGTTTCGCGCTAGTCCAGGAGCGCTCCCCAAGACGGCACCAGCGTCTGGAGAACTAAAGAGCGCCGCGGTACGAGCTTTTTGGAGCGAAACATCCGCGCCAAACACCGGCGCGTCCTGAGAGCGCGTAAATCCGAGGGGTGTTCCCTGGTCGTCGACCACGAAGATTGAGACACGCGCAGAGGTATCGCGCGGAGTTCGAATCGCGGCACGAGCGCGGTGCGCGGTCAGGATCGCTGAATCCAAAAGCGCGTTCACCTCAGCAGCACTCAGTTGCGCGCCTCCAGCAAGCCCACGTCCTCCACGAGTTGGAAATCGAGCGGCTCCTCCGTTTGTCAGGAACATCGCGGGAACACCCGCGCGAGACGTATCAGCGAAGCCCGATGCTACGGATCCGAAGGGCACTCCACCCCGAATCTGTCCATTTGAGTACTGTGATACGCGAACAAGATTCGCGTCACTTATCTCATCCAAGGTCTCCGGAAGGGTGACCTCACCGTAAGAGAGATCCGCGAATCGAAGGCTTCGTCCCGCAAGTGAGATATTATCCCCGACTCTCTCCGCCGGAGCCTCGAATCCGATACTTCCCGCGAGAGCGACCTTCTCCTCCATGTTGCTATCAACGTCAGAGACTCCTCGATCAATCGTGTAGATGCCGTCAAACTCAACACCGATAGCTCCCACCAGATCACCACTCTTATAGAGGGGCAATCCCCCTGGATCGCCGGCGAATCCGAGAGGCAAAGGACGAGGCCCCGCCATGGCGCTACCTTCCAGTGTAACGTCGCTGCAACTCAGTTGAGAAAACTGAACTCCAAAGAGTGGGCCGCCCGGTTGATTCGACTGCCCTGGAAGGTAGTGCTCCTGAATGATCTGACTCGCGGTCCGTGTAGAGAACGCGTTGCCCTGACTACTAAGGTACGCGCCCGTGCCAGCTTTCGAGATGGCGGCGAGAGTTGACGCGACCGTTGCTCCCTCTAGTCCGCCCGCCGCGCCAATCCCACCATTAATGGTTGTCGTGGGATTTGCTCCCGTCATCTGATACAAAGCCAAAACATTTCCGACCCGGTCGACTACCGCGAAGGTTCCTGCCGTGCCGAGCTCGCGTGTCGCGGTAGCGGCTTGTCTTAGAATCGTAGAGACGTCTTCCGCGGATAATGCTTGATGGGCACATCCACCATCGCATCCATAGTTTGCTCCCTCTGAGCCACCACTCTGTCCACCGCCGGAACCTCCTCCACCGCCACCACAACTAACGAGAGCACCTGAAGCTGTTGCAACGAGAAAGGATCTAAAAAAAGGGCGATACATCTCTAATACCTCTTTACCGCGTCAAGGAGTGTAAGTAGTCGGTGAGCTTCTGCTTCTTCGAGTCCGGCAGTCCCAGGGCTTTGTGGTAGACGTGACACTGAGCACAGTCGGAGCGAACGTAACCAGGCCGCTCTCCTTCTACGTGACAATCCCTGCACGTTTCAATACCGGGGAGGAGCACCTCGCTCGTTTCCGTCGATCTCCTCACATGCTCATGACATGACTCACAGGAGATGTTGTTGTGGGCACCGTGATCGAACCGCGCTTTAGTAAACCAGACAGCCGGGACATTCGGTCTTGTTATCAAGTACCTACTGTCATCCCCACGCTGTTCGTTGGTAGGTTTCTCTGAATAATTGTGACAGAGGTAGCACCCGGTCCGAGTAAAAACCTCCTCCTCAGCGACACGGGCGGCTTTTTGCACTTTACTCGCTTCGGGGGAGAGATCTTGCACCGTCGGAAGCTCTGTCCCAAGTGGCATTGCACGGAGCGGACTTTTTTGAGTCTCAAGAGCTTCTCCATTTTCAAGGAGCAAAAGTCTGGCGTATTCGGCAAAAAGGGTTGGATAAATCGCCTCGGCATCGCCATGAGGAAGCTGTGTGTCTGGCAAGCGCTCATCAAAACCCAGGGTATGACAATCGCGGCAGTGCTTATCAAAAGCAATCGGTTCGATTGACCGCTCGTCGGCGCTGAGCCCGTGGCAGGCGTTGCACTGAAGTGTTACCGGGCCGTTAGGTCCCCGCAATCCCGCTTTTAGATGCACCGCATGGTTTAGCTTGAGTGGAGTCCCGTCTTTGATATCTGCCCTATCGTCAAGGCTAACGCGCTTGTGAGTGCCGTCCGGTTGCGTTATCGAGAGCCTGAATTGGGGATGTCGCGCGAAGTCCCTCACATTCAGGATGGAGCTCTCTTTATGTAGCGACTGCATCACCCCGTGACATGATTCGCAGGATCGGGAGTCTTTGGAGATTAATCCGGAATCGCCGTTGTGTTCCATGTGACACTCGGCACACCGCATATCGAAACTCGCGTGCTGCGCGATGAACAGCTTATGCCCCTTGGCGTGTTCCGACATTGAGTGACAGGTCAGACAATCTTTATCCTGCACCGGCTTCAAAGGCTCGCTGTGACATTTCTGACAATCTCGTTCTATCGTCTTATGCGCGTTCGAGATCGGACCACTATTCCACGATTTGTATCGCCCACTAGAGAGGGGAATGATGCCCCATCCAACAAAGACTATCATGGCTACTACTAACGAGATCGTCCGCATTCGCGGCAGATACGTGTCTATTTTGAGCGCCGCGGCCTGCGCGGCAAGCGCCTCGTGCTCAGACACCACTAGATCCATCGAGATCGTCTGAACGAGAGTAAGCTCGTCGCCAGAGATAGACACAGAGAACTCTATGTCGCCTATGAGGATCTTCTCTCCTCCTTTCAGCGTGACACTCGCGATACGCGTGTTATTAACTCGAACTCCCACAAGCGAATCGAGATCGGAAACCGTCCACGCTCCATCCTGATAAGCTATTTTCGCGTGAACAAGAGATACGCGGCTGCTCGCGACAATGATCTGCGACTCTCCGCCCCGTCCGATAACAATCTCGCGCTGTTCGAATGGGGTCGTAAGACGATCCCGAGACCCACCTGGATTAACGCGCTCTTGAACGTAAAGTATCCGCATGCTCTACCAGAAGAAAAAGACCGAGAATATATGTATCGCGAGCGCGACACAGAGGGCGATGGATGCCGGTACATGGATAAACAACCAGACTCGGAGGAGATTCTTAATACGACTATCCTCAACTAACGCCTGCGCGATATCTATCTTTTGATCCATCAGACCGATGGCCCGCATCGCGTCGTCTTTTTCCGCCTCTGGAAGGTTTACTAAAAACTCTCCGGCGCGTTTTTGATCTAGGGAAGTCAATCTTGATCTTCTGAGGAGCTGGAAAAATCTCGGCTTGAAGGAAAAGTTAAATTCCTCCACAAGCCTCATAAATACGTCGCTCTTTCCCTTGGCAATCTGATCAATCTCTGCGCTCAGCGAGCTTATTTGTTCAAGAACTATCGCCTCCTTTCGACCACCTCGATGAGAGGAGATCTTGTCCGAAAGTGTCGCGTAATACAGAACGCCCCAGATGCCACTCACGATCGTGAGGATCATCAAAAGATACGCGAGGGTGTGAACGTTGCAACCGAAGCTAAATCCTGAATGGAGCGGCACTAGGAAAAGGAGCCCAATCCCGATCCATATATGAGCAGCCAACCACCCTTCCACGGTACCCAGCGAAGACCTGTACGACCTTTTTCGAATGCCGTACGCCATCAACCATATAATCCCCATAGTGGCGAGCGTCCCGAAGGAGTAGCCGACTACAGTGCCTCCGTTTCGTCCCCCGACCGGAGAGTTCACGATATACACAACGGCGCATACAATGAGTGCTCCGATGGTGAAAAGTAACCACCGATAACCCTTGTATGAGATGAAGGTCTCTTGCCGCACTCAGCTATATCCTCTTCGCGTTCGCTATTCTTACTAATTTATCTGGGTTCACCCGCATCGCGGCGCCGGTTGGACACGCCCTTACGCACGCAGGCCCACCATCCAGATCGTGGCACATGTCACACTTGGCGGCTTTGGCCGGCCCTTCGTCATATTGACCAAGACCAAACCAGTGAAAGAGCGTCGGGCCCTTGGGAATTTTATCGTGCACGATATGTATCACACCGTAGGGACAATTCCCTACGCAGTTACCACATCCGATACAAGAGTCTCGAATGGCCACCTCTCCGTCCGGCAATCGCGTCAGAGCGTCCGGCGGACAGTCAAGCATACAGAGAGGGTTCTCACAGTGACGACATGAGATCGGAAGCTGAATTGAGGCAAAGCTCTTTCCTCCCGTTCGGTCGAGTCGAGAGTGCCCACGATGGGTCGATGCGCACGCCGCCTCACAGTTATCGCATCCGACGCAAAGATCCGAATCAATGAGGAGAACGTTTTCGGCGTCTGTAAGCCCCTCCTTCATCATGAAGTCAAGGATAGATCCCGCCTGCTCATTCCAATGAGTTACGACATTTTCCACCCTACGCTCTTGAACAGTCCGCAGGATACGCTCGCGAGCGGCGGGAAAGTGGTTCAAAAGATCTATGAAGTCGCTCTTGTTGATAGTAATCGTTTCGCATCCAACCGCCGCTGTCACGGTCGCTGAACGAGGCCTCTCCTCTGGGGTCAAGAGCGCCATCTCACCAACATAGTTTCCGGCGGCGATATACGTCTGCGCGACATCAACACCCGCTCTATTTTTCCGAGATATCTTCACCGATCCCTTACGAATAACGTAGAGAAGGTCTCCGATCTCTCCCTCTTTAAAGAGCACGTCGCCTTTCTTAAAGTTCTTCATTGAAGCTTTCTTTACCAGCGCCTCAAGGAAGGAGCGATCGACCTCTGGGAATATCGAGGTCTGAAGCGCTCGCAACATGAATACCTCATCGAGCGCTCGTCGTACTGAATTTACAGATGCCATCAATTTCAAGACCTGCTTGCGAGGCGTCTCTAAGAGTAGCGTTCCGGGCGTAGCGGCTCGAACAGTGGCAGTACGTCGTCGCCCGGAAATAAGCCCCATCTCTCCGAAGAAATCTCCGACTCCGAGGGTGACCCGTCGGTTTTCACCAACCTCAATTTCAACGGAGCCAGAAACAACACTCCAAAAGGTATCCGTATAATCATTCTTTTCAAAAACAACCTCACCACAGGTCATCTCATGAAGCGTTGAATCGATTACCATCTCGCGTAGCTGCGGCGAGCTTAAGTCTCTAAAGAGCGGAAGTTGAGAAGACACTTTGGGGAAGATCTCAGTAAACCCGCCACGAACCTTCGCAAACCGTTCCTCAAGGAGCGGCTGATCGGCTGGTTCAACAGCAACTCCTCGAATGTGCTCAATCACCTCGAATCCTTGATTGATAGCTTGCTTAATCAGCGGATAGCCGATCAGAGCTCCAAGGATGAAAAGCCCAGGGACGTTCGATTCATAGCGGTGATTCACCACGGGAACGGATGTGGGGTCCGCATTCGGAAATTCGATGCCGATCGATTCTAAAAATTTCCGTGGAAGGACGCAGCCAAGGCGCGCGATGAGGTGATTACACGGAACGGCGACCTCTCCTTCTGGGGTGTTTACCTGAGCGACTACGCTTTCAACGCGAGCGACGGTGGCATTGTAGAGGCATCGAATTTTTCCGGATTGAATCGCGTTAAGGATCAGCTTTGAGTTCGCCTCCTTCGCTCGCGCGAACTCGCCACCTCTATTTACGAGGGTTACCGTATTGCGCTCGCTGAGCGCCAACGCGTTCTCGATAGCGGCATCACCTGCTCCAACGACGATAATGTCGCGCCCGTTAAAGGCGTCCGGGTCAGAGAGCGTATACGCAATGTGTTTTTGATCTTCACCCGGAGCTCCAAGTTTACGGGGAGATCCCTGCACGCCGATGCTGAGAATTACGGACGTCGCCGTACACACCTGGTCGAGGTAGTGAATATGAAAAACATCACCAACATTTTCCAACTTCGTAACTTCGGCTTGGCGAAGGTTTACGACGTGTTCCCGAAGATCTTCCTCAAACTCTTGAAGGATCTTTTCTCGACTTCCTTCAGAAAAACGACACTTTGCGCGAAGCGGAAGCCGCGAAGGCTCGGCCATCACGTGCTTACGGAGCTGATAATCGTAGATCGTGTTAGCTATAGCCCCCTTCTCAAAGAGGACATGAGATATCTTGTGATGCGCGGCGTTAGTCGCTGCCCCGATGCCGGCGGGCCCAGCCCCAATGATGGCTACTTCAAAATGTTCCGACATTGTTACAAAAGCCGCGCGGGTCTTGAGAGTAGCATCTACTAAATAAACTCTCGTAGTCTGATTTTTTTTCTACTATAAGTTTCGAGGGAATACCGAGCAATTCATTTCCAATACTTTCTCGCGTATATAAGAGTGCAAAACTCTTCTATTCCGCGGTCAATATTGAGGGGATGATTGAGCTGGGTAGACGACTCGCGACAACGATCACCATGAAGGTCATAAAACATCTTTCTATCATAGCGGTGGGGCTAGCCCTCCTGCCTTCCTGGGCCATAGCGCTTCCCTCAGATCAACTATTCTTGGGCCCAGGGTCCTGCTCATCCTCAAATTGTCACGGCGACATAAAGCCACGCAACTCATCGAATGTATTGCAGAATGAATACACTACGTGGTCTAAGCACGACCGACACTCAAAAGCGTATCTGACCCTCCTTAACAAGGACTCAAAGAAGATCGCCTCAAACCTGGGGATCACGGACGCCGCAAAAGCTCCTCTATGCCTCTCGTGTCACGCTACCTATGTGGAAGAGGCTTCTCAGAAGGGGGAGCGCTTCCGATTGGAGGATGGTGTGGCATGCGAATCCTGCCACGGTGCCGCAAACGGATGGCTTAAGACTCACGCCGAGACAGGGAGTACACACGCGGACAATGTGAAGAACGGGCTCACGGATCTCGTTCCGTTGGACGCGCGAGCCTCACTCTGCCTCTCTTGTCACTACGGTAACGACGAGAAGACGGTCAATCACAATCTTTACGGGGCTGGCCATCCACGTCTTAGCTTTGAGCTAGATACCTTTGGGGTCCTTCAACCCAAACACTGGGTCGTCGACTCTGACTACGAAAAACGAAAGGCTCCATACATTCCTGTGGTTGCCTGGATGACCGGACAAGCGCGCCAAGCTGATGAAACCTTGCGGGCTCTAGCCTCAGAAAAACGCTCGAAGAATGGAACTTTTCCGGAACTGAGCCTCTTTGACTGCTTCTCGTGTCACCACAACCTGGCCGAGGAACAATGGAAACACCGCTCATACGGTGGAAATCCTGGCCAACTTAAACTAAACCTCCCCTCATTAGTGATTCTCAAAGAGGCTATCGCCCCACTCGATCAAGCATCCAGCGATCAGATGGGGGAGCTTCTCTCCTCTCTTCATAAAGAGTATAAAGTTACCGGGGCAAAAGACTCGATCGCTTCGCTCACAACCCTCGTGGAAGACAAAGTGATTCCACTCATCGCTCGCATGCCCCACGATCTCGGAACTACCTCAAAGATCCTCTCACGCATAGCGAGCTTTGCTTCTACGTATCAGTGGCCAACATTTGAAATAGCAGAGCAGCTAGGAATGGGAATTCAAGCAACACTCGCGACATCTCCTCAACTCGCGAAGGTATATGCCGTAGAACTCAAAGAGCTCTTCGCTACCCTTAAAAGCTCTAAATCTTTTAAAGCGGAGCGGTTCACCGCGGCGGCAAAGAAACTCAGTGCTTCTGTAGTTCGGGCCCCTCGTTAATGAGGCTTGCAAGCTCGGATATGAACGGTGAACACCAGGTTCGTCGGCGGTCGTCCAATACCTGATTTCAGCTTCGACAAGGCTAGCCCTACCTGGTCCTTCTCAATGGAGTCGACGATAGCGGCTTCTCGGAGCCCTGACCGCCAAAACAGCGCTTGTCGAATCGGCAACCTCTGTGGTGAGCTAACTCGAAGTCCCCATTACAAGCGAGCCCGCGAATGTTTCCATCCATCTCACTTCAGTTCGAGCCTTCAACCCTGATATACCTGCGAGAGCTTTCCAAGCTCTACCCGAACATGGACAGCGCCCTCTCGCACATAGCCGTGCTCTCAGCGTCCCTAACGCTTCCCAAGGGTCGAGTGCATGTCGTAAGTGACGTGCACGGAGAGTACAAAAAACTTCGCCATATCGTGAACAACGCCTCAGGAGCGCTGCGCCCCCTCATACAAGAGATATTCACGGAGCGCTTGAGCGATGAAGAACAACAAAGGCTACTGAACTTCATCTATTATCCGCGTGAATCATTTCTCTACCACCGCGTAGAGACACTTCCGCTCGAGGACAAACGAGCATTGGTACAAACGCTCGTTGCGTCAGAGCTCGAGGTTATTCGCGTCCTCGCTAAGGCATGCACGCTCACCGACATTGCGGAGATTCTTCCAACCCAATTCCTGCAGTGCTTCCGCGAATTAATCGTTAGTCCCCAATTTGACCGAGTAGGTGCCCACTTTGCGGCGCTCGTGGAACCGTTCCTCGCGCACGGAAGAGAGCTCGATCTCCTACGACTCACGGCGCGCCTAGTAAGAAACCTCTCAATATCAGAACTAATCGTTGCTGGTGATATGGGTGACAGAGGGCCGCGAATCGATAAATCGATCGATTTTATCTCGCAACAGCCACGAGTATCAATCGTGTGGGGGAACCATGATACCTCCTGGATGGGCGCGTGTCTCGGTCAACAAGCTTGCATAGCTCTCGTCACAAGGATCTCCCTTCGTTACGGTCGTACAACTCAGCTTGAGGAAGGGTATGGGATATCCCTCGAGCCCCTAGAGAAGCTCGCTCAAACCGTATACGGCTCAGACCCGGCGACGTGCTTTGAGTGTAAAGATCCGGGCGGCAAAGATCCTCTCCTTCTCGCTCGTATGCAGAAGGCCGCCGCGATCATGCAATTTAAACTGGAGGCTCAGACGGTCGACCGGAACCCACACTTTGGATTGGAGCGCCGCTCTCTCATTAAGCTACTAAGACCCAACTCACAGACTATTATCTTAGATGGAACCCCATATTCCCTTCTCGACTCATCGTTTCCAACGATTGATCATTCAAACCCGACGAAACTGTCTACGGAAGAAACCGAGTGCATGGGCGCTCTCACCGCACTCTTCACTCAAAGCTCTATCCTATGGCAACAGATGTCCTACCTCGCCCGAAAAGGGCGGATGGCACTCATCAGAGATCATGCTCTGATATTTCACGGCTGCGTGCCGTGCGACAAAGAGGGGAATCTTATCGCCTTTGAGGTCGATGGCGTGCCCCGAAAGGGCCGGGCTCTCTTTGACGCGATTGAGGTATCCGTACAGCGAGCATTCCAGAACCAGAACACTCGAGACCTCGATCTCTTATGGTACCTCTGGGGTGGCCCCGACTCTCCTCTCTTTGGGAAGGACAAGATCGCCACCTTCGAATCGTACCTTCTCCAAGATCTCGCCACCCAGCATGAGACAAAGTCTCCCTATTTTTCTCTCATCAATGAGGGGTGGTTCTGTGACCGGATATTATCGGAATTTGGTGTAGGCACCGAAAACGGGCTGATCGTAAATGGGCACGTACCGGTAAAAATGGACAAGGGAGAGTCTCCCGTAAAGCGTTGCGGCAAAGCCGTGACGATCGACGGTGCCTTCTCAGAAGTGTACGGGGATAGAGGTTACACCCTCGTACTTCAACCGGATCGGATTACCCTGGCGCTCCACCATCACTTCGAATCCGTTGAGGAATCAATCCGTAAAGGCGTGGATATGATCCCCTCATTTGAAGACCTGAGACGCTACGCTGCCCCACGGCGTATCGCGGACACGGAGCTAGGGGCGCAGATTCAAGAGCAGATCGCTCTCCTTGAGCTCCTTATACGCGCGTACAAGGAGAACAAGATCGAACAACGCTATCCTCCGTTATAACATCGCCCTGTCGCACCACCTCCGGGCTACGCTGCCTCCGCGTATGCAGCCCGCGCGACGTCGGTAGCCTCAACAGCCCGCGGAGAAAGAGAGTCCATCAGCAATGCCCCCAGAATGGCCAGTTCTTCTCGAGAGCACTGCTTCCCGTTTGAGTAAATGCTCATCGCCTCGACCGGCAAGTAACGCTGATTAACCGCCAGTACTGTTGGCCCCGGGCGCTTACGCTCCGCATTGGTGCGAAGGATCATTCGGCGGATTGTACAGATACCGCTCTGGTCACACCCAAACATCTCGGTTAGCCACATCGGCTGTTTAGAGATGGCATAGTCGAGACTCGCGGCGAGCGATCCCGCACCTCCCTCAAGCACCGCGCTCTCTGGAATGAGCGCCGTTTGAACGAGAAGGAACGCAAGTCCACGGACCGCGCTGGTCCACTGGAATGATCCTGCGCTTCGATACGCGCCTCCGCTCTTGCCTCGCACGCTCCGACGAAGCTCACTACTTACTCCATCTTTAAAACTAACCTCGGTAAGCTGTCCCGCCTCGAAGTATACTTTTAACTCTCTCATGGGGCTCTCCGTTTTTCTTTTTCCGTTTCTAATTCCGTCTTATCTACCACCCGCGTTGGATGACTTAATTACTGAAATAATGGATTTGATGACGACCTCGCAAATCGCTCTCAAATCAACCAAACTCCTCAGCCGAATTTTGATTTTTTTGACAAAAGAGGGTGCCTCGATGGGGTGTCGGCGCCCGGAGTCATTTCGGAGAAGAATCGATTTCCACGTCACTTCGAGCTATTTTCGGCCCTCCCAATACCAGCCCGCCTAAAGCCGAATTATAGGAACTCGCACCACAGAAAACGCCCTAACTACTTGAAGACACGCGCCAAACGACCACATATAAAACCCGGATACTAGGGCACGCAGACCCTCCACAGACGCATAACACCTCTAAATACAGGCGTACTGAGGGTGCTGCATGAACTCGTCAAATTCGACAAATGAACACGTTGATAAACTTCTCGCGCGAATGAAATCGCTCAAGACTAATCGTCCCCTCAAGGACAAGAACGAGATCGCGTTAGCGGCAGCGGTAGTGCTCACGGAGATTGCTTCTTCGGATCACGTTGTTGATAAATTTGAACGCACCGTTATTCACAATGGACTCAAGTCTCTTTTCAAACTCTCGGACGAAGCTACTATTGGCTTGATGGCGCGCGCTAAAGCGCAACTATCAAGTATGCGCAGTAGCTCCGCGCAAGCGGAAGCTCTCAGAGACGCGCTCGACCCCGCATCGAAGCGGGCGATAGCTCAAGTGATCGACAACCTCATCCGCTGCAATGGCGTTGTGGATAGCGTCGAGATCTACCTTCGCAAGCGCTTCAGAGAGATCCTGGGCATTACCGAAGATATAATGTAACGATACGATTTATTCGTAGCGAATCTCCGTTATTCCTCTACCGACGCAGACACATCGTGCTGGGTTAGAGAGCTACTCCAGACTTCTCGTACCTACATTTCTTCCTTTTTTGAGCCCCCTTCTCTATATCTGTCCGACAATTCCTCCGACTTTCATCTTAAGGCCCAGAGAGCCCTCGGTACCCTATCTCTTGTAGTGCGCGCGAAAAATGTCGTTGATCAGTTTTAACACCTTCGGTGCGAGTTCAAGCACGTCGTCTGCCCTGACGAAAACAGGACAGACGATCCGGAACGCTTTTGCGCAGCTCTCCTCGGGAAGCAGGTTTTCCAGCGCATCAGTCGACTCCGCGGGTCTCGCCATAGCCGCAGAACTCGCCAGCAATCTTGCCTCAATTAGTCAGGGATCTCGAAACGCCAGTGATGCCGCTTCCGCGCTCTCAACCGCCGATGGTGCCTTAGAGCAGGTCAGTAACATTACCTTACGATTACAAGAGATCGCGGTGACGTCGGCGAACGGGGTTTACTCGGACCAGCAAAGATCGGCTCTTCAGAATGAGTACACCGCCCTTACGGCCGAAATCCAACGGATAGGCGAAACGACAAGCTACAATGGTCAAAAGCTTCTGGACGGAAGCTCGATCAGCGCCGAGCTCGGAGGAAATAGTATCGACGTAGGCGGCATCAACCTATCCGAACTCGCCCAATCTGTAGCATCGCAAGATGTGAGCACAGCAGCAGGCGCGCAAGACGCCGTTGCCGCTCTGCAAAGCTTCTCTGATAATCTCGCGAGTCAGCGGGGGGCCTCTGTGGACGCTGGCCTTGCACGACTCGGGTCGGTGCAAGACACACTAAGTAGCGCTAAGGCTGTTACAGCTGAGGCTCTCTCTCAGGCATCCGACACGGACTTCGCGTCAGCCATAAGCGATCTTACTCGCGCTAAGGCGCTCCAGCAATATCAGGTTGCAGCGCTCTCCTCGATGAATCAGTTACAAGCCTCCCTTATAAAGGAGCTCTCCGCGTAACAGTGGGGTGATTTATACCCCTGATACGCAACTTTTATAGGCAGCCGCCGAACCCCTCTTCATGGAGCGCGGATATTCACTGATAGAGACGATCCTGTGTGTCGGCATTCTCTCATTGTCTTTTACAATCACACTACCATCCCTCTATAGATGGCACGCTCATCGACAACTTTTCAACGCGGCAGAGGAGCTTCGCCTCGCCCTGGAACGATGCTATGTCGCAGCAACGACACACGAGGAGCCGGTTAAAATAACGTTGGGCCGAGATGGCGTAATTAAGGGTGAATCTACTACCCGAACCGTCTTCAGCATTCCCCCTTCTTCATCAATATCCATAAAGCCAAAGAGCCCTCAGCAGACTGAGTTATTCTTTTATCCGAATCACTCGGCCACCCCTGGAACGGTACTCGTCACCTCGGCCCAGGGGGAATGCTCTGTTATCGTCTCGTTACGAGGGAGGATTCGGCGTGTATGCGTATGATGCGCTCAGTAAAATCGCAGAACGGATTCCTTCTGATCGAGGTTATGCTTTCGCTGTTTCTCCTATCGCTTCTGGGGACCGCGATCGTGGCCTATCTGTCGTACCATCTCCGTATCCACGCAACAATTCATGCCCAACTCTCTCCAAAGTGTTCAAACCCCACTTGCTCTCACGGCGATACCTACGACCTCTGCACATGCGGAACAAGAAAACATCTCGTGCTTCATTGAGCCAACGGGGATTTTCTCTCCTTGAAACGGTCGTTGCGCTCGGCCTCAGTTCGCTTATCCTTCTTGGGTCGATCGCGACCTTCACCAATACGGTCGCCGGAGTTCGAACCGCTGCTGACGCTAACGTCTCAGCACTAGCTACCTTTAAAACTCATGCTGTAATCTCAACTGTCCTTTTTTCACTAGAGAGAAATCGCCTTCCGATATCGCCGCTAATCACTCCGGGCGCCCGGCTCACCCTACCGAACGGCGAAAAACATCCACTCGCTGGGCTCACAGGAACCTCAGCCCCACGAATTGATTCCGATATCATATCCGTCATCGAGATCTCCCCGATATATAGAGCCAGAATTCGCTCCTTCACTCGAAGTGGCACTCGATTCACCGCGGACGCTTGTGGGATGTATGAGACCCCAGGCAAGGATGATTTCAAAAGCGTCGTGGTGCTCGCGGTAGACGGAGCGTTTCAGGCAACTGCAGAGATCTCAAGAACTCTCTCGGGTTGTATTCATTTCGAGGGGACGGTAATAGCCGGTCTGATATCAACGGCACACGTTGTTGTTGGGACACCTCTCGAACTAGCCGCCGTTACTCGGGAGCACTCTCTTTTTGTCGATCGTTCCGGAGAATTTCGTCTCGCCTCGCATGTCGGAACACGAATCACCGAAAATCAGCCCCTCACGCGTGGACTTCGTTCTATCCGAATGAGCGCTATAAACAACGCCGCTCAGCTCCCCATCTACTCGGTCGTCGTGAGGCCTTCATACGGCGGAGAACGCAAACGATTCTTCATTCCCGGCCTCGCCCGACGCTCACTACTTGGCGAGGTCTTGCAGTGACAGGCCCCTTTCCTCAATCGTCCCCCGAGCCCGCACGGGGTTATACACTTCCACTGGCGCTGTTTGCGATCCTTGCGTTAGCCACATCGGCACGCCTCATATCTCGATACGCCGCGGAGGGCTTCCTCACCCTGCACGAGATTCGCCGGGGAGAACAGAATCATGAGGAACTAAAACAAGCGATCATACACACAACGATCGGAAGCGGAGAGTGTTCGCCTCACGCCGTATTCCAGGACGGGAAGATGACAAACGTCATCGCGTGCCGGGACCGGCCTCTCCCTTTCACCACTCAGCCACTAATCGCTTTACCAACTGGAACGATCGATTATGAGGCTATCTTTGATAATGCCTCCGCATGCCAAACCTCCTTAGTAAGCTCAACAACAGGGCCACCGGCTATACCCCATGCGGCGAGAGATTGCAGAGTGAGCGGAACTCACACACAGGACATTGTCCTTTTGGAGAACATCGAAGCGTCGGAGCTCTCGATTAGACCTAAGAGCAGTTCAAGGCCCCTAGTTCTAGCCTCTCCTGGATCCATCCGTATCACGAAGGCCTTATTGATAGACACCGACCTTACTATCGTCGCGGGAGGCGATATCGATGTCGAGAAGATCGCACATACCGGAACAGAGGAAGTCCGAGTGGCAATCTTTTCCAGCCTTGGCAGCATCCACATTCAATCGGTCGATCCTGGGGTTTCGCTCTTACTAGGGGGGAGAAGTTCTCGTCAAGCTCCCACCACCGCTCCTTCTCCGTATTACCCGATTCCTGCTTTTAGGGCGTTCTCACTACGCGGATTCATGAAAAGGTAGGCGTTCTTTATTCCTTACCCATTCGATACCGTTCGCGTTTGTATTTATTTTTATCTTTACTTTTGAGGTTTTTTCCGTGGGTAGCTTGTCCTCCTCTAGCCACATCGCCACGCGAAACGAAAAGAGTTGGTGACCTCCACGCTGTTCTCAAATGAGAGATAATCTCGTCTGCGGTCTGATGCTTTGAGGCAGGAGCTTCATCTCTTTTAAAGAGCGCACAAAACGCTCCCGCGCCCTTACCGAGCTGTGGCCACAACCGGTAGCACGGACTCTCCGAGAGGTGCGACCGATATGCCTGAAGATTTGGTACCTCAACTCCCCTGAACTGAGGGAACGTTTTCAAAAACCATTCCACGTTACTCTCGTTCTCCTCTTGAGAGAACGTGCAGGTGGCATACAGGAGATATCCGTCAGCAGCGACTATCTTGGACGAATGGGCCAAGATTCGTCGTTGCCGGCGCTCATTCATCCCGATCGTAGCAGAATGGAACGCCCCTGGAGCGACAAGCCCTTTCAGCATTAACGATTGACCTGAGCACGGAGCGTCGACGACTACGAGCCCAGCGGCGTCTGGAATCTCTCGGCCAAGCACCTCAGGGTCGAGTGAGGTAACGACAGATGGATCGATAGCGCACCGCTTGTAGTTCGAGATAAGCTGGGCTGTTCTCTTGCCGATCACTTCGTTACCGACAAGCAGTTTCGGGTCAAGATATCGCCGAGCGACGATCCCCTTTCCCCCCGGAGATGCGCACATATCAACAACTATCTCACAGGTTCCTCCAACCGCGGAGAGTGCCGCGCACGCGAAAGTCGATGAGAGGTCCATGCAGTAGAACTCCCCTGCTTCGTGGGCCGCCAACTTACCTGGCCGCTCACCCTCAGCCGCTACAGAGATCCACGAGGGGAGCCATTCTTGACGAGTCCCCTCTTGCACCGCGCCTGCGTCAGGCTCCGACCGAAGCCATACCATCGCAGTCACGCCGCTATCCCCACGAGAGACAGCCTCAAGAAATTCCCGCCGATCTATTTCGGACGGAAAAAGGCTTCGGGCGACTTTTTCGACGTTACGAGAGATTGGAGATGCTGCAGAAGGGGTATGCTCTGTCACGATTACTCACTTGGGATACACTCAACATGGTAAGGAACATCTCATGGTGAGTAAAGTGCCCCCCTTTTTTATCTCAGGAGCCTGACCGAAAAGTAAAAAGCAGGCGATGTTCCTAGCCTTCGAGGATACAATTGACGTGCATGTAAGTCTTCACATACCATAATGGAACCTATGGTAAGGAGGAGTCGTCACAACGCTGCTTCGTCCACGTAAGGCTAAATTCAATGAACCCGCGTTTCTATTGGGGAAGATTTATTCTGGGGTTTCTCCTTGCGCCATTAGGCAAGCCGATCCTTGTTGAAGGA
>CAIXKI010000217.1 GCA_903920005.1 uncultured delta proteobacterium
ACTGCAACTTCGTTGGAGCCCACGAAAAAATCCTCAGCGTATCTCAGAGGATACGCCTCCGGTTTTTTCGCAATCTCCGCCTCGTTTCGTCTCAACGATCAAAATGCTCACGACGGAACCATTTTTCACCACCCTGCTAGGGAAGTTCCTCAGTCGTGCCGGTTGTAGTGCCGATGGGGGTCGGGATTCCGTTACCGAGTTGATAGGCTTGAGCAAGAACCCGTGTTTGTAGGCTGACATCACGCGTAATTGAGCTTTCTAACGTCTCCACGAGGTCGGAGATTGACGGTCCGAGTGGTGTGGGCTCATCTCGTAATTCAAGCGGGTGATGAATTTCAACGAAGAGAGAGTTGTCGAGCCAACCAACCTTCACCGATTGATCGAGAATACGAACAGAGGTGCCGACCTTCACGAGTTCGAAAAGGCGCTCCATATTCTCGGGGTAGAGCCTGATACATCCGTGACTAACTCGCATCCCGATTCCGAATGAGCGGCGGTCGTTCGTGCCGTGAATGAGGTATCCTGGTATGCCAAGTTTAAGCGCGAACTGTCCTAATGGATTCTCCGGATCCCCGCCAGGAATATTGTCTGGTAATTCCTCTCCCTGTAGAAGGTGCTCCTCCTTTATACTTTTCGGTGGGCTCCACGAGGGGTTCTCTGTTTTCGCTATTATCTTGGTTGTTCCAAGCGGCGTTCTCCAGTCGAGGTCGCCGATGCTGATTGGAAACGTGTGGACGACTCCTGCTTTTGGAGGAAAGAAATAGAGCCGTAGTTCACTTAGGTTTATGACGATGCCATCCCGTCGTCCCGGAGGAATAATATACTGGGATGGGATCGTCACCTCAGAGCCTGGTGGTGGAACCCATCGATTAAGATGAGGGTTTGCGAGAATTATCTGGTCGTGGCCAATGTCGTAGGCGCGCGCAATTTCAAGAAGACTCTCCCCTTGTTGCACTCGAGTATGACGCACCTCACCTATAACCGAATCTCGTGGGTTGTCAGGTAGCGCAAGCTCCTCGCACCAACCGGTGACTGAACCGACCCCCACCCACACTACAATGAGGATAGATCCCAAAGCGTTGAGGCCGGCGCCTTGAGAGCGCATCTCAAAATTTATTTTCTCATGGTGTGTCGAAAGCTTCGATCCACCATCTCCTCCGTGCGGAGAGAGCGGGTGTTCGCCTCTTGAGCGACTATGAGGGCCTGATCGGCGATCCGTTGAGCGTTCTGGGCTTGTTCTCGAACTCGGCGTACCTCGGAATTGGTCGCGCACCCCGTGCTCACGAGAGCAAGTAATCCAACCACACACAGCTGCATACATTTTCGGGAGTACATAGTATCCACCTTTGATAAGTTCGTTCCCCGAAGTTGGGAACTTCATAGTCTTTGGTGGACAAATAGCACAGGACTTGTTGGTGATGGGGTGAGGAGCGCCAGGGGCTAGGATCGGAGACGGTCAATCTCGTTACGGGCGAGCTCATCGCAGCGTTCGTTTTCTGGGTGTCCCGCATGGCCCTTAAGCCAGTGCCAGTTAATCGCGTGCATTTTCACTAACCCGTCGAGCTCCTCCCAGAGAGCCTGGTTTTTAACCGGCTTTTTGTCGGAGGTCTTCCATCCATTACGTTTCCAGTTGTGGATCCATAGGGTAATACCTTGACGGAGATACTGAGAATCCGTGTAAAGCTCGATGGAGCAAGGCTCCTTAAGAGCTTTCAACGCTTCGATAGCAGCTTGCAATTCCATTTGATTGTTCGTTGTTTCCGGATGCCCCCCTGAGA
>CAIXKI010000218.1 GCA_903920005.1 uncultured delta proteobacterium
CCTCGATACCATTTACATCAATATGATTAGTAGGCTCGTCGAGTATTAAGAGGTTAGGGTCGGCCAGTCTCAACCCCACGAATGACACTCGGGCACGCTCACCACCACTAAAATCCTTCAGAGGATCATTGTGACGATCATATGGGATGCCGGCGGCTATCAGCGCTCTATGAATTGCTTCAGAGGTGACACGCAGGATACTCCCGAGATAATCGACAGGGTTCTTATCCAGCGGCAGCGTCGCAAGCTCTTGGTCGAAATATCCTATTTTAGTCTGAGGATTAAGCTTAATTGCCTCGGAGTCTTCTTTGTGAGCATTAACGAGAGCTTTTAAAAAAGTCGATTTACCTACACCGTTGCGACCGATAACCGCAATCCTCTCACCCGGCGCTATGCTCAGACCCTCGATTGCTATTAGAGTCTCCCCGGCCGGAGTACTCACATTATACTTGGGAACTCTTACAAGCGCCTTGGCCTTGGTATCAACTTCCGAGAGCAGAAGCTTACCGGGATTACCCTTGGTCAGAACAGTTCGATTCTGGCGCATCTCCTCCGCACGTCGCTTGAGTTGTTGATAACGGGGCGCCAGGTTTGAGTTCACCTTGACCCAGTTTTGCATCTTATTAGCGGCTTGCTGAAGACGTTGAATCTCTCGTTCTTCCTCTTTTCGCTTTTGTGCCTGACTCTCGTCAAACTCAGCAAGCGCGAGAGCGGCCTGTGAGTACGGGAGACCGAAAAAATAAAGACGCTTGTCGCGAATGAAAAGCGTTTGGGTCGTGCAGCTATCCAAGATTTGACGATCATGACTAACGACGCAGAACGGCACTTTGAGCTCCTCCTGGAGCATTCTTTCAAACTGCACTGTTGCCTCGATATCTAGATGGTTTGTAGGCTCATCCAGAAGAAGAAAATCCGGTTCTACAACAAGGGCGCGCGCTAACAGGACGCGATTAGCCTCTCCACCACTCAAGGTTCTCAATGGACGGTCGAAGGCATCCGGCTTCAATCTTAGCTGCGAAAGCATTTGGTAAGCCTGCCACTCTTCGACAGAAGGCCGTCGCGCTTCGATATGCTCCGTCAAAGCCTCAATCGGTGTTTTTGAGAGCAGCCTCTCCGGAACGAATTGGGGAACATATTCAATGATGGCACGTTTAAGGAAGTGAACATTCCCCCTAAGTGGCTCGACCTCATTAGCAAGCGCCTTTAAAAGGGTCGATTTTCCCGTGCCATTCGCGCCTACAATCGCCATGCGGCATTCACTTCCAAAAGAGAAGGAAGCGTCTTCTAAAAGAATCTTAGAGCCGGCCTCTAGAGTAGCTGCTTTTAAACCAATAATCTCGCTCTTTGGTCCGCTCATGTGTTTTCCGTCTTTTCAGGCCATTAAAATAGTTGGTGCGCGCTTACTCATGCTACACGCGATCAACTATAACCACCGATTCCTAGAATGCCTAGAGGATCTGAATCCACTTCCACCACCAGGAGGCGCTCCCTTGGATTCAGAAATGGGCTAGACCGTGACCACCCTGCCGACAAGGAGCATGAGTTGTCTGAAATTTGCGCCGAGACTTTTTAGAGAGCGTGAGAGAGATCATGTTCCGCGAAACCATGGCTGTCCGGAGGACGTGAGACAGCGACGACAAATCAAATTCGCTGGGTTCGGAATATTAATCATTTCGATCAATCCGACTGATAGATTCAGACATGAATACTGCAGCTATTCAATTTGATTGACTACTACAGCGCTCACCCATAGCTTCCCACTCAACACCGATTCAATACCCTCGCATGTCACGCCGTGCCATTGCAGAGACATTGCGTCGCGAGAAAGCATGGGAGGCAAAATGAGCACACCACCGTCCGCTCTCGATAGTCTGACTTCGTTCGAGGTCGTCGGACTCAACTCAAAGTTTAATTTCAGCGATGGCCATGCCTATCACGCCCCTCCAAGAGCACTTGCTGGCGTGTACGCTAATCTGGGTGGTATCTGGGAAGCGGCCGCAACCTCGAGCATACCAGATGCTGAAGATGGATTTAAAAACGCCCTAGCTAACTTGATTGATTCTCCCCGTCTTGAGAGGCATAACTTTTTCTCAGTTCTTCCCACTGCGTCTAACTCTATCGACATTGTAGCAGCCTGGCTGCACATGCGAGGCAAGAGGACGGGGTTGTTAGAGCCGGCTTTCGATAATTTGCCATTAATGCTGAAGCGAAGAGACCTCGTACTTTATCCTGTAAACGAGCGCGACCTGCTCGACCTGGACTCGCTCGAGAAAAAAATTGACTCTCAGAAACTTACAGCGTTGTTTGTTATCTTACCTAACAATCCGACCGGCTTCATGTTAAACGCTCTCGATTTTAGAAGCCTCTGCGAGCTCTGCGAGCGAAAGGGCGTGACTTTTATCGTCGATAAGACATTCCGCCTTTACTCCCGAGATATATTCGATGATTACGCCATTATGCAGGACAGCGGAGTCGAGTTCGTAGTCATCGAGGACACTGGAAAGACTTGGCCGACCTTAGATTTGAAAGTGAGTTTGCTCGTATACAAAGACACGGTAGCAAGCGAGCTACGCATGCTCTACGAGGAGATTTTTTTGTGCTCCTCAAACTTTGTACTGCTTCTTCTCACTAGACTTGCTCAGCAGACGGCACACCATGGGCTCGCTCAGGTCGTCCAGAAGCCCGCGGCCGCGCGTTTAGGGCTCGTAGGAGACGTTCTCGCGAATTCTCCCCTCTCACTTGTCCCCAACAAATTTAAGACGGTACTTCCGCTGGCTTGGATAGATTGCAAGGAAAGCGGCATGACAGATCTTGAGCTCGTTGCATACCTCAAGGGATATGGTTTGGCGGTGTTACCTGGCCGAAATTTTTATTGGAACAGCCCAGAAGAGAATACCTATAACATCCGAATCTCCCTGATGAGACCAACTATGATGTTCTATACGGGGTTGAAAGCACTTGAGAAGGCTGTCTCAAATTTATCGTTCCCCTTCTATCCCCTGCAAAAGATTGCCTGATATTTGAAGACCAAAAGCAAGTAAGAGGAGATTAAAGATATGATAGTGAAAAATTACGACATGCCTGAAGCTGATCAATGGCGCGTTTGCCATAGGGATTCCGTTGATGTTTTTCAGGAGTGTTCCATATCAACCCCGCATGAAACAGAGGCAGATCTATTCGTGTGGAAAGATGCTATGGCCAATCCAGTGATCTCATCTGCTATGGCTAAGGTAGATTGGCCACTGTGCTTACTTTCGGGGCTATCGCAGGAGAAGGGGTGGAATTGGACTCTTAAATCCTCTCTCCATACCGACAAAGACCGTGCATGGAACTGGGAAGAAGTCCTTGAATGTACCGCCAATGCCGCTGGTGTGACAGGGACGCCAATGGGTAACGTGGCAGTTACTCTCCAATTACGAGGGTATGAGGAACTTAATTCAGGAGTGGGCGGCTTTGAATGGTGGAAGCATCGCCTCGAGAAGGAATCCGGCGACGATACCTTTACTGACGCTTTGCTTGCACAACTCACCTACATGCTCGGTCAAACCAAGGATGCGGGACTAAATCTTCATGTAGAGCAGATATCTGTAATCCTATCAAAGGACGCCTCGAGTCCAGTGGCTACCCTCACGCCTACCTTGCACTCCGATATGTATTACGGAGTGCGTGAAACTGCTCTTGTCTCCCTCACCGAGAAAGGGACAACTGGATTTTCTGGCACTTTGTTCGCACCGACGGTCCGAATGGATTCCCTTGAGGCAGAGCGTCCAATAGATATCCACAAGATGATTCGATTGCTGGAAGAGCAGCCGATTGTTGAGGCTGGCAGTGGAGATTTGCTGCTCTATAGCGGAATGGTCGACTCCGGAGGAACCACTCTTACAGCAAATGGGGTTCCACACATTTCACCAGACCTTCCGGGTCATAGTGCACGGGTCGTAATACTCATGAGGAACCTTCCATAGCGCTGAACTTACCTCAATATTTCCCCTACGAATCACGATGAGGAGACTCTTGCCATGAAGACGAGAATCAATGCAGCAAGAGCGGATCAATCCGCCAACCTTGCAGAGGTAGACACCGGCACCACTAAGGAGGCCAGTCCTTATACCGGCGACGATGTGGGACAACTTTGGAAATTTGTGTCTTCACAGGGAGATCGTTGCGCTCTGCAGCAACTACACAGGAGATCTCCCTGGCGAGGAATCCTCGCCTTGGCGTTTGATTGGGCGATCATTTTTCTAAGTTTTGCCACCGTCTTGCAATTCGGATTAATACTTGCGCCGCTTGCGCTTGTGATGATTGGTACCAGGCAGCGAGCACTTGTGGTTCTGGTACACGAAGGAGCCCACCGTGCGTTGCATCCGAACCGTTGGATTAATGACATGCTAGCAAAGTATTGTGCTTGCCTCCCCATGTTCCTCGACTACTCAGTGTTTTGCGCTCGACACGGCGAGCATCATCGTTATCTAGGAAACCCAGACAAAGATACGGATTTTCTCCACTCAGAGGAGGATATGTCGCGTGGATGGTGGCATATCTACCAAAAACAGCTCTTTTCCTTTGATAATTGGCTGTCCAGTGGCCTTATTGGAGGCCTAGGATCGACCAACTGGTCTCACCGATGTCAGGTTGGATTTTGGTGGCTTGCTCTGCTCGCAATCATAGCGATAATCTCCTCTACTCATGCTGCTCTAACGTTCGCGCTTTTGTGGATGCTGGCTCGCACAATTATTCATCACGCAACCATCTCGTTTGTAATCATCTCTGATCATGTCGGGCTACGCCCAGGGGCATCAATACTCAACTTTGCCCGAAATCATAGCCATGTGAGCCCCTTGCGATGGCTGATCCATCCACACGCTAACGGATTTCATTTGACCCATCACCTTTTACCGGGGCTTCCGTTTCATTCCCTTGCAGCTGCGGATAGGCTTCTCATGAAGTGGCCCAACTATCGGGGCGCCGCACACTGCGACTCGTACTTAATCGGAAAGAACAGTGCGATCCGATCGTGGTGTGGCCACAGGCCCGCTACGACTTTCCGCGGAGAGGTAGGATGACCTGTTGGTACGCTGACTCTGAATACGCTCCCCTTCAGGACGTCATCATCGCTCCACCGATTCCATTTCCATCGCATCTGAACCCACAGTACATCGCTGCGAGCTCTAACTACGAAAGAGCCCTCATACAGCATCAGCAGTTCCTAGCGGCCCTCACATCCCGAGGCGTACAGTGCCACGTTCTCGATCCAGACCCAGATTTACCATACCAAACCTACACAAGAGATAGTGGTGTAATGACTCCATGGGGACTCTTAATAACACGAATGGCTTTTCCCGCTCGGCGGCAGGAGCCAGACCGAATAGAGGCTTTCGCTAAAGCTCGAGGAGTACCGATTTGGACGCGGGTTGACACTGGATTCTTAGAGGGCGGTGATGTTCTTTTGCTTTCGGCGGGAGTAGCAGCTATCGGTCATAACGAAGGAAGAACAACCCAAGACGCGGCAAATGAAATCTCCTCGCGTTTCCGTAAAATGGGTTGGGAGTGCCGCATCATATCATATCCAGCCGAATTTATTCATCTCGACCAAATCCTCGGAATCGTTGATGCCACTAACTGTATAGTATGCGACCAGATACTAAAGGACGAAGACATTGCATGGTTACGCGGGCAGGGATTCGAACTTCACACTGTTCCTAAAGGTAATTGGAGGGATCTTCCCTGCAATGTAGTGTCGCTTGGAAACAAAACTATTGTCACGGTTGACCGAAATCGGGACCTAAATCAGAAGCTATCTCAAAAAGGATTTGACGTTATTGCGCTTCAGTTAGACGAGTATGTTCGAGATTTCGGCGGCCCTCATTGTCTTACACTTCCTATTCGCCGAGTGCCGTCAGCCAAGGCCGAGGACTCTATCGCGAAAGCTTAAGAGTCTCGGGGGCGAATATTTTCGGAAAATGCCGGCATAGCAGATCTGTCCCAAACAAAGTTGAAGAGTTTAGTCGCGGTATCTGCGATTCGGTCATTCTTGACGATAACAACACTAGGGACTGGTCTCGTGCATAGCAATGCGACCTTGGACCCATATATAAACATGGGATGCTCCGAAAAATACTCCTCCGGAACTACTCGATAGTTCTCAAGAGAGGTGACAGACAATCGCTCGGAAGGGTGAATAAGTAGTCGCATTTTGATTTGAGCCTCCTCTCGTTTCCTGCACTGTTCCGCGAGGTAGTCAGCGCCGAGGTCCTGAACGGCTCGCGTTTCATTAAGAAACGCAATCGACAGATCTCCCCCCGTATCGCGGAGGGTATCATATATATCCTCTACCAAAATTCGGTTAGCATCAGGCCCCTCGTGGGTCTCTATCATTGAATTACGTAATCGAACACCGGATCCCGGCAAAAACTCGATTCCCGCCCGATCAAGAGTGAGCTGGACAGCTCGGACAGTCTCGCTCCGGGCAATCCCACATTGATTTTCAATATTCTTGATTGTCGCTCGCGCGACTCCTGATTCTAACGCCAGTCGATCCTGCGACCAATCGAGAATCGCCCTGGCGGCCCGTATCTGCTTGTCATCGATCATATCTCAACTCTCACTAAACATCCGGAGCGGCGGTAGCCGCGGACTTGCCGAGGGAAGCAAATTGTTCGTCATACCATCGGAGAATATTTTTAAGAGCTTGACTCTCTTGCCTGCCTAAGGCCTCTTTGGTCAACCACCCGTAATCAGGGGTTAGAAACACATTCGGAAGGGTTCGATATGCCTCCCGGAGGTTCGCGTCCTGGAGTTCATCTAGCCACACGCTCAACTCTCCTCTGACGCATCGATCGAGTAGCGCCTCGCAATCAAGGGTCTCATTCCGGGCAGGCACAAGTAGAATCGTGCCATTTTTTAAAAGTTTGATGTGTTCGCGGGACAAAAGGCGATGAGTGGACGAATTAAGGGGAACAGAAACTACCACCACATCTGAGTTTAAGAGTAGTTGTTCAAGTGAGAGACGAGGATATTCGATCTCAGGCGATGCATTTCTCGAATGCACCACCACTTTCATCTCAAGAGCTGTAGCCACTTTGGCGATTCTGCTTCCGATTGCTCCTGGCCCAACGATACCGAGGGTACGACCCGCTAATTCCCGACCCATGAAGCGCTGAACATCCCATCCTCCCTGGGCGACATGATCTAAGGCGCTTGGAATATGGCGGCTAATCGTGAAGAGCATGCCCAGAGTAAGTTCGGCTACCGAATTGGCAGCGTATCCCGGCACGTTTGTCACTATGACGCCGAGGTCTTGTAGCGCCTTAACGGGGAAATGAGAGGTGTCGGTGTGACATGTGCCAAGATACCTTAAAAGGGGTGCTCGCTGAGCCAGA
The DNA here is from genome assembly GCA_903920005.1 of uncultured delta proteobacterium. Lineage (GTDB taxonomy): Bacteria > Bdellovibrionota_C > UBA2361 > UBA2361 > OMII01 > OMII01. Next base: position 7,380 of record CAIXKI010000218.1, read on the forward strand.
AAAGAGAAGTCATCGAAAACCCTGGTGATAAGTGCATCAACTTCCCTTAGATCTGACTTCTTAAGCATCCCCGAAAAGTCATTGGGAGTCTTAATTATCGTGATTTCGCGTGCTATATCTTCTAATGCACGCAGAAAGGTATCGGATATAACGTGCGTATCAAAGTCGTAGATCGCAATCTTCTTTAACCTAGGGTGACCACTGGCTCTAATCATAGGTATGAAAGCCCTTCTATTTTTTGGCAAACGGACCTTAGTTTTTCACATCTCAGAAATTGCGACTTAGTCTTCGCTATATCAAGCTCGGTCTCTATATTTCGCATTTAATGAGACGTCGCTTGTGAGAACGCTCTGGGGGCATTTCACGCCGTTCCTCAATATTGATGCTTAGGTCCGCGTCTCGAAACAGCTCTTTCAGGCCGGCCGAAAAGGCTTGTACAAGGGCGGTATTCACACCTAGCGCCGGGATCGCGGGGACAACAGTGATAAGTATCTCGTCCACTTTTTTCTGCACGATTTGAAACCCTGCGAGATTCGCCTCGGGAACCAACAACACCCTGTCATAAAGCGACATGATAAGGTCTGACGGCACATTTCCAATTGTCCGACTCGTAAGCTGCTGATCAGTCCTACCCAGAAATGATTCAAGATATCGGAATCGGCTCCCGCATCGACATGGCGCCAACCGTGAGCCAACTTTAACGACGTCCCCTTGGCGATATCGAATGAAAGGCATAAATCCGTTTATCAAACTGGTTAAAACGACCTCTCCCATTCCATCGGTATCAGAATTAACTACATCAAGTCGCACGTTGTCCTCTACTATGTGGTATCTGCCCTCACAGCACTGAGTGGCTATCAAGCCCATCTCAACAGACGAATACTCGTCGGACACCGGCGCTCCGAGAATCTGAGAGATTCTCCGTCTCTGAGCCTCGGTACTCGCCTCGGAATTGGTGTTAATCGCTCGGATACCCAGTGCCGAAGGATCGGTGACGAGATCGCATAGTCGCTCCAAATAGGTCGCAAAGCCTCCGAGAATCGCTGGTCGAACCTGTTTAAGGTGGCGAAGCGCAAGCTCAGGTGGGCAGTCGTTCGAAAGAGTGAATTGCGGGTACTTACCCATCAGAGATGAGAATGGTGGACTGACCACATAAATCTTGTAGAACAAATCATAAGGCCGTCTCTGCCCCCCTAACATTTGATCCAGATAGCGCATGACCTGCATCGTATCCTGATGGATCATCGCCGTATCAAAACGAGAGGTAAGAACATTTCCCGAGGATCCGGAGGTAGTTGAAGAATAGCACTCCGCGAGAGTCGGTGAGAGGTTTGCATTCTTAAACAACTCAGAATTACTGATGATATCCTGCTTGGAAATCGTGGGGAGCGCCTTGTAATCATCCCACGAAACTATATCACCCGTCTCGAATCCCGCCTCTCGGTAGAGTTTGTTGTAAAAGGGATGTGTCCGGAACGCATAATCAACAAGAAGAGAAACACGTTCAAGTTGCCAGGCCTCGACTACTTCAGGGTCTGTGCGAGTCGCTGCATGTAGCCGATCCTTCGAAGATTCCCACTTATGAAGAAGTTTTTGTTGACGATGGGGAGTCTCAGGAACCTTCTTATTTCTGTGGATGAAGGAGTTAATTTCGGTGACGTCATCGTCATATTTGAGCTGCACTGGCATCGAAAACACCCTTTCTGATCATTAAACGTTTTCAAAAGGATACATATACTCAGTTACTACCCTACTCAACAAAGAATGACGCCTCTGATGTCTTCTCTGAATCGTCGAGTGACGATAGTCACTTCATTCGTGACGACCCACTTTCTCAGCACTGTCCGACCGAAATTACTGAACTTATTTTGACAATCCCGCTAGTGTTCAAGCGTTGTGTCAACTAACTGAATTCTCGGCATCCGTAGAGCAATCGCTCTACGCGGTATTCTGCATTTGATGGACGATGCCGCTAAGGTGGAACATTATCTTGAACTTCCTATATGGGAGTGTGAAAATACTTTCGGTTACATAAATTATTACGTCGATCTATCCCAGGCGCTTGTGCAGAAATGTATATTTCACCCAGGGAATATTTTGACAGTTCGCAATAACAGAAAGGAGCTAGGTCTTTGAGGGACCTAGCATTAGGTATGCCAATTATGAGCCAAGAAACATTAGCGGAAGAGAGTGGCAAAGAGATCACAGTGCGCAAGATCCTCCCTGAGGACAAAAGAGCGATAGTATCACTTTTGAGAACGTGCTGGGACTCGGAGTTGGTCACTTCCCGCGGCAACGTTTACGATGCTTCCACTCTTCCCGGTTTTGTAGCGATAGACCGAAACAAGTCTATCCAAGGTCTTGTAACATTGACTGTATCCGGTGGAAGTTGTGAAATTGTAACTATTGACGCATTACAGCAAGGCATCGGAATTGGCTCACTCTTGTTTGACTCGGTGGTACAGCTTTGCCGCGAGCATGGAGTTACATCCCTTTGGCTAGTCACCACGAATGACAATTTAAATGCATTGAAGTTCTATCAAAAGAGGGGCATGCGGATGTTGGAGCTTTATCCCGGAGCAATAGATTTTGCCCGGGCAAACCTGAAGCCTCAAATACCTGCTCTTGGGCAAAACGGTATTCCGCTACGCGATGAAATAAAATTGGAACTGACAATCATTTAAGGAGTCGCTTGAAAGATGAGAGACCAAGTTACTAACTGCATTAAAAATTATTTTAGCAATCCAAGTAACGCCATTCGATCCTGTTTTGTGTACGACCTGCAAAACGTCGATAAATCATGCGAGGAACTCAAAGAGCACCTAGCGCCTGTTGCAAACCTTTATTACGCGATGAAGGCCAATCCGCACACGAAGGTTCTTAGCTACCTGACACAAAAAGCAGCTATTTCCGGAGTAGATGTTTCTTCGGGGGGCGAATTGATACTCGCATCGGAAAAGTGGTCGGCGGATCAATTGCTTTTCACCGGACCAGGCAAGAGTCCTGCAGAACTGGAATTAGCTGTCAATTCGGGCATCGGGTTAATAATAGTTGAGTCATTAACAGAGGCCTTTCGACTCAACCAAGTAGCCCAAAAGCGCTTGCGCCGACAGGATGTACTGCTAAGAATCAATATCGCCAAGGAGCTTGGTGGGGCCAATCTACTTATGAGCGGCTTTTCGTCAAAATTTGGAATTGACGAGTCTGCGGCGACGAACGCTGCAAAGGTCATTTGCCAACTTCCGAACCTGAGGTTTCGTGGCATCCACTGTTATGCAGCTAGCGGTTTCCTAAGGGCCGAAGACGTACTCGCTCAGTTTGCACATGTACTCCGCTTCGCCGCACAGCTTCGAAGGACAGGAGTACCATTTGACACATTAGACCTCGGCGGGGGGTTTGGGATCGACTATACCGAGAAAGAGGGCGAGCTAGACATAGGCAGCGTCGGGAAGGGATTAGCAGAATTGATTAAGACGCACGGGCTGGGAGACTGCAAGATCATCCTGGAATTAGGGAGATTCGTGATTGGAAACGCCGGCGTCTACTGTTCGGAGATTTTGGACATCAAGATCTCGGAAGGGAAAAAGCATTTGATAGTAGCAGGTGGCATCAATCATCAAAGGCGGCCCTGCGCAACCGATTCTAACCACAAGGTATCTATTATTGGAATGCACTGGGAAAAAATTTGGAGCGAACAAGAATCGGTTCGCGCAGAAGTCGTAGACATCGACGGACCGCTTTGCCTCGCGCCCGACAAGCTCGCCTGGGACGTGCTTATCGACAAAGCGGAAATCGGTGACATAGTAATTGTTCACCGCTCCGGGGCTTATGGAGCATCTATGGGCGCCACTCACTTCATCAGCCACGAACCCGCGCCCGAATTGTTTGTGCCTGCTATTTAGTGTGTAGGACGGTTAATATTTTGGCGAACGCTTGTGACCAACTCTTGAAAGCCATCCTCAAGGTTCTTCTTTGAATATCCTCCCTCCATGACGAATAGCAGAGGCGTTCTCATGGACATTAAGTCGGATACAACTTCCCGGATGTGAGCGGGCGATAACTTGAACCCTCCAACTGGGTCATTTTCCATGCAATCAAGTCCAAAAGAGACAACTATAAGGTCGGGATTGAGACGGGCCATAGAAGGAAAGACTTCGGATCTTGCCACTTCCAGGAATTTGCTGCCGCTTGTACCGGCTGCCAGCGGCAACCGTCGAATATTTGGCAGCAAATCGGGGAGCGGATAATCCGGGTACGGGTATTGGTATCTTCCTACCATGTACATATCAAATAGGTTGATACTCGAATTTCCTCTCACGATGCTTTCAGTACCATTCCCTTGGTGAATATCCATGTCGAGGATGCCAATTCTTGCTCCGTATGTTCGGTTAGCGTACGTGGCCGCGAGCGCAACATTGGAAAGGAAACAGTACCCCATGGTCTTCATGTCTTCGGCATGATGGCCTGGTGAGCGCCCTGTTACTATCACGGTCGAAACCTCCTTCGTGCGCAAAAGGGAATCGACTCCCTGAATGCATCCTCCGGCCATCGCTCTTGCTGCGTCCCAGGTTCCACTATAGGCCCACGCCTCGTGCCCCAGGGACACATAACCCTCGGGGGTATCTTTTGCTCTGGCTGACGCCGCGGCTATACGATCCACGTGTGCCCGAGAATGAACTAGGGATAAGGTAGCATCGTCAACTATCTGCGCATCTTCGAAAAAGAAATGCTTGTCTGACCGAAGAACGCCGTTAACGGCCTTAACTCGATACTGGTCTTCAAATCCTTTGTCCTGAGGACCATGAGATTCCGCTAAACGCTCATTCGTAATTACTTTCGCTAGCATACGCTGTCCCCTTCTTCATGTTTAGTGTTCAAATAAATCTACGCAGCCAATAGTTGATCGAGGGCTCTCTTCAGATGAAGGCAAAATTCCTCCGGTCTCTTAGAGATTGTAACTCGAAACCATAGCTCCTCACTCTTAAATCCAAAAACACTGCCCGGTGAAATCGCAACTGAACTTTTGGCTAGGAGGAAGTTAAACAGGTCGTCGTCATTAAATATATTTTTCTTTGAGGTAACATCCTTCTCTACCTTAATAGCCACAAGGTTCCCGAAATCGGGGCAAAAGAATTGAGACACTGCTGGGTGCACGGCCAACATCTCCATAACAAGCCTTTTTCCAGCCGTGATTATGCCAAAATATTCTTGTACTTCTGAACCGTAAATCTTTAGTGGCGCGCTCGCAGCGCCTCCCAAGAAATGCGCGTGGCGCAGGTCAAACTCCTTGTAAAGCATCTCGTTTGCAATCAGAGACACGCTGAAACCCGTTACCTCAGAAATTTGTCGCAGTCTCTCGGCTAAGCCCTCGTCCTTCGTCACAGCCCATCCAATCCGCAAGTCATGGAGGTGCGGCCTATCCTTACTTGGTCCCTTGAGCTTAATAAGTCTAGCGTAATCTGAGTGTCCAAATAACTGGTCCGTAGGCCTGGCGCTTATCGCATCCTCGAATATCGCATCCAAAACGAGGATCAGATTGTGTTGCTTGCACAAGGCGATAATCTTGATTAATTCCTCAAGCTCTATCGTTGTCGTTACTGGATTTCCTGGAGAGGTAAGAAAGACGCCCCGAGTCGTATTGGTAAGGGCCCTGGAGATTTGCTCGGCTGTTGGCTGAAACCCGCGCGCGAATTCAGTTTCAATGGTAGTCGCACGTACGCCGTTCGCGCGAGCTGCACGAAGTATTCCCGGGTAACAGGGAACAGGAACAATCATCTCGCCTGAATTATCGGCAGATAATTCTTTTATTATCCTAAATACTGCGTCAATTGCGGCAGTCACACCCCCACAAAAAATTGCGATATCCTGTGGAGCTATCCGTGTTTGGCCGATTCCTGACTCCCACTCTGCTATCTTGGATCGCAGTGCGTACGATCCCGCTGGCTCGTCGTACCCAAGTTCCAATTGGCCTTCGCTGCATTCTGCAAGAACACCTCTGAAATGATGCCCCATTTTGAAAGTAGCGTGCTCGTAGTTCGATGCATCCAGTAACAGAGCGCCCTTTTCAATTGCGGTCGAGAAGTAGTCAGACATCTTTGACACAGTTTTCCGTACTCCTTCGTTTGTTACCTATCGAAATTCGACTCTGTTGTCGGACGTTCTGAGCGGTCTAAATCAATTCCAGGCTAGCAAAGTAATGTTCGTTTCCAGCCCAGGTGGATGCCAACAACTACGCTGATCAAGAACATTTTTAAGCGAAAAGCCCCAGCCAATCAATTACAATGCCAAGCACCTGATAAGTAATCTGATGCTGGCCCTGAATCCTCTTCGGAGGCAATGCACCAACTAGGCGATAAATCTCAAGCGACTCAATCGGTGCATGTTGGTTGGCGCATGCAAAACAGCAAACCGCTCGAGCCCTTGGCTTTTGGGATACCGTACATTATTGAGCTAATGCGCTTGAGTGTATAAAAACCAATCGCCAAACATCACCGAAGATTTGATTTCATCCTATTCTTCGCGGGAGTCTGAAACGACCGAAAACGGTAGGCCTAGATGGTTTCTGGATTACCGCCGAGCTTTACTATTGATTTTTCAGGTGCCCATCGGCTCCGCTAATTTCACCCGTCAGTGCCAAAAATTCAGAGGAAGAACTTTTGTAGTCCTACTATTAGTTCCAGCCTTCCTATAAGGTCCCCGAGAGGAACAGGTAACTAAGCTACCGTATCACGAGCCCCCCTAGCTCCGAACCAGGTGCCTCCACTAAGACTAAAAGGCCTTATCCCACTTGGTTCATGGGACAATCGGCTCTTCATTCGGGGTCACTGCTCAAGATCGACCAAGCCATGTTCCATGGCCCATCTTTGGGTATCCACGAAACGTGTGGCGACTATTTGTGCGGCATCTCTCTCGTTGAGAGCTTCTCTAATTGAAACACCCTCGGGAACTAATGACGTCTCAAAAGCCGCCACGAAGCTGAGATATACAAAGACGGCGCTTGGCTGAGAATCATTGAGCCATACACTTTGATCGCTAGCTTGTTGTTTCGAATAGCCAATGTCGGAAGCGAGCATCTCCTTAAGTTCATTCGGGATAAAGAGTGCCTCCATTAAAGAATGGGCGATCCTCCTCGCTGGAAGATTAAATTTTAGTAGACCTCTGATCCTAAGGGATATCTCGCTCTCTCGCTCTCGCTTGTTTTGCCAATGAGGATATCGTTCGTGAACCATGTCTCATATCAATCTTGCCACAACGCTGATGACCAGTCCTAAGA
>CAIXKI010000219.1 GCA_903920005.1 uncultured delta proteobacterium
CGGAAACGGTGAAACGGTGAGGTAAGAGCTCACCAGCACGGGGGTGACTCCGTGGCTTGGTAAACCCCAGCTGAAGCAAGACCGAATAGGAAGGCTTTTTACGGCAACGTAGAACGACGCGACCCGCGTCGAGCCTTCGGGTAGCGTCGCTTGAGCCCACTGGCAACAGTGGGCCCAGATGAATGATCACACGGCTTCGTAAGGAGCTTTGAACAGAATCCCGCTTACGGCTCGACTCCTCCCTGGTGAAGAATAAGAGCGCTCGCGCTAGGTTGAAAGGTGTTCGAATTACGAATTCTGCGCCTTATGCCGCAGATAGTGGTCCATTAGGACTAAGGCGGCCATGGTGTCGACGATCGGAACTGCGCGCGGCAGAACGCATGGATCGTGACGGCCCGAGGCCTCAAGTGTTGTTGGAGTCCCTTCGACAGTTACCGTGTCTTGCTCCCTGGCTATCGTCGCGACGGGCTTAAACGCGACGCGGAATGTGATCGTCTCGCCTGATGAGATTCCTCCCAGCACGCCGCCGGCGTGGTTGGTTCGAGTGGAAACTTCCCCCATTTCATTAACAACGAATGCGTCGTTATGTTGGCTACCGCGAAGGTTTACCGCGTTGAAGCCGAGGGCTATTTCAATGCCCTTCACCGCGTTGATGCTTACCATCGCCTTACCAAGGTCCGCTTGGAGTTTATCGAAAACCGGCTCTCCAAGCCCCGCGGGCACTCCTCGAATAACGCTGCGCATGATTCCACCGATGGAGTCTCCTTCAGCCTGGACGGTTCTTACAAGATCGATCATTTTTGGCGCTACTGATGGATCTGGGCATCGGATGATGTTCGCTTCGATCTCTTTTGCCGTCACGTGTTCAGGAGATACTGATGTAGCGATATCTCCAACCTGCTCAACATAACTTAAAACTTCGATGCCCAGGCTCTCTTGTAAAAATTTGAGCGCGATCGCTCCTGCCGCGACTCGTCCCAAGGTTTCGCGAGCTGACGCGCGGCCACTTCCTCGATAATCTCGTAACCCGTATTTCGCCAGATAGGTATAGTCGGCGTGAGAGGGACGAAAGAGTCGTTTGAGGTGATCGTAATCCTCCGATCGTACGTCTTTGTTGTACGCTAGGAGAAGGATGGGAGTGCCGGTGGTTACGCCCTCAAACACTCCGCTCAATATGTGAATCGTGTCCTCTTCCTTTCGAGGAGTAGTGATGTCGCTCTGACCAGGCCGTCGCCTATCGAGGTGTTTCTGAATGTCTGTCGGCGAGAGTGATAGTCCAGGAGGACAGCCGTCTACAACAACGCCTACCGCGCCGCCATGAGATTCTCCGAAAGTTGTGATGCGAAATATATCGCCGAAAGAATTACCTGCCATCGAGTTCCCCGTTTGTATCAGGAGAGCCTATCATCCCAGGGCCTGCATGATCGAGTCGAGTTTATCAACCGTGAGTTGGCCCGCCGCGGAGCGTCCGCTGACGTCTAAGGGGGCGAAAGCCATCTCATTTCCCCACATCGAGCCGAATACGCGGGTAATGACACCGTGTTTACCCATGCCAGTTATGATGCTTTTTTGACCGGACTCTCGGAGGTCGATCAGAAGTGAGAGGAGACGAAGCGCGTCTCTCTGAGTCGTGCACTGGGTCGCCACTTTTATGATGTGGGCATTCCAACTCCTCATGCGGGACACTATTGAGCGCAGCTCCGTGTCGGATGGGGTTTGCGAGTAGTTGTGATACGAAAGGAGAGTTTTTACCGCGGTGCGAGTTGATTGCAAACGTGTAATGTCATCTGCTTGTACTGAGATGTCGAGGTCTACCAATACCTGTTTGCGGGCGAGGGTTGAAATAATCTTGAATCGCTCCTCAGCGGAAAGCTTCATAGCTCCAAGGTTTTGTCGCCTGAATATCATCGCCAAGCGATTTGGGTAGAGTCCGACAAGGGACGCCGCAAAACCTGCGTCCATATCCTCTACGTAATCGAGCCAGACCTCAGCGTATCGGTAGCGATCTATATTTTCTTTGAGAACGGCCTCTACCTCAGCGCGAGAGCGCTTGATAATGGGAAGGCAATACTTATTGTCGACACGAGCAGCACACATAGGAGTAGTATGTTTTGAATCGCAGGCGTTACGTTCTCTCCTGCGCTTGTACGAGTCCCAGACGCTTTGAGTGAATTATCTTCTGGGGCCTACAGTATACGAAAAATGGTCGGGGAGGTCACGTGCTCAACGCGGAAGAAATGATATTTTCCATAACCTCCCGAGGGGCCTTGACTCCAGTATGAAGCTCAAATTGGGCAACCCCCTGCTCAAGGAACATCTCTGATCCGCGAATAATTTTTGCTCCTACTACTTGTGCGTCTTTTAGTAGTGTGGTCAGCGAAGGCGCATAGATAGTTTCGAATACGGTGTGATGGGGGCAGAGGGACTCCCGGGGGATAGGAGACTGTTCTTTCGTGTCGGACATGCCGAGCGATGTTGTGTTAATGATGATGTCAAAGTCTCGAAGTGCCTTCGCGTCGCGTAAGCTCCGCGCGGAACACCGAAACCGCTGAGCGAGGGCCTCAGCGGTGCCGATCGTTCGGTTGAAGATAGTCACGGAAGCTTTCGCATAGTGAGAGGCAAAGATGGCAGCTTGGGCCGCGCCTCCCGCGCCCAGAATCGCCACTTTCTTTCCTTCGAGGAGGGTCGCTCGTTCTAGTGGTCGTAAGATTCCTAGCCAATCAGTGTTATAGCCAACGAGCGAGCCGTTTTTGTTAACCACCGTATTGATAGCTCCGATCGTCTCCGCTGTTTGATCGATGGTGTCAATAAAGTCCCTTATCGTTACTTTGTGCGGCATCGTCACCGCCAAGCCTTTGATCTGGAGGGCCCGCATTCCTTGAATCGCTTGAGAGAGCGCGTTCGGGTCTACGCGAGCAGCTGCCATGACGAAAGGAAGATTCAACGCAGTGTACGCGGCGTTGTGCATCGCCGGTGAGAGACTGTGAGCGACTGGATCGCCGATGATAAGACAGAGGGCTGAATGTCCAGTAATCACATGGCCGCTCATCGTAGATTCTCCAATGTGGATACGATCTGTCGTGTGAGTGCGTCGGTTGACACGCCATCCGTTTCGATGGTGACGTCAGCGAAAGATTCGTAGATAGGAGTCCTCTCCGTGAAGAGGCTCAAGGCACGAGACGAATCTTGGAAGAGTGGGCGGGTGGAGATATCTCCGATACGCTCGCACACAGTGGCGAACGTGGCCTTAAGGTAGATAACGAGTCCCTCGTGTTTGAGATATCCCATGTTTTCAGAATTTGTAATGACACCACCTCCCGTGGAGATCACAACGTGACGGATGTTCGTGAGGGATTTGGCAACCTGAGATTCAAGCGCTCGAAAGTATGCCTCTCCGTGTTCTTGAAAGATTGCGGGAATAGACGGGAGTCCTGAGGCTTCCACGATACGTGTGTCCATTTCACACAGGTCAAATCCCAGCTTCGGCGCGAGGCTGGCAGCTATGGTGCTTTTTCCCGAGCCCATGAAACCGATGAGTACTATCTTTGAAGTTTGCGCCATACATGAAGCATATCTGAGGAGCCTCGCACCTTCAATCAGGGCAGAGCTATTCGATCGCCACGGTAAGGCCGAAATCCTGAACGATTCGCCAGAAGTTCGGGAACGATTTCTCAACGACGTGAGGCTCCTCTATCTCGATGCCGGTGAAACGACTTGCGAGCATCGCGAAAGACATCGCCATTCGATGGTCGTCGTAGGTTGCAATTCGAGCGCTTTTAGGAGTTCCCCCATGCACTACTAAAGAGTCAGGTCCCGTCTCACTTGAGATGCCGACCTTTGCGAGTTCGTTATGGAGGGCGGCGATTCGATCTGTCTCTTTAACTCTGAGGGTGCTCAATCCACGAATCGTCGTAGTTCCTTTGGCGCATGCTGCGATTACCGCCAGCGTTTGCGCCGTATCGGGCATGCTAGACATGTCGATATCTATCGCAGTCAAGTTCTTTGTGCCCGTTACGGTGATAGAGCGAGCATCCGAGGAAACTGAGCATCCCATACGCGCTAGAACTTCTGGAAAATGGATGTCGCCCTGAGCCGAGCGTGGATTTATATTTTTGACGGTTACCCGTCCACCGGAGATAGCGGCGATTCCCCATAGGTATGAGGCCCCAGACGCATCCCCCTCGACCTGAAACTGTTTAGGTTTAAAACTCTGCCCAGCCGCGCATGTGTAGCGGGCGTACTGATCATTAAGTATCGTTACTCCGAAGTCGCCAACGCTCTGAATCGTCATGTCGATGTATGGTTTTGATATCTGCTCGCCCTGTATTTCGATTGAGAGCTTTCCGGTATGGAGCGGCGCGGTGAGGAGGAGCGCTGAGATAAATTGACTACTCACGGAGCCGTTCATCTCAACGGTCCCGCCTTTTAGGTGCGTCCGTGAGTGAATTCGAAGGGGAGGGCATCCTTCACTCCCTTTGTACTCGATCTCCGCGCCCAGCCCTCTCAGGGCGGTTACGAGTTCATGGATGGGGCGGGCGTGCATCCGCTCACTTCCCTTAAGAATGACATCGATGCCGGGTATTCCGGCGCAGAGGGCGGTGAGGAATCGCATCGTCGTCCCAGCAGGGCCGACGTCGATCTCGCCGTGATATGGTGTAAAGGCTCCTCCACAACCTTCAACCACGAGGGTTGATCCGTTGGGTGTTTTTGCCTCTTCGATGGAGACTCCGAGCAACCGAAGCGCATTGATCATCGCATCGCTATCATTGCTCATCGAGGCAGATGTAATTGTCGTTATCCCCGTGGCCAGTGACGCCGTGACGAGCGCGCGGTTGGTATAGCTTTTGGAGCCGGGCACTTCGACAAGGACCTGTGGAGGGCTTACTGGGGGAGAGAGGTACGCTATTTTCATGCGCAAGAACCTCCGGATTGAATATGACTGAGTGCTTCATGTATGAGTTTCTCCGGGATCTCCACATCGAAGACGGCAACTCCGATTGCGTTTAGGAGGGTCCACTTAACGCGGCCGCTCACGTTCTTTTTATCCTTGGAGATGAGCTCTCGAAGTCTATCGGGGGAGATCGGGAGGGGGAGCCTCGTCGGGAGGCCAGTGTTTTCAAGGCCACGCTCAATGGCTGAAAGGTCTTCTTGAGAGATTTTTCCAAGGCGGTAGGAGATGAAAGCCTCTCCAATCATCCCTATCGAGATCGCCTCGCCGTGTGTGAGGGGTGGGCCATTTTCGAGAGTGTATGACTCGATTGCATGGCCAATCGAGTGGCCGAAGTTAAGGGTTTTGCGCGGACCTTGTTCGGATTCGTCTGCTTCAACCACTCGCTTCTTGATATCGCAGGATCGGAACACGATTGAAACGAGTTCCTCGGGGCTCCACTGAGCGCAATTTTGTGAGGCTACCTCCTTAAAGTAGTTAGCGTCGGCGATCAGGCCATGTTTAATCACCTCCGCGAATCCCGATCGAAGCTCCCGTTCTGGTAGGGTGCTTAGAGTGTCGATATCTATGATGACGGCGCAAGGTTGGGCGATCGACCCGATTAGATTTTTTATGCCTTTGAAGTTGATTCCAGATTTTCCACCGATGCTCGCGTCCACCTGGGCGAGAAGGGTTGTCGGCACATGAATGAACGCTACCCCTCGCATAAACGAAGCGGCGGCAAATCCAACGAGATCGCTCGTTGCGCCACCTCCCACCGTGATGATGAGCGATTTGCGGTCGAGTTTCTTATCAACGAAGAAGTTCCAGATGTGAACGAGGCCGTCGACGCTCTTCTGCCCCTCACCGCCCTCTATCGCAAGGATGGACGATGAGGAAAGTTGAAGGGATGCCTGGATGCGAGAGGTCGCGCGAGCAGCTCCTTTGTCGGCCACGACCACCACGGAGGAGTAGTGGTCGATGGAGACTAATGTTGGGAGCTTCTCAAGGAGGCCCCGGTCAACCCAAAGGGCAGACCGGGACTCAACTCGCGCGACATTTACCTCTAACGAAGGCATCTTTTACACCTCAATCTTTCGAAGGTCTGACATCATTTTCTCGAACTGAGGGAATCGGAGCGCTTGAGGACCGTCGCTCAACGCCTTTTCTGGCTCGGGATGGAACTCGACGATGATTCCGTCTGCGCCCACTGCTTTCGCGGCAAGAGCTAACGGAGGAACCAGTTCTCGTACTCCCGCAGCATGCGATGGATCGATGAAGACCGGAAGATGCGTCTTAGCTTTCAGCACCGGGACCGCGCTGATATCGAGCGTTCCACGAGTCGCGGTCTCGAAGGTTCGAATTCCCCGCTCACAGAGGAATACCTGTTGATTCCCACCCGCAAGGATGTACTCCGTAGCCTGGAGGAGCTCTTCAATTGGAGCGCTCAGGCCTCGTTTTAGCATCACCGGTCGACGGGTCTCGCCGATAGCCTTCAGGAGGCTATAGTTCTGCATATTACGCGCTCCGATTTGCAAGATGTCAGCCTTCTCTGCCACACGCTCTACGTCCTCCGTCGTCATCACTTCAGTAATGACGGGCATTCCGAATGCTTTGCCGGCCTCGACGAGAAGATCGAGACCTTCATAGCCAAGCCCTTGGAAGCTGTATGGGGAGGTTCGTGGCTTGAATACCCCTCCGCGAAGTATGCGGGCGCCGTTATCTCTCGCTTCCTTAGCGCACGCCATGATCTGTTCTCGGGACTCGACAGAGCATGGACCAGCGATAACGAGGAAGTTGCCG
>CAIXKI010000220.1 GCA_903920005.1 uncultured delta proteobacterium
GTAGAGATTTGAGACGGATAGTCCGGGCGTAAGGTTTTTAAGTCCATACGTCGTTGCCGCGGGGCTCGATTCTGTAAACTGGTAAAGATAGATGCGGTTGATCCCTGGAACCTGCTCTTTTAGAAACGGAAATATCCTCTGCGCGTACTCGAGCTGCTTGTACACACCCTGGGCCCCACTCTCGGTAATCCACAGTGGCTTTGGGATGGAATTAAGAAAATCAGCGACGCCCCCGAAGAGGACACGCTCGACGTTCTTGCCATAAAAATGAAACGCGTACGCATCGGTGAAGGATAGAGCGCCAGCGCGAACCATTCCTTTGTTGTAGTCTAAAGTGCTTGGGAAGTTTTGCGCGATAGCGGTAGTTGCACCGTTGATGACGCTCTTTGTCGGGGCGACCGCTTTTAGCGCGGTATAGCCTAGGGCGAGTAGTTCAACAAAATTGTCGGGCTTCGTGAGCACATCGAGGGTGACGTTCTCGGAAAAGCTTGGATTGTTCGGTTCGTTCCAGATCTGAAAGGCGGTGACGCGACGTTGCCTTGCGTATCGAGTGGCAACTTTCTTAGCCCATAACTCGACAAACGTTTTTCGCGGGTTGCCCTCGATCCAATTGCGAGGATCTTTCATCCATGACGGTGTTCCCGTCAGAATGATAAGGGCCTCCGTACCACGAGGGAGAGAGCGTACGATCTCATCGTAGAATGAAAAGGCTGGAGCGGATTTCGGAGTTGGCTGCACTCCATCGTTCCAATGGAGAAGCACACGGACCCGTTTTATGCCCAGAGTGGCGCGAACTTCGCGCAGCTGTGACCTTACGGAACCGAACCGTCTGTCGTTGGCGAACGTGTTCAATCCGAGTAGTTCGTAAGGGACCGGTCGTTTGGGGGTTAGGATATCCTCCAATGCCTTCGAGGAGAGGTCGCGCTCTCTCGGAGGTGTCGCCTGCGATGCACGAGGGGTCCCCCCGAAGATGATGGTGCCAAGCAATAACGGGAGTACTACGGCTTTGTAAAAAAGGTTGCTAAAGGCTCCGTGTTTCCATGTCCCCATATGGCCTCCTGATGATGCCTCTATCTGTTTAGGTGACTCTCGCGCACGATGCGGCTCTTCAATTCACCAGATTGTCATGGGCGGCCCGGCCCAAAATGGTAGCGGGAGAGCTCCAAGGGCGTCCACCAAAGGATCTCGATTTATAGAGTAAAGGACAAGGTTATACGGCAGATGTGCTGCTAGATATCTGTGTTTACACGGCTTTTCTCCCTTGAAAGAGACCGTGAGACCGATAGTTTGGGTGACGCTAAAGCCTAATTTTATTGACGTGGCAGGGGGTTAGCGGGTACCATCCCTGCCTCGGTGGCATCTATTCCAGATGTCGCCACTCGTACTCCGAAAGGGGGTGAGGTGCTTTCGCTTAGCGCGAGCCCCTCGCGGGTCTCTTGCCCTCTCGCGTCGCTTTATCGATCCGGTGAATGTGCGTGTGGTTGGTGGAGTTTTAACTTGAATTTGGGATCGAAGAGATAGGCTGTTTAACAGTTATGGTTAGTTCATTTTCAACAGGCTCATTTGGTGGCTTTAAGGGTAGTGAAGGCGAGGGCGCTTTCGCATCAGAGTTTGAAGCACTCATGCTTGGCCGTTTCGGCAATATTCGCCCGGGAAAGATCGTTCCCGCGGTTGTAACACACATCGGTAAAGAGATGGTGTCCGTGGACATCGGGTTCAAGTCCGAGGGCGTAGTCCCAACCGAGCAGTTCCCCCACGTTGAAGGGAAGATTCAGGCTCAAGTTGGCGATACCGTAGACGTATTCATCATCGCTCTTGAGAACGAGATGGGTCAGGTTCTTCTCTCAAAGGAGAAGGCCGATCAGAAGAAGATTTGGGAGAGGGTTGAAGATGCCTTCAAGGCTGATGCTAAGATCACTGGAAAGGTCATCCAAAAAGTTAAGGGTGGTCTTCAAGTTGATATAGGTATTCCGGCGTTCCTTCCAGGTTCACAGATCGACATCCGTCCTCACCGGAACTTGGATAAGTTCCTCGGACAGGATTATGATTTCAAGGTTCTGAAGATTACACGCGACAAGGGGAATATCGTTCTCTCGCGCCGCGCGGTTCTTCTAAGTGAGCGTGATGAACTTCGAACAGCAACCCTCAAGGTGCTTCAAGAGGGAGTCATCATGGAGGGAGTTGTCAAGAACGTTACCGATTACGGCGCGTTCATCGACCTCGGTGGTATCGACGGTCTTCTCCACATTACGGATATCTCGTGGGGACGCATCAATCATCCATCTGAGAAGCTCTCCGTTGGACAGACAGTTCCTGTCGTTGTTCTCAAGTACGACCACGAGAAGGGACGTGTCAGCCTCGGTATGAAGCAGCTTCAGCAGGATCCATGGCAGACAGCCCATGAGCGATTCCCGATCGGTGGTCGCGTTAAGGGCCGTGTTAAGTCCGTTACCGACTACGGAGCTTTCGTTGAGCTTGAGGAAGGTATCGAGGGTCTTATCCACGTTTCTGAGATGTCTTGGACGAAGAAGGTTCGCCATCCGTCGAAGATCGTTTCTGAGGGAGAGTCTGTTGAGGCCGTTATCCTCGGATTCGATTCTGAGCAGCAGCGCATCAGTCTTGGTCTCAAGCAGCTTCTTCCAAATCCTTGGGAGCAGCTCCAGAGCATTCACCCTGTTGGGTCGAAAGTTACTGGTAAGGTTCGCTCGATTACTGAGTTCGGTATCTTCGTTGGTATCGAGGATGGAATCGACGGTCTTGTGCACATCTCCGACTTCTCGTGGACGAAGCGCATCAAGGATCCGAAAGAGATCCAAGAGCTCTTCAAGAAGGGAGATGATGTTGAGGCAGTTGTTCTCGACATCGATATCTCTAACGAGCGTTTGAGTCTTGGTATCAAGCAGCTGAGCGAGGATCCTTGGGATACTATCGCGCAGCGTCATCCAGTTGGTACAAAGGTTAAGGGTGCTGTTACCGCCATCACTGAGTTCGGTATCTTCGTTGAGATCGAGAACGGTGTTGAGGGACTCATCCACAACTCCCAGCTTGGTGTTGAAAAGGGTCAAGATGTTGCAGCTCTTTACCCAGTTGGAACTCAGATCGAAGCTGAGGTTACCAACGTTGACACCGGCGAGCGTCGAATTAGCTTGAGCTCACGCGCTATCAAGGAGCGTGGTCGCAAGGATTCATACGACCAGTATATGGGTGAGGAAGAAGCTCCACGTGTTACGTTCGGAGACCTCATTCGTGAGCAGATGAAGGGTGATAAGGAGTAATCCTTAGAGTTCCTTTCAACAAAGAAGAGGGGCCCTGGAAACAGGGTCCCTTTTTTTTGTCTCAGATCTCTCGTCGGTGGCGGGGAAGGTGGCGCGCATCCATAAGCACGCAACACTCGGATATAGAACCGGCGAGAAGATCTAGTGGTTAGCGCCTCGGAGGCACTAAAGACGCGAGGCCTCAAGGAGAGTATCGGCGATATAGGTAAGGTGGCGGTCCTCGAGACCGGGCCATATGCCAACCCAGAAGCCGTTATTCATGATGGTATCGGTATGAGTAAGGGAGCCGCTCACCGAAAATTCACGACCTTTAAAGGCAGGTTGTTTCGTAAGGTTTCCGCCGAAGAGTAGTCGCGTGCCGACCTTGCGAGACTCAAGGAACTCTATCGTGCGGTGTCTTCGCTGGTTGCTGCCATCACGATAGAGAAGGAAAAATCCGAACCACGACGCCTCCGTCTGAGGGGTCTCTTTTGGAAGTATAAACTCCGCGTCCAGATTTCGCTCCGTGAGCTTCGCGGCGAGGTTTCTATGATTCGCCCGTCGTTTCTCGATAAACGAGGGGAGTTTTTTGAGCTGCTCTAACCCCAGGGCTGCTTGAAAATCGGTCGCTTTTAAATTGTAGCCAAGGTGCGAGTAGATATATTTATGATCGTACCCCTCTGGAAGCTCTCCCAGCTTCCAGCAGAAACGTTTATTGCAGCTGTTTGAAACGCCGGGTGCGCACCAGCAGTCTCGCCCCCAGTCCCGTATACTAAGAGCAGCTCGGTGCAGCTGATCGGTATTAGTCAGAACCGCACCACCTTCACCCATCGTCATATGGTGGGCTGGATAGAAAGAGCAGGTAGCAAACGAGCCGAAGTTTCCGACATGAGTACCATTGATAGTGGCACCAAGCGCATCGCAACAATCCTCGATTAGCCAGATATCTCGTTCTGCGCAGATACGCGCGACCTCATCGGCCCGGAATGGATTTCCAAGCGCGTGTGCTGCCATGACCAGTCTCGTTCGCGGGGTAATCGCCGCTTCGATCGCCTCGGCAGAGGGGTTATGAGTCTCGGCATCGACATCGATAAAGATCGGTTTAAGTCCGAACTGAATAGCAGGCGCCACGGTCGTCGGAAACCCACATGCGGGGGTGATAAATTCATCCCCTGGCTTGAGAGCCCGAGATCCAAGTTTTGGGCTGGTCAGGGCCGAGAGGGCAACCAGGTTCGCGCTTGAGCCGGAATTCACGAGTAAACTGCGCTTTAAGCCCCAAAACTTGGGAAACTCTTTTTCGAAGGTATCTGCGTAGTGCCCCGCCGTGAGCCACATATCTGCGCTAGCCTGGAGTAGGGCGGTAAACTCCTCGACACCAACAACCTTGCCGCTTGGAGGGAGGTAGTCGCGTCCAGGTTCGAGCGGCTGGGATGTAACCTCGGCGGCGAATTGTTGTCCTATCGCGCTCAACGCGTCACGTAAGGCTTGCTTAGGGTCTGTCATCTCACAACGTCACTTTGGAAAGTCATACTCGGCCTGTCCGCCCCACTAGCGTATCTGAAAAGCAGACGGCTAAGGGCGCTGCAAAGGAGATCCTATCTACTTCGATTCCGCTGGTAACTATAAATCGTGGCGTCGAATCCTAACAGCCCCGTCGTAGGGGGCGAACGTACTCGAAAATGCTTTGATCTATCTCGTCTTCAGCAAATAAGCGGGCGCGCCCCTTTGGGCCGATTAAAGTCAGGAAAAGCGGTCCGCGGCGAGAGGGCTCTTAGCCACGCTAGAAGGTCACGCCGAGTCCGATATGGTAGCCCTCAAAGCTTTTTCCCGTGACATAGCTCCCGCCGACCGTGATTGTAGAGAAGAGGGAGCTATCGTCGAGCATTTTCACGACGAGATCAGCTCCCATCTCAAAGAGATCGCGCAAACCGAGCCCCTTAACGGCGCTGCCGCTGATATTGTTCCACTGGAACATCGGCCGAATGAAGAGGGGGGACCCTTCGATACCCACCCCGAGTGGCGTCAGGATATCGATTCTATCGGTCAGAAGGCCCGTGCTTGAATTGATATCAACAACGCCACTGTTATCGCTGAACGAGTCATTGAGAAGATAGGTGTATCCGATATGGTAATTCACGATTCCGATACCGACATCCCGAGAGTAATATACCTTTAGTGCCGGTGTGTATGTGAAGAGATCCATGTCCCAATTAAAGAGGTCTTCATCGACTTGCGATAAATAATTCTGACTGTACGCGTTGTTGAAGTCGTATCTATTTTTAACGTGGCTGTAGCTGAGCGAAACAAGGGGCGCGACCGTGAGTGAATCAGTGAGCTTGATGAGGGCCCCAACACCGCTCGAGAGAGTGAACAGCGAGGTAACAGTAAAATCGCTCTCTCCGACACGTTCAGGTGAATCATATCCCGCCGTATTCCGGAGAAGCGCGCCGTTTCCGATCAATACCGGACGCACTGGATCCGAGGGATTGCCGAGGGCCATCTCACCCGGGAAGCGAATGGTGGTGTATTCCTTGTCTGGTTGGTTGCTCTGTCGTTGAGTGTAACGACCTGTCGAGATAGCTTCCTGCGAGGCAAAGAGGGTGTTCGCGTTAATCGATTCGTTAACGACGCCGTTTACGAACTTCGCGATCTCGGGGGTCACCTCAAACAGTGGAACATCTGCGCGCGCTATAGAAGCAGCTGTCGCAGTGATAACAACGCTCAAAATAGTGATGCTGCGCTTCATCCGAGATCCTCTCCTACGTTATGTATCTTAGACAACTTTTCGGAGTAAGTCTCGGGCTGGGCCGAGCGGGATACGCATACGGGGTTGCTCATGGTTTGTATCCATGTGACCGCAGTGACTCTTGAGATAGGATGAGTATTCCGCTACACGCACCAAACATCCTACTTTTCCGATTCATATTGGAGCGTTAAGGTATCCGGTGAGGATAAACCGTGGCTTTTAAAAAACTAACCCAACAGCAACGTGCGCGTATCAAAGCAGGTCGGGCTGACGCGCGAAAACTCTTCCGAAACCGACTTGCCGCCGAGGCGGTTGCTGTCTGCTTTAGTTATGTGGCCTGGATCGATGGAAAGCCAACACGGGAGCGCTTGTTGGTTCTGGGCGAACACCTCGCTGAGTGGAGAACGGACGCTCGGGAACAATCTATCCAGCATGTTACGAGAGAAGATCTGGCGCGAAAGGTAAGGAGTTTCCTCTCCGGCGGGTCCCCGACCATCACAGAGAGGCGGCGGTTAGTAAGGGCCTTATCCCTTTTCGTTAAGAACGACCGGGAGTTCTCCGCGCTTGCGGAGGGAGCGCTCACCACGATAGCGGATCTTCTGCTCGTGTCCCCGCAAAAGAGGGGGACGACCGGACGAGGTTGGGGGGCTCGGGCGAAACCGGCGCAGAGAGACAAGACCGACGCAAGGTCCGGCCGGAATTCCAAACAACCCGCCGAGCAACCAGCCCCCCTTCATTGGAGCTATGAGTATCTCGGGTGCTCCGCTTCCGACTCAGACGAGGTCATAAAGAGGGCATACCGGCAGCTGGCAGTGAAGCTGCACCCCGATAAGCACGCGGCCAAGGCCAGGTCCTTGGACGACGCCACTGCTCACATACGTGCTTTTCAGAAGCTTCAGGACGCTTATGAGCAGGTACTGAAGCTTCGGGGCAAATGATAGTCGCTCCCTCGTCGTTGCTTCGCCGCACACGCACTAAAAAGCGTTAAGAGACCTTGGGCTTATTGACGACGCTGTGTGCTGTGATGAGTGGATTACCGTCCATTGGCGGCTTGCTGCACCCGGGGACATAGCTCCACGAGAATCTTAAGCAGGTCTTGAGGAGGAAACGGCTTTCCTAAAAAGCTGGCGATGCCAGCGTCTTTCGCCTGGACGATGTCCTCGGCGTTAGCGTGGCCTGACATGAGCACGAACGGAGTGGTATCTCCGTGGGCACGCAGGTGTTGTAGGAAGGCCATGCCGGTCATTCCGGGCATCCGAAGGTCGCTCAGGATGGCGTCAGGCCGGGCCCCCGTGGCCAGGTACGCTAGCGCCTCGACGGGGGAGGGGTGCGCAGAGACCTTGCACTTAAGGCTCCCCAGAAGCAGGGACAGAGCCCTCAAAATGCCGGGCTCATCGTCCACAAGTATCAGCTCAATACCTTCTAAGACCTCAACACCAACCACTAAACCTCCTTCGGCCAGGGACCGGAGACTACACCTACCTCTTTTATCTGATGCCGCGGCGGGTCGATCTACTCTCATTTGGGTAACTTTTTTTGTGGCGAGCTGAGGTGGTAAGCCACCACGGTTACTCAGATTTTCGACAAAAGAGCGTTTGAAAAGTATTTACCCCTGCGCGTCCGCATGGTTTCATGCCCCCCATGGGACACCCGCACAAGAAGGAAGATCTTTCGCCAATGATGCAACGCTACCTGGATTTTAAGGAGCGCTACCCGGATGCCCTACTCTTCTTTCAGGTGGGAGACTTCTACGAACTCTTCTTTGACGATGCTGTAACTGTCGCCAAAACCCTTAACCTCACCCTGACCTCCCGCGACAAAAACGCTCCGAATCCGATTCCCATGTGCGGTGCCCCTCTCTCGGCTCTCGACGGATATATCGATCGTCTCCTGCCCCTGGGGTATTCGATTGCGGTTGTTACCCAAGGAGGTTCGGGGCAAGGAGTTGACCGCTCGCTTGAGCGATTTATCACCCCGGCGATGAGGCTCTTTACGAGCATATCTTCAGACTCCTCTGAAAGCGTGCTCGCTGCGGTAGCCCTTGATCCCGATGGGCGAAGTGGCGCAATCGCGTGCACCGATCCGCAAACAGGGGTCGTTCGACTTAAAGACGCGCTAGAGATCGCATCGATAGCGAAGGAGTTGGCGAACATCAACGCCCGCGAGGTCGTCCTTCCGCGGTCGTCGTTCGGGGATAAGGTCGATCGTCGTTCTTCGTGGGTTCGGGGCATTGAAAATGTTATCGGATCTAACGCGCTTAAATTTCGCGGTGAGTCGAACTCTCCGAATGAGGCGATCGCAGGCCTTGCCGATGCGGCCCGACCGGAGTTTTACGCGCTCTCACCGGTGGCGAAACGCGCGACCCGATTACTACTCGCATACCTAGACGAGGTCTCTCTTGGCAACGCGGTGCCCGTTCGAGAGGTCACGCCGTTTAGAACGGCGGGGCGTGTTATTATCGACGCCGCAACGAGAAAAAATTTGGAGCTCGTCAGCAATACGAAAGACAGTTCGACGGTTGGTACGCTCTTTGGGTTTCTCAACGTGACCGCCACGCCGCTTGGAGCGCGCTTACTTCGAAACTGGATCTTATCACCACTTGATCGACGCGAGGAGATTCTCGGCCGCCAAGACGCGGTGAGCGACCTGCTGTGGAATCATTCGAAGGTCCATTCGACCCTTCAAGGTCTCTCTGATTTAGAGCGACTTGCCGCTCGTATCGAACTGAAAGTGGCGAGCCCCAAAGATCTTGGCGCTGTGCGAGACACCCTTGAGCGACTTCCCGCGTTGGTAGAGGTTTTACGCGAAAGTTCGTCAACGGTTCTCGCTGGTATTCGTGAGCACCTTACGATCGACGAGGACGTTGTAGCAAAACTTCGTAACGCGCTCGTGGACTCCCCGCCCCACGTAATAAACGAAGGCGGCATAATGCGAGCTGGTTTCGATGCCGCGCTTGACGAGATCCGTCAGACCCGTTCGCAGGCGGATGAATGGCGCGCAGCCTTTGAAGCCTCTGAAAAGAACACCACAGGGATCTCGAACCTTAAGGTGAAGTCCAACAATATAATCGGGTACTTTCTTGAAATTCCAACGAGCCAAAGCTCCAGGGCTCCGTCCCATTATATTCGCAGACAGAGCACGGCGAACGCGGATCGATTTACAACCCCTGAACTTAAAAAGCACGAAGACGCGGTCGTGACGGCGGTCGATCGGCAGGTCCGACGAGAGCAGGAGCTCTTCACGACACTTCGCGATTCTCTGGTTCCGAGCGTTTCGGATCTACGACAAATTGCCGCCGCGATGGCCTCACTCGATACGTTGGCGGCACTCGCCTCAGTCGCCGGCAACCGCGCATGGGTTCGACCTCAGATTCTTGATTCTACGGCCCTTGAGATTGAGCGCGGTTCCCATCCGATTATCTCAAGCCTTCTTGAGGGAGCGTTCATACCCAATTCGCTTACGTGCACTGAGGATGCTGAGCGATGTTTCATCGTAACCGGCCCCAACATGGGTGGTAAATCAACGTACCTTCGCCAAACAGCTTTAATCGTCATCCTCGCGCAGATCGGTTCGTGGGTGCCGGCTGAGCGGTGTGTGGTGGGTCTCGTCGATCGAATCTTCGCGCGACTGGGAGCCTCTGATGACCTCCACGAGGGGGAATCAACGTTCATGGTTGAGATGCGTGAAGCGTCAAACATCTTGGCCCATGCGTCCCCACGCTCGTTGGTACTTGTTGATGAGCTCGGTCGGGGAACGGCCACAAGCGACGGTCTATCGCTAGCCCAATCGATCTTGGAGCACCTTGCGCTCGAGGTTGGTTGTCGAACCCTTTTCGCGACGCACTATCATGAGATAACCGCGTTGGAAAACGTGACAGAACGCATAAAAAACCTCTCGGTGGGCTCTGTTGAAGATGGGGACCGGGTCGTGTTTACGCATGAGATTCAGCGTGGACCAGCGCCGCGGTCCTACGGCATAGAGGTCGCGAAGCTTTCGGGGCTCCCGTCGTTCGTAATAGAACGTGCCTCCGAGATTCTAGGGGGACTGTCCAAGGATAAGACCTCAACGTTCTCGCCACCTCCGAGAGGATCCGTGCCTCGAAAAGAGCCTTCGCGACAGCAGAGCCTCTTCGGACAAACGATCGTTGAACGTGACCCGGTGGCCGACGCCTTGAAGCAAGCGGTATCTGGAATCGATGTCGACGCCCTCTCGCCCCGCGAGGCCTTGGCGATGTTGTATGAGCTCAAGGCTAAGACCAAGGTTCCGGTCTCTGCCCGGTAGGATCTTTTCTATCGAGTCCGGGCGTCGCTGGGCAAGATGGTCAGAGAGTGAAGGGTTAAACTCAAACATTCGTTGCGAGGTTCAAGCTCTCTCGATAAGCTGGGGCAACAGCGATGAGACGGTTCCGCAATCCACGTTATGTGATCATTTTTATCGCGATTCTTATCGCGTCGGCTTGCTGCGCCCACGCGGAGGGTTTCCTCGGCGACACGGCTCTGCGATCTGAATACACCCGTCTTCGAAACATCGATCCATCGGGCAATCTTCCCGTTCACTCCCACTCGTGGGTCGCTCTCGCCACAAAGATGAACGACGAGTTTCTGCATAAGCGGGGCGCGCTCTCTGTTGGGGACCTAATCTTCGCGGCAGATACGAATATGCGAGTTTGGCGAGCTAATCGCAGCCCCGGATACGCGCAGCGGGCGCAGACGATCCTGGATTTTACGCTAGCGCAAGGGTTGGGCCCTAAATCGCCTGAATTCGGTTGGGCGCTCGTTCTGAGAGGTGATGTAGCCCGAGCGTTGAATAGTCCACCGGGAGTCGCGAGGCAGTTTTATGAGCGAGCGCTCGCGGTCAATCTATTGTACGGGTCTATCGCCAAGGCGCGAATTCAATCAATGGCGAACGGCACGGACGCTACGTTTGTCTCCTCCATGGACCTGGAGACCCCGCGAATCGTTCGGCCGAACAAAGGCGTAACCAGCTCTCCAAAGAAGAGTATCGTTCTCGATCCTGGTCACGGTGGATACGACGGGGGAGCTAAAGGATACAACGGGCTTTTGGAGAAGGAGGTGACGCTCGACCTGGCGAAGCAGGTGAAAGTGTATCTCGAGGCCAACTATCCGGTAACGGTCTCCTTAACGCGGGAGGACGACTCATTCGTTCCCCTCGCTCGTCGCACAAACTTCGCTAACAAGCGAAACGCGGACGCGTTTGTGAGTATCCATCTCAACGCTTCGCCCAGTCATACTCTGCACGGCCTTGAGGCATACTACCTAGACACGGCGGACGATGAAGCGAGCAGAAAGCTGGCTGAGAGAGAGAACGGTTTGCCAGAAGGAGCCGTGCTGGACGATCTCTCGTTTATTCTGAGCGACCTGATTCAGAGCGGAAAACTTGAGGGTTCTATCGAATTAGCGCATGCCCTAGAGGCTGGCGTTTCTCATGCCGCGAAGCCCATGTATGGGGACAGTCGGAGCTTTGGCGTCAAAAAAGCCCCGTTTTTTGTGCTAGTTGGGGCGCATATGCCATGTTCCTTACTTGAGGTATACTTCGTCGATAGTCCGAATGATGGGGCGAAGTTGGCTTCGTCTCAGTTCCGGAGCGTGGTGGCTAAAGGAATAGGGAATGCTCTTATACGATTCCTTCTTCCTGACAGCCCAATTAATCGAGAAGTGGTAGCGCCAGCGGTTCAGAAACCGGCGGCCACGAAGCAGACGAAGCGCAAGCGTCGCGGGTGAAGGCAGTATGTTGCACGTAGAAACGATTCCAGTAACCGAGTTTGGCCAAAACTGTAGGATCCTTTGGTGCTCCGAAACGAAGGAGTGCGTGATCGTGGATCCTGGTGGGGAGGCCGACAAGATCCTCGCCCGCATCGACAAGCTTGGCGTTACGCCGAAGCAGATCTGGCTCACCCATTCGCACCTTGACCACTGCGCGGGTGTAGCACCTCTCATGAAGAAGCGTACGGTAGCTCTCGTAGGCCATCCTGCGGAGAAGATGCTCAGAAATAACGTGGGGTCAATCGCCCAGATGTACGGCATGAATCCTTCTGACTGGCCGAATTGTCCAGAACCTTCTATTGAGGTCGTTGGCGGCGAGGAAGTATGCGTCGGCAATTGCAAGGCCCAGGTGCTTTTTACCCCGGGACACTCTCCGGGTCATGTGAGCTTTTATTTCCCTCAAGATAGTATTCTTGCCAGTGGTGATGTCCTATTTAAGGGTTCGATCGGTCGGACAGATCTTCCGGGCGGAGAGATGAAAACGCTCGTGCAGAGTATTCACACGAAGATTTTCACTCTACCAGGTAACACTCGAGTTCTGTGCGGACACGGAGAAGATACCACTATCGCGGAAGAGCAGATCTCAAACCCCTTTGTTGGAAAGAGGGCCTCGTAATGAAACGAGCAAAGAAGACTCGCGTCGTTCTCGGCGTTACAGGTTCGATTGCGGCGTACAAGGCAGCTGAGCTCGCGCGGTACATGATGAAGCGCGGCTGTGTTGTTCGCGTCGTCATGAGCGAATCCGCGGAGCAATTTATCTCGCCGCTCACCTTTGAGTCGCTTACTGGACAACCGGTAGCTCGGAGCTTTTGGGAGGAGACGCAACCAGGCGCAATAGGTCACATCGCTCTTGCTGACTGGGCCGACGTCGTGCTTGTTGCCCCAGCGACCGCCGATACGATAGCGAAGGCTGCATACGGGTTCTCAGACAGCCCACTCCTGGCCGTGCTGTTGGCCACAAAGGCGCCGATAGTTATCGCCCCAGCGATGAACGTGAATATGTTTGAGCACTCTCAAACTCAGGAGAATATCCATAACCTTCAAGCGCGTGGTGTTATGTTCGTTACCCCTGAGAGCGGCGACCTTGCTTGCGGCTGGAAGGGGAGGGGTCGCCTTGCTCAACCCGCTGAGATATATCACCACGTGCGTCGAGCGGTGACTCCTCAGGATCTTCGAGGAAAGAGAGTTGTGATCTCAACGGGCCCAACTCGAGAGGCGATTGACCCAGTTCGCTTTATCTCGAATCGCTCCTCAGGAAAGATGGGCCTCTCGTTAGCGGTTGAGGCGTTTCATCGCGGTGCTGAGGTGACCCTGGTTCATGGGCCCCTTAGTGGATCGCCGAAACTTCCTTCATTGATTCGTACTATCTCTATAACTTCCGCGGATGAGATGCGAAGCGCTGTGCTTACTACGCTTGGCAGAGACCCAGCACACCATGCGCCCGATATCATGATCATGGCCGCGGCTGTCGCCGATTATCGACCAGAGATCGAGAGCGACCAGAAGATTAAGAAATCAAACGCACCCTTAAATATTCAGCTTGTTTCTAACCCTGACATCCTCAAAGAGGTCGGAGAGATTAAGGGCACTCATGAGAGACCGTTTCTGGTTGGTTTTGCGGTCGAGACCGGAGATACTGAAAAGCTCCTGTCGGAAGCGAAAAGAAAGCTTGAGGCGAAGAACGCTGATCTGCTCGTAGGCAACCTCGCGCAGGACTCCTTTGATAAGGATACGAACAAAGTGCTTATCGTCTCAAAAGGTGGCAACGCCGAAGAGATCGATACGGCGAGAAAGTCCCTTATCGCGAAGCGAATCTTTGATACGGTTGCTACAAACACTCGGAGTCAATCGTGAACATTGAAAATCAAACACAACTCGCGCAGCTTCTGGATAAGATAGGCTCGCTTTACCCCGCCGGAATACCAACAGCAAGCATCGTTGCATCAGAGATGAGTCAACCAGAGGTCGAAGTCCGAACGGTGCCACGGGTGCGAGCTCGTTTGGTTGTCGTGGGAGACCGATCCGAGATCTCTTCGGAGGAGCTTGCTCTGCTCGACGCGATCGCGACGAAGGGGCTGAAGCTGACGGAGGATGAATACGCGACGGAGTTTGTAGCGACCCCCAGTGAAGCTTTCGCATTTGGACATCTGCCCGCGGCCGTGACGATAGTGTTCGGCGCCGTAGATTCACCCAAGAACGCTCAAGGGGAAGTAATTGTAACGAACGCGCTTGGAGAATTGCTCGTCGATACTGCGCTGAAAAAGGCCCTTTGGCGGAGTCTTCAGGGGCTCTCTTAGGAGATATCGCTGGTTCTGTAGGCCTACCGGCCCTCCACCCGCGCCTTGCCCGAGTTGACGCGCTTACGGGAGGTACTATTTGTGAAATTCGTTTTTCTCTTCTTGCTACTGGCTGTCACATTCATCCTCGCACGGCGACGTGCAACTCCTTGGAACGCGAAATTCACCGGCGTTCTCAACCCCATAGGCCTACTAGGCCGCGCTGAAGAGACCTTTGCCCGTCAGGGGACGATTTTAGTTCAGGGCGAGATTTGGAAGGCCACAACTCTAAAGGGGATCGTACAAAAGGGCGATTGTGTTAAGGTACTTGGACTTCGTGAGGGGCTTGTTTTAGAGGTCGAGCGCGTATCGACCCCTGAGGCAAAGAACGAAGCTGGTTCGTAACACAAGGGAAGCGACATATGGGTTCTATATTTCTCCTGGTTCTAGCGGCAATAGGCGTTTTCTTTTTCAGCGCCTTCAAAATTCGGGCATATGAGAAGGGGCTTATTCTACGGTTCGGGGTTTTTAAGGGACTAAAAGAACCGGGGTTACGCTTCATCATTCCGTTCGTTGATGAACTTACCCGGGTCGACCAACGCGTTATCACAATGGACATTCCTCCCCAGGATATTATCACTCGCGACAACGTCTCCATTAAGGTGAACGCAGTGCTGTATTTTCGCGTTGTCGATCCTGCTCGGGCCTGCTTGAACGTCGAAAATTATCTCTACGCAACGAGTCAGATTTCGCAAACTACCCTTAGAAGCGTTATTGGGCAGGTCGAACTTGACGATCTCCTTGCTGAGCGTGATCAGATTAATCACAAGATACAGGAGATCATCGACCAACACACAGACCCTTGGGGAATCAAGGTAACTTCCGTTGAGGTGAAAGATATCGACCTCCCGCAGGAGATGCAGCGAGCTATGGCTCGTCAAGCTGAGGCGGAGCGTGAACGACGCGCCAAGATCATTCAAGCGGAGGGAGAGTTTCAAGCCTCTGAAAAGCTCACTGCGGCGGCGCAGGTTATGTCGAAGGAGCCGATCTCAGTGCAGCTTCGTTATTTAGAAACCCTAAAGCAGATCTCCAGTGAGAATAGTTCGACGGTGCTCTTCCCGATGCCGATCAACCTTCTAGAGGGGTTCTTCAAGCCAAAGAGCTAACCATGGGAGAGTCTTTCGTCTGCCCATACTCATACGATCTACCGAAGGAGCGGATCGCTCAACGTCCGTGTCATCCACCGGACCACGCCAAGATGTTGGTGGTGGACCGAATCTCAGGCTCTATAAGCGATCATACCTTCGCGGATATCGGCCAATTCCTCCGGCCCGGAGATAGGCTCGTGTTCAACGATACGAAGGTGGTTCCCGCTCGCCTCTTCGGGAGGCTAGATTCGGTGGGCGGCGCGCACGTTGAACTGCTCTTGATAGAAAAGATTACGGAATCGAGATGGTCGTGTATCGGCCGACCCCTTAAAAAGGTTCGGGCCGTTGGGCGCGTTCGATTTAGCGATACCCTCACAGCCGAGGTCGTCCCGACAGACGGCCCATTAGAGCGTGTCATCGTCGAGTTCTCTACAACTGAGAACACGCATATCTCCATGGCGATAGCTCAGCACGGAACGATGCCCATCCCCCCCTACATTCGTGGCGGACACGGGGACGAGCAAGATGAGAGGGACTATCAGAGCATCTTCGCGAAATATGCAGGTTCCGTCGCGGCTCCAACGGCGTCGCTACACTTTACTCCAGAGCTTATAGACACCCTTAAGAGAGAACCACGGGTCGATATTTCGACCGTTACCCTTCATGTGGGCACCGCAAGCTTCTTGCCCGTTGTCGACGACGGCGTCATCACCCCACCAGGACGGGAGGAATTTCGAATCGCGGCGGGAGCGCTTGAGGAGATTGCATCTACCCGGGCGGGAGGCGGACGGATCGTGGCCGTTGGTACAACCGCTGTGCGAGCTCTAGAGAGCTCCGTCAATGCGACCGAGGGATCGACAGCGCTCTTTATACAACCAGGATACCGGTTCAATGTTGCGGATATAGTCGTAACCAATTTTCATCAGCCTGGAACGACGCACCTGCTTCTTGTAGAGGCGTTGCTCGGTAAAGACGTATTGCACAAGGTCTACTCACACGCCCTCGCGAACCATTACCGCTTCTTGAGCTATGGTGACGGGATGCTGGTTCTATGATGGCACCATAACCGTCTACCATTTCCGCTCGGCGCTTTGGCCCAGGGGCTGCTGCCCCTCTCGCTCGCCATAGCTCGCTTCACCCCGCAGGCTGGTTCGAATTGGCGTATGCCACCTTCCGGTTAATTCTCGTCATACATTCCGCAAATTCGGACAGAAACCACCAGAAACGCACTGCGTCCGTCGTCGCATTTTTGCGCCAGTGGGCAGCTTTTTTTAAGGTGCGAGACAGAAACGACGCGTGGTGGTGGGAAAGCTTGAGTAGCCAGGGGCCGTGTGTACACTGACATTTTTGCAGTAAGAATCCTCGCCATGGTAACACCAGATGACGCCGGCCTTAGCAGAGACCGTAAAGAACTAGATGCCGCTCGGCATCCTACGCGCCCCCCCGACACTCAAGGCATCCTTACACGAATTGACACGCCTCTAGGAAAGTTGCTCATGCAGGTTGCCATGGGATTAGATGCGCCATCCGTACGGCGTGACGATCTGCTACGATCGATGCTCAAAAAAGGCCGCGCTGGCCAAAAAGATCGAAGTGAGATCTTCGACACGCTCGAGGAGCTGCTT
The DNA here is from genome assembly GCA_903920005.1 of uncultured delta proteobacterium. Taxonomy (GTDB): domain Bacteria; phylum Bdellovibrionota_C; class UBA2361; order UBA2361; family OMII01; genus OMII01. The sequence goes on from CAIXKI010000220.1 coordinate 16,833, forward strand.
GTCCACAATCTTCGGAGTGCTCCAAGAACTTCGTTAGAACCGTCAGAAGTGCGGACAGGTCTATTAGAATTGGCGGCCTCGATTATTACTCAAGAGACGACCCGCGATATGGAGCGTTCTCAGCGTGAGCGATGGGTGCGGTTTGCCACCCGCGAACTTGCGCGACTGACTTGCGTGGATAACTGGGAGGGCGAGCACACGCGGCAGTTAGAACCGGTTCTTGAGCTCATGAACGAGCTCCTGTTTGTAGGGGATAAGGAGCGGCCGCTTTGCTCTGATAGTCGTGAACGACTTGTACTGAGCGTTGGTCGATTCCTGGCGAAGATAGACGCTGAGCTTTTCCGAGGGACCAAGGCGCTAGAGCTCTCTGCTCCCCTGAGGCATTTATGTCGAATAAGTGGGCTTCTTCGAGCGCCTCTCTTCACCGATAAGTTAGAGGACCTGAGTGTCGCGGCGTTAAGTCTGTGCGAATATCTTAGCCCGGAC
>CAIXKI010000221.1 GCA_903920005.1 uncultured delta proteobacterium
GCACCATAGCCGCACTCTAATCATGCTTAATTTCAGCTTGATGGCGGAGGAACGAAATAGACTTGTGGGCGAATTAGTCCTTAACTTAATGGCCGTGGGTACAGCCTACTTTTCAAAAGCAGCTGAAGTAGTTGATATTGCAGGACGGCTGAAACCATTTCCGATTTCCGTTGCGGCTCTGAAGAGTTCGGGCGGTCTTGATAAAGTAGGGTGTACGAGGGTGTGGGGGCGAATTTGACCGCTCTCTTTGCCCCGCAGGATGGACATACTCCACGGCGTTTGCAACGAGTGCGGTGAGTGCTTGTCGGGACTCCGGATTAACTCACAATTATTCCGGAATTTGTGGGGATACCTCAGTGACTGACCTACATTTCGACACATGTCCTCTTTACCTAGCCCCCTGCTCAAGCAGCGTGATTAGTTCTGTATAAACGTAGAGGCGCTCTTTGCCCTTCCCGCTGAGGTCTTTTACGATACCCAGCTTCTTGAGGTTTTGAAGCGCAGCTCTAGCTGTGGGCACGGTTCCACCAAGGACCTCCTGGCTTCTTTGAGTGCCCCCTCTGAGAGAAGTAATAAGCCCCTCGTATCGCCTAATGAACATTTACGTCATTATAAAAAACTTCGACAAAACTGCGATTCACAAACGCTCCCGCCGCAAGGCCCAGCAAAAACAAGGCGAGCCTGTGCCGTCTCAACATGACCGCCACAATACAGCTAAGTCCCGCGGCTAGCATGACAAGTAAAACTCCGTCGGAGTAGATGTCGACGTAGTAGTCGGGGTAGGGGTCGACGCGGTAGCCCCAGGGAGAAAAGGGGACGCTACCCTTTTTGCCCAAGAACACCAGTCCGGTCATGCGACCGCCGGATGGGGGAAAAGGGTAGCGTCCCCTATTATCTTACCGCGTGGATGACCTTCAGGAAGTCTCGCATAGAGGGAGAAAGCACAAATACCACACCTGGCACGTCCGCATCTCTGCGCTAACTCCGACGACCTCCTATCCGCTCGCTATTCCGGGGTGGTTGCAGATTGACTACGGACTTTATAGAGCGCTCTCCCAGAACAAGCAGCTGAGTATGAAGATCGGCGAGGGCTCACTTGGTTTTCCGTGGTATCGGGAAATGTGGGCTGGGCCGCCTGAACCCCACGGAACGTAAGCTTCACCGGAAGGTGAATGATTTGGCTCGCAAAGAGTCATTCTCTTTGAACTATTTGCGCACTAGCCACGTTGGATCGGGGTATGTTTCTCGCAGAACCTCTAGGTCGCGCGGATGCCCATACCCGTCAAGGCTTTCATAGTTGTCCTTCTCGTGCTGCGCGACGCTGCGTCGAGCTATCTGTTGAATGTGGAGGTGCGGGAACCAGTTGCCATTCCGGGGTGGGGGAGCAATCTCGGCGAGTATCTGACCTGCTTTTGCGAGTTCGCTAGGTTTGAGTGTGAAGGGTGTGAGGTGTCCCAAGATAAGGTCCGCAAAATAGTGCAGGGCAACTATGTACGGGCTCGTTTTTCTTTATCATTTGGGCTTGTTGTGCTGATGAATGGGTGTGAGCAAGTGTTGCCCTGTACCAGAGAGGCGACTAGGGGAGAGGGCTCAAAGCTGAGACGGGGCTACGCCCGTGAGACAACATCAGAAGAGGAGCCAGTTTCTCATCCATCAATAGCAAGCTACACCCCTCGTCTCAGAGACCGCGCGTGAAAGTTACCCCGTTTGTATGCTTTAAAAGCATGCGCCAGTCTGATTTCAGATATGTTGAACCCATGAGCCACAGGTTCATCGCGTTAGCTTACGCTCCGCCGTAAACACAGATACCGCGAGGCGGCGAAAATGAACGCCACGACGAAGCTCACGGTGAAATGCCGCAATTCCGTCGCCTCTGATTGGAAGCCGCGTCGCTTAGCCAACCACCCGCATAGACAGGCGATTGCAACCGACGCCACGCACGGAACCACTATCAGGCTCAGCCACGGATTCAGCGAAGTGACCAGCAGAGGGGAGGGGGCTACGAGGCTACTTAGCCATCCTAGAATAAGGGCGATAGGAATATAGACATCGAGAGCTCGAACTTTTCGAGGAATCTTGGGGAAATACCCGCTGTCGTCTTCCCGGACCGCAAGCAGCGCAAGAACGAACTGCAAAAAGACCTCAAATAGAAACTCCATTTTTTCCTTCCTCGCGTGGCTTCACGTTCTAGAAAAAAACTAGCACGCCTATGGTTCATGTCAAAGCGTGTCTTGATTCTTAGTGGGCATGGTCAAAGACCATGCCCAAACCAAGTTGACCTACTTCTAGTCACGCATGACGTCGCGGTCCTCACGAAGCGACGACAATCCCTATATTAGTGCAGTATTGCTAGTTGCTATGTAGACCCCTAAAAGAATCCCTCTCCTCTCAAAGTAATTACTCATTCCAATCACTTCGATTACTTACGGGCGGAGAGGGATTCTTTTAGGGGTCTACATAGCAACTATCCATCTGCCCCAGTATTTTAAGGAGTGATTGCTCAAGAGCTTTTCGATTTCTGCCGACCAGGTCAGCGATGGGACAAACTATGAAAAAGACGCTCGTACATATTATCTCTCTTACAGCAGTGTTGCTTTTTTCTGCGCCGCTCTCCGCGGAGGTCATCACACTTGATGCGGGGGCGATAAGCTTTGAGGCGCCAGAGGGTTTTAAGCCAGTCTCGCAAGAGATCATCGACCTTAAGTACCCTTCGTCCAGGGCACCAAAGTATGTCATTGGCAATGAATCTGCCGCGACTACAATCGCATACGATCTCAAGCCACATAACATTCCCCAAGAAAAGATTGATGAAGCAAGGGGCGCCTTCACCGAGATGTTTTCTCGGATGATCCCTGGTCTTCAATGGAAAGAGAACAAGACTATTACGCTTGCGGGGCAGAAGTGGGGTTACTTGGAGATGACGACCACTGCGGTTGATACGGACATCTACAACATTATGCTCTTCACTGGACACAAGGGCCAAATGCTCGTCTTCAACTTCAATTCCACCAAGGAGCAGTTTCCGAAATACGAACAGTCCTTGCGCACGGCTGTGGAGAGTATTCAGATCAAATAGTAAAGGTCTTGCACATGGCTGGCTCCCAATCGCCCGACGCTATGACGATCGAGGATATTCGGCACCTGATTGAGGCTGCCGGCTTGTCGCCGCAGGAGAGCAATACGACGTACCAACGAGTGGTACGAGGCTAGAGCGGTAGCAGTTTGTCGCCCGCTATATTGAGCGTGCTCCGTTGTCCCTTGAAAAACTCTCAATACAAGATGACATCGTCACCTACACCACTAACGACGGAGCTGCTCACGAGTTAGACGCTCTCGAGTTTTTGGCGGCGCTTTCGTGTCATGTACCGAAGACCTACGAAAGCATTGACAAGGAGCTGGATCTTGATGCGCTTAAGGCACTCCTCGGAAAATACGACAGCGCCCGATGAACGGAGACGAGCGGTAGAGTTCCTTGTGAGGAACAAGGGACTCTCCGAGCGTCGGGCGGCGAGGCTGGTTGGGGTATCCCGGAC
>CAIXKI010000222.1 GCA_903920005.1 uncultured delta proteobacterium
CTGGGTGAATGTATACACCAAGCGTTCCCTCTGCGGCGGTCTTTGCAGAGCGCTTCTCGATATCCTTCAAGCCCTTCTTTCGAAGAACCTCAATCGCCTTATCGATCGAGCCTTCGGCCTCGTTCAAAGCGCCTTTGCAATCCATCATTCCGGCGCCGGTCATCTCGCGCAACTTCTTGATCATCTCACTGGTAATCTGTGACATAGCTTCTCCTCTATAGTTTCAAAAACTCTTAATGCATGCAGGAACGCGCACGGGACTTTTTACAGCCCTTCGTGCGCGCTCATTAGAACGGTTGGTTATGCTACTGCAGCTCCACCCTCAGTTACGCCTGAAACGTGTCCACGTCCGGCGTCACCGCGCTTTCCACCCTCAGCACCACCCTGAGGCTCGCCTGGAACGCGCGACTGATAGATAGCTCGCCCCTCGAGCACCGCGTCAGCGGCTGCCGAGATGAAGAGCTTCAATGCGCGAGCGGCATCGTCGTTTGATGGGATTGGGAATGCGACATCTGCTGGGTCAGCGTTGGTATCTACGAGAGCCACAACCGGGATGTGAAGGCGGTTAGCCTCAGCAATCGCGATCTGCTCCTTAACAACGTCTACGATGAAGATGACGTCTGGAGTCTTCTTCATGTTACGGATACCGCCGAGGTTAGCCTCAAGCTTCTCAACCTGACGGCTGATATCAAGGCGCTCCTTCTTGTGAAGGCGAACCTTTGAGTTCTCCATATTTGCCTCAGCAAGAAGGTTCTCAAGCTTGCGCATGCGCTCGATTGAGTTCTTCATCGTTTGGAAGTTGCTCAAGCAACCACCCAACCAGCGAGAAGCGACGTAGAACGCTCCACAACGTGAAGCCTCTTCCTTGATAATGTCTTTTGCTTGCAGCTTTGTTCCAACGAAGAGAACGTTTCCACCGAGAGCTACGCGATCAACGATGTACTTGCGGGCGATCTCCCACTTCTTGAGAGTGATATCGAGATTGATGATGTGAACACCATTGCGTGCTCCGTAAATGTACGGGAGCATTTTTGGATTCCAACGTTGGGTTTGGTGACCGTAGTGGGCGCCAGCGTCCATTAGGGAGCGGATGGTTACAGGAACGCTAGCCTCAATCGTAGACTGGGTAGCAGTAGCAGTGTTTTGTGTTGTACTCATTTTTGCCTCTAGTGTCTTAGTTTGACCTCCCCGCCCGATTGACCGCAAACAATCGTTGCTTCCCTTTGCGAGAAACACCGACCGTCAGCAGCACTAAGACCGATGCGGGTGCGATAAGTTAGCGGTGGGGTATACCATTTTCCGGGGCTAACTGCCAACTATCCCCCAATTTTTCCCCCGGTCATAAAATATGACGCAGGATGCGACTAAGGTTCAAGGTTTTGGTACCTTAGAGGGGTTGCCTTGGACGCTTTTGGCGGAGAGCTTCGGAAAGCTATGCCCAAAAAGCACCATTTACCCGTTTTTTAGTATAGATACAGGTAGTTACAATGCAAAAGCTGATTCATCTCGTTATGGACTACGCTCCCGGAGACCTCGCCTGCGCTGAAGTTGTCTCCGCCATGGCTGCCCAGATACCAGCCGATTATCACTGGCATATCACCTCAGTAGCGAGCTTTGACACCGTCTCGACCGGCTTCGTCGTAGCCCAACTCGGCAACCAATCCGAAAAGCTCCGGCCAAAAGAGACCCTTATATACGCCAACTGTGCTCCCAGAAAGGACCGCCGAGAGGCCCGCACCAATAACGAGGGAGAGGGCTTTCTCTATGGAATCCTCAACAGTGGTGTCGGCGTGATGGCGGTTAACTCAGGCTATTCACTCTCGTTCGTGCGGGATGAGCTTAAGGAGCTCTGGAAGATCAAGGTGGACGTCGCCGGCTCCCAGTTCCGCTCTCGCGACAACTTTCCTCAGCTTGTTGGTCAAGCCGCTCGCGGAGAGAAGGAGTTCTTAATTGAGCGTCTCGATCCACACGCCGTCATCGCGCCGCCGCCTCGCTCAGCGATCGGCTACATAGACTCGTTCGGAAATCTTAAGACGACGATCCGTGAGGGAGACTCCGAGTTGGACGGACTAGAGCCGGGTCAGCGAGTAACTATCACAATCAACGATGTACAGATGTCAGCAACCGTCGCATCGGGCAGCTTCAACGTCCAAGAAGGCGACATCGCCTTCTCCCCGGGATCCAGTGGACACACTCGAAAGTATTGGGAGATCTTCCAGCGCGGCGGATCCGCGTGGCACACCTACAGAAAACCACGCCCCGGTTCCCACATAACGATTCGCGCGTAGCTCAAGAGCCACGCACAAAAACAACGGCAGGGTCGGCGAGTTTTTACCTCGCGGACCCTGCCGTGTTTTTCTGTCGATACGCGACTCGCCTACACTACGGGGAGCTATTTTTCGGCGCGTTCAGCCTCTATACGTCGACGCTCAGCTTGCGCCTCCTCCTCTTCAGCTGACTCAATCTCTCGATTGCGAGCGTTAGTCTCGACGGTCGCCTCATCCTGAACCACGCCTGCCGATATCTGATCCTCCTCAAGCCGTTCGATCTTAGATTTGGCGAGGTCCGCGTCGATCTGCGCCTGGCGAGCGACAGCCTCAGGATCCTTTCCTTGGGCGACACAATGTAAGGAGGTCGCTGCGACACAAAGAAGTGCGAGACTCATAAAAACTTTTACGGTGGTAATGCTCATAAATGTCCCCTTTTGATTATAGGTTTATGCCTCTTAAAACGGTCTAAAAAAGCTTCCCAGCGAAACGGACGAGGAGAGCAGAGAACCGTAGCCTCTCTATCTGTGATACAGCAACAATTTTTTGGCAAGCCATATCACCATCCTGCTTAGGGCAGGGGCGTAGGTCCATGGCACCAACAACGAGCTAAAGAGAACTGAGCGCCACCCTTTCAAAGATTGCGAACGCTTCCCTACCCTTGCTGCCCAAATCGAGGCTCCATTCATTCACGTAGAGCTCAACATGCTTCCAAATAACCTCATCTCCGAGCTCTTGAGCGTAACGCCTCATAGTTGGAAGGGTTTCCTCTCGGTGCGCGTGTGCGTATTCGATAGAACGACGAATAGCCGAAGTGACCGCTTTTCGGTGCTCCACCGGCAGCGTGCGATCCGCGACGATGCACCCAAGCGGCAGAGGCACGTTGTACTTCTCCTCCCAAAGAGCCCCAAGGTCCGCCACAAGAGAGAGACCACTCTCTTGGTAGGTAAATCGCCCCTCATGAATCACTATCCCGTAATCCACCTCGCCGCGCTCAAGCGCGGGCATAATCTCTGAAAAAACCACGTGGGAGATAGCTGCAGCTTGCGGAAAGAAGTTTCGAAAGAGCATACACGCAGTGGTCATGCTTCCAGGCGCGAGAACTTTCGCTTCTGCCGAAAGGGGCGGCGCGCCCTTTCGCGCAAGAACGAGTGGACCAACACCGTATCCGAGAGCAGCCCCTGCCCCACACAGCTCATAGCGCTCGCGAAGGAGCATCGCGCCGAAGCAACTCGCCTTAGAGAAGGCATAATCCCCCCGAGCGAGGCCTTCATTGAGCTGCTGTACATCCAGAAGCTCGATGTCGAGATCGAAGCCCTCACAGTGCACCCGCCCCGTAAGGAGGGCGTGAAACATGAACGTATCGTTTGGACAGGTTGAGATTCCGAGCCTATAGCGCATGTGCGGTTCCTACCGCACTTAGTCAGGGCGAGCAACGTGCGGCCTGGATTACGGTCGGCGAGGCCGGTGGCGGGTAGAAATGTTTTACGCGTTTGATATCGCGGGAACGATTGGAGGGACGATCGTCGCGGGTGCATGCGAATCGAATAATTATCGCGGGCGCGATTGGAGGGCCGGCGGCCTCGCCGGCCGCAGGTACAAATGTTTCAACGCGTTTGATGTTGCCGGTCGCGACAAGCCCCGGCGAGGCTCCGCCTCGGCTAGCCGCCGGCCCTCCAGGGTCTTTACGAAACCTTCGTAGCATCACCGTAGTAGGTGACGGAGCACGATATTGGATCTTCCGAAGATCCGGGCGTATTACAATCAGTAAACTGGATAAGAAGCGTCACTCGAGCCTTATCCGTTCCAGCATCAAGATATCCAACCGTGGATAATGTCGACACGCACGAATACGGCGCGATAGATCCGTAATTTCCAAACGTAGGCGCTGAGGCGATAAAGCTGATCACTTCTCCGGAGCCCTGCCCTCCCGTGGCGGTGCTTCCATCGACCGCGACAACGGTAAACACATCGTTCACGTCGGTAGTCACCGTCATTGGAAAAAGCGGATTAATATCGGATCTGACGGAGAAGGGACAGTTGTTTTGATTCGAGGTGTAGGAACCTTCCCACACGCCATCGAATGACACCGAATCCTCGCTACCACAACCGAACAAGGAACAAACAAGAGTGAAAATAAGTAGATGCTTCTTCATGATATATTCCCGCCGTTTATAGCCCATAGTCCTATAAAGGCAACACAACTTTATCTGCTGTGCGTGTTTTGGATCCTCCACCTAGGCCAAAGGTCGTCCGTAGGTAACCTTCTCAAGCGGCTTTGCTTGAGATACATCGGCCGGACGCTTTTCAAATACAACGAGCACACTAGAACCCATCTTAAAGGTACCAAGCTTTTCTCCCCTACTTACCGCAATCGGATTCGAATGCTCAATCGAACGCTGCGCGTGTCGTACCCATGGCGCGGTGTTGGTCTCAAGGGTGTCGTAGGCGAGCGCGATACGCCCGACGTTTGTGGCGCCGACCATGACCACGGCTACCAGCCCCTGCGCACTCTCGATGAAGGTCACAACTCGCTCATTGACACAGAAGAGGCCATCTACTGAGGCTAGAGCCCAATCGTTTACGGGCCACAACTTTCCGGGAATATGCACCGTCCGCACGATCTTTCCGTCAACGGGGCTAAAGATGTGGTGAGCGTCTTGCGGCGAGAGGTAGTAGTTCCAAAGCTGCCCCTGGGCAAAGCGTGAAACGAACGGATCGTTTCCGAGAAGCGCGGAGACGGTAAAGGTTTTACCTTTCACCTGAGTCACCTCCCCACCACTTGAGAGATCGACCGCTGCGCGTAGAGTGCCGTCAACTGGACACACTACCCCTTCCGCGATGGGTCTAAGATGAGGCTTGAGGTCGCGCGTGAAAAATTCCCCTATCGAACGGAAATCTCGCATCGGGCGAGTCGCCATCGAAGGGTCGATCTTGTAGGCGTTCACAAACCAACCTACAAGCCAGCCAGAAAAAGGCTGAGGCAAGGGGATATTCGCCATCGTACCGATAAACCAACTTAGGTACGACTTGGGAAGAAAGGAGATATACTTCATTCGAAAAACCCCTTTCGTAAGGAGAAGGATAGGAATCTAGGCTGTCTGGGCTTTCACGGCCGGAGCCCCCTGGAGCGCCCTGATGATATTGTCGACTGCGGCAGATCCCTGACGCACGACGCTCTCATAGGTTCGGCTCCCTACGTGGGGAGTAAGGTGCACGTTGTGCAATCCAAGAAGGGGATTATCTTGCTGTACAGGCTCCGGATCGAGAACGTCCGCGCCATATCCCGCCACCTGCCCACTCTTAATCGAATCGGCCATGGCGCGCTGATCAACCAAGGCGCCTCGACTGACATTCACGATATACACCCCACGTTTGCACATCGCCAGGCGACGACGATTGAGGAACGACTGGTTATCTTTCGTGAGGCTCATGTGTACAGAGAGGAAGTCAACGTGCGGAAATACATCCTCATCTCTCGGAGCGCGTTGAACCACCGGCGGATATTCATTGAAGAGAGAATCACTAAACACCTTTGAAAGGTGTTCAAGATACGCGGTGTGTTGAGCGGACCACGAGGTATTGAACACGCGAACGTTCATTCCGAACGCCATCGCTCGTTTCGCGACCTCTTTGCCAACGCGCCCAAAACCCAAGATTCCAAGGGTCTTTCCCGCGAGCTCTCGGCCGGTCTGACGACGCCACTCACCCTTGTGGACCATAGCGTTCTGCTCAGGGATGCACCGGGTCAAGCTGAGCAAGAGTCCAAAGGTGAGTTCTGTCACCGTAGTGTGATTGACACCTGGCGTGTTCGTCACGCGGATGCCCAGCTTTTCAGCTTCGGGGAGATCTATCTTGTCGAGACCAACACCGTACTTACTGATCACCTTTGCGCGTGGAGAGGCGGCTTTAAGAACCTTTCCGTTAAAGTCATCCTCTCCGCAGAGGAACGCATCGAAACGGTTACCATCACCGATGTAGGAGAGGAGCTGGTCCTCATTGAGAGGCCCACGAGCCTTGACCACTTCCCATCCAGTGTCCTGGAGACGCTTTACGTGATCACCCGGGGTATCGATGAAGCTCGACGTGGAGACGAGAACTGAATACGTCATGCAGGTACCTACCTTATCCGCGGCCCATTATAGGCCCCTTGTAAGCCCCTACCCTAACAGGGCGACGACCAACGGCGTCGCTAGGGTAGAGGAACTCTCTCATGGGAGGACGGTACCAAAGGGCCCCACCCCGATCAAGACAAGCGGTCGTGAACCAACCGGCCCTCAAGGGCCTGAAATACCTCGTCCTCTGAGGCAAAATCCTTATTTCCGACCTCAAATGTCATCGAGAACCGCAAACATGGCCCCGCTTCCTCCCAGGGAACAGTGATGAGCCCATATCGGCTTATGAGAAGGTCCGCCATCGCCTGCGCGGTCGCGCATTGCACGCCACGAAACTCCTTTGGCACATCCACATACAGGTAGAAGGTGCCAGGCGAAGGGCGCGCTGGAATACCAGCCTTATTCAAGATCTCGGCAACACGCTTTAATCGTCGACCGTATTTCTCCTTATTATCTCGGAGAAACTTTTCACACCCATCGAGGGCGTGAATGCCAGCTTTTTGAATGGCGATAAACTGCCCGTTATCGGTGTTATCTTTGATAAGCGCAAACGCCTTGACCAATGCGGCCCCACCGGCAACGAAGCCAAGTCGGTATCCCTGCATATTGTAACTCTTCGAGAGCGAATAGAGCTCAAGGGTTACTTCCTTTCCACCTTCAATGTGCAGAGGCGATATGAATTTTCCTTCGAATACAAAGTCGGCGTAGGCGGCATCTTGGACGATCAAGAATGAGTATTGATGCGCAAGCTCGACCATGTGAGCAAAGAACTCCTGCGTCGCGACACCACCCGTGGGATTGTTCGGATAATTAAGGAGTACAAGCTTGGGCCGCTCGCGCTTCACGAGCTGCTCGAAATCATCCATGTTTGGAAGAAAATTGTGGCGAGATTCAAGGGGCACTGAGATCATCCGAGCACCGAGCCACTCGGCGACGCGAGGGAGTACCGGATAGCCAGGAGCCGTCGCGATGACCGCGTCCCCCGGGTTTACAAACGCGAGCGGAATCTGAGCGAGCGCGGTCTTCGTCCCCACGCAGTGCATAATCTCAGTCTTAGGGTCGAGCGTTAAGCCAAAATCTCGGGCCAAATATCGCGCTGCGGCCTCCTGGAATTCAAGAATCCCGTTACACGGATAGATCCGGTTCTCCTTGCGCTGAGACTCCTCAAAGAGCGTCTCCATGATGGAGCGGTCCGGGGTCTCTTCCGGCTCTCCCACCCCCATGTCGATGACTTTTACAGCGGGATTTTTAGCTATAAAGTCCTGCTTAGCGTTATTAATCAGCGTAAACTTGAAGGTCTGTTTCACCTTCCCAAATTGCTCGCCCCCGATGCGGTCGGCGAATAGTTTCTGAACGTCCATAGAGTCCCTTCGTACGATTCCAGTGGCTTCCGCACTTTACCATCGAAGGAAGTAAAAGTATCCTTCGATAACCCCCTTTGGAGGCCTCAACACCTTATATCGTTGGGCCCCAACCCGCAAACAAACTGGGGGCTTTTAGGGCCCAACATTCCCCATGAAGATAGCGCTCATCCAAACCGACATTGCCTGGAACGACCCAGCGACAAACGTCCAGTCGTGCGCGCGACTCGCTACGGAGGCCATCGCTCAGGGAGCCGAGCTCCTTATATATCCAGAGATGTTCACCTCAGGTTTTTCTCTACCCGTTGGCGAGATAGCAGAAAATAGCGCTGATGCCGGTCGAGAGCTTCTGCGAGCAACCGCTCGACAGCATACGGTTTATACTATTGGATCGCTCCCTGAGGTAGGCGCCCAGGGAGAACTCTTCAACACCGCATACCTGTACCGACCGGACGGCACCCACGAGAGCTATCGCAAGCTTCACCTCTTCTCATACGGAGAAGAGACTTCACGATATACAGCGGGGGAGAGAACGCTCACGATTAAAATTGGCGGTCTCCGTTGCACCCTCTTCATCTGCTACGATCTCCGCTTTCCGCTCCCTTTCCACCAGAGGGCAGAGGAGACGGACCTCTTTATTGTCGTCGCGAACTGGCCCGCCACCCGACGGGAGCATTGGCTTACCCTCCTTAAAGCTCGCGCTATTGAGAATCAAGCATACGTCGCGGGCGTTAATCGCGTTGGGGAAGGTGGCGGACTTTATTACAGTGGCGACTCAATCCTGTTTGCCCCGGACGGCTCAGCGCTCACGGAGATATCAAGCACGCAAACGATCCTGACCGCGAACGTCGATGCCGGCCGCGTCGCGGCATGGAGAGAGAATTTTCCCGCCGTTCGTGATCGGCGCAAAGCATTATACCAATCGATGTAGGAGTAGCGAGGATGAATACCGCGGTACATGAAAGAACTCCCTCGCCACCCCTACCATTGAAGGTGAAGCTAGGGCTCGCGGTGTTCGGTATACTGTTCGCGCTCGTTGTAAGTGTTATCGCGCTTCAATTCATCTCCCTGTCCCCGAAAGGCACTGAATTCGCGTCTCTTGCGGACCTTCGAAAAGCAATGACGGATGAAGATGCGCCAGCGGAAAAAAATCCAGAAAGCGAAAACTCTAAAGCGTCCCTGCGCGCGTTGGTACGCTCGAACTCCGACGACAAGATCATCTACACCTTAAAACCTAACCTCGACATCACCTTCATGCGAGCCAATGTCAAAACGAATTCGTGTGGAATGCGTTCTCCCGAGCGCCCAATCGCGAAGCCAAAAGACACATACCGCATCGCGCTGATTGGAGATTCATTCGCTTTTGGATGGGGGGTTGAACAGAACGAATCGTTCGCGCACGTATTAGAGGACACCCTCAATCGCCTTGCTCCGAAAGGGCGCAAGGTTGAGGTCTTGAATTTCGGCGTTCCCGGATATTCAACCTTCCAGGAGGTCGCGCTCTTTGAAGAGATCGGACTCGATTTCGATCCCGACGCGGTGCTCGTCTATTTCGTGCAGAATGATTTCGGGCTTCCCTTCTTCATCAGAGACATTAATGGGAACGGGGGGATACTATCTTCACTTAAATTTGTTGAGCTTGGGAAAAAGCTGCTCAATCCAGACGAAATGAATCACAAGATATGGCAGATGGGGCTCGATCCGAACCGCGCGCTCTCACGACTCGCCACGGTTGCCAGCGAGCGAGGTATAAAACCCTTCATCGCTATCAATCCATCACGCTCGCTTAAAAAGGATCAGTCCCGTCTGTACGTTCTGAAAGAGAGGAAAATCACAATTATTCCTCTGCAAGATCCCCTTAAGGAGTACCAAACGCGACATGAGATAACCAACGAGCAGCTCGTACTTTCATTCGACCCTCATCCTAGCCCTTTACGACACAAGATATTGGGCTCTATTCTATCCCCATACTTTATGCAGGACATTCAGTAATGGTCAAAATGGCTTGGATACGACGATTCTCTCTTCTCGCATTCTCGCTTCTCGCCATCGACGCGGCGTCAGCGACACCCGTGCCCTCTCAAGGCTCGATGAAGGGCGTAGACTTCTCAAACGCTCTTGGACTTCCCGAGATCAAGGTGGAGATGGCGGAGTCTCGATTAAAGCTCAGTCCGTCACCTGAAGCATTGAACGACGTTATCATCGCTCTTGAAGAGTTACTCAATTCGAAATGCATGACGAAGCTCCCGCAAACGCTTACCTACCCGGGCAATCCCTCCGATCCGATCTGCATCGCTCGAATGCAGCGAATTCTGGAACTCAATCCTGGCAATCCCGTGGGGTTGTGCGTTCGAGACGGTATCACCGCTCAAAGCTGCGTTGATGCCTATCAGAATCAGCAGCTCTCGGTCTTCTACCCTAGCTCTTCAATTGAGGGATTGGATCCAGCTCTGAAGGTGGGCCTCTCCGCTGCGGACACCGCGCGTATCACAGGCTTTGAGACAAGTCTCGCGGAAATTAACCAACGGTATCAATCAGCAGTAGCGGATGCTGACAAGAAAAAGTGCCTCGATGACGCGACACTCGTGTACGAACAAGCGCTTTCAGTCGCTTGTCGTGTCACCTCCGTAAAACTTACTCCAAAAACCTCAACGGGGGCCTCAAACGAGGACCTCGAGATAACTCAGACTCGCGAACGACTCTTACAAGTTCCACCAGCTATTCGCGGAGACTATCAACGAGAGATGACGCAAAAGGTTCTGAAAGAATTGGAGTCAGCTAACGTAAGCACAGAGCGACGTGGTGTATTGCAAACGCTCCTTCAGGTGATCGATGCCCCAGACGCCCCAGTGCCGCAGCAAGCCACCGAGACGGTACGCACACGCATCGTGTTAGCAAAGTGCAATGAGTTTATGGAGTTGGCGAAGAAAGCCACTGCGGATCTCCCAAATCCGGTCTGTTACCGGGAGGGATGGTATTCTCCTCAGTGTATTCAGGCCCTCAAACGTTGGAGAGTTATGAAACAGCAGGAGGAGATAAAGGGTAGAGTAAAAACCACTCCGGGCGCTGCTCCCTCATCATCCACGTATCGATTTTAGAGAGCGGGTACTGCCTTAGCGAGGATTCGATTCTTGAAGGAGCTATCTTCAGTAACCTCTTGACCAAGCCACGCGGGAGGAGAGAACCGCTCAGCATCTCGAAGTGATAAAAACTCGACTTCCCCTATGACGAGCCCCTTGCGATGCCCCTGATACACATCAATTTCAACGATATGCCCACCACATGGAACACAGTATCGCAACTTCTCAATACGATGCCCTAACGTCTTGTCCCAGAGCGACGAGAATTCCTCAGAAGAGATCTCTTTTTCACTCTCCGAACGAACGATTCCTCCCCTACTCTTTGTGGTCAGATAAAACTTATCATTACACTCTCTGACACGGACCTCAGACCCGTCAGCCGCGTCCTCAAGATATCCCTGGCGAATGAATTTCGGAGTAATCGATGAGAGATCCGGAAGACTATCGACGATCCATTTTCGCTCGATCTCGAGCGGAGTGATCGTTGTGGATATTTGGGGACTTTCTTTCAAGGAGGCTTGTTTCACCATAAACTCCGCGGCGCAACGAGTCGACGTGCTACGAGAGTGTAAAGCGAACTGCAGGGGTAAGCCAGCGGCGCCACAGAACCTCTCAAGTCACTGATAGCACAGCTCTTTATGCCCCTGTTCGGCACAACACCTCCAACAACAAGGAACACAGAGCTTCTAGGATGATAGTGATCTTCTGGTTTTGCTCACGGCGGTTCCGATATTTTTAGAGCAAAGGGAACGAAGCACCACAGATTATTCGCAACCTTTCACGTACCGCACCGATACATCCCTACCAGTATACTTTTAAAAAATGGATACCTATGGAAAAGAGAGCCGTGCGTTACTCACGCGGATTCACCCTTATCGAGCTCCTTGTGGTGATGGGGATTGTGAGCGCGCTCATCGCCGTCGCGCTGCCAAAATATAGCGCCTACCGTGCCAACGCCTTCGACTCTCGAGCTGAGATGGATCTTCGATCCGTCGCGATGGCGGAAGAGGCTTATTTTCTCGATCAGGAGAAATATCTCTCGTGCTCTGGCGCAGCCTGTTCTCAACTTCCTGGCATTCAGAAGCTCTCCGCCGGCGTGGTTCTCTCTGTTTCCGCGACAGACACCGGATTCAAGGGCACCTCGTCTCATCCGAAAGGATCGGGTAAAACTTTTGTATGGGATTCATCCGAGGGCGGCATGACACAATAAGGAAGAGCCCAGTAGCGCGCGAGGGTTATTGATTGCCGGCGACCTCGCCGGCCGTACCGCTAAAGGTCCTTCGCAATGCCTCCGCAATCGAGCACGAGGGTTGATATCCGAGGTCTTCTTTCGCCTTCGTGATATTGAAATAATGATCCGTCGCCATCTCAGACACGAGAAATCTGGTTAAAAGAGGTGTTGTCTTGATGCCGATACACGAGAGCGCTCTTGAAATCAGCTCCATCGAAGCCGCCAAACCATGCGCGACCTTTGCTGAAATAGACCGCTTAACCTTGGGCAACCCGTGTGCCGCCAAAACCTCATCGATCCAGCCCCATAAGCTAACTGGCTCTCCCTGGCTAATGAAGTACGCTCTTCCTCCGACCTTCTGTGGATTTGCCTCAAGAACTTCCATCGCTAAAATGTGCGCTCGCACGCAATCATCGATGAAGCAGAGATCAACCAGGTTGCCTCCCTTACCGATCCTCGTAAGCCTTCCCGCTCGGGCTCGTTCGAGCACCGTAGGAATCAGGTTCGTATCGTTTGGTCCCCAAATAAGATGGGGGCGCAAAGAGACGGTCCGAAGTTCGCCCTGCCCATTCGCCGACAACACCTCTTGCTCGGCCTGCGCTTTAGTTTGTGGATAAAACGCGTCGAAGCGCTTCGGATATGGATAACTTTCATCAACGTTTTTTAGGTCAGTGCCATCGTGAATCACACTCGGCGAACTCGTAAAAACAAGCCCCTTCACGCCGTTGTCTCTACACGCGTAAAGGATATTACGAGTTCCGATAACGTTCGTCGCGAAGAAGCTCTCCCAATCTCCCCACATATCGACCTTGGCGGCGGTGTGAAACACGCCATCGCACCCTTTGAATAGGTGCCCCCACGTCGCGGGGTCCGATCCGATATCGACCTGTTTACTAACGATTCCGAGGGATTCAAGTTCAGGATAAAAACTTCGAGAGAGGCTTATGACGTCATGCCCCTGCTGTCTGAGAGTTATAGCGAGCGCCTTACCGACAAAGCCCCCGCCACCTGTGACGATATAACGCTTGCCCATACCCTTATGCGGCACGGTGATCGACGAGCATCTTGTCAGCCCAGTCGCCGAGTCGGTCCCTAAATATCTTCGCGTTATGGCGAGCATCTACCGGGAACGATTTGTGGAAGAAGAACTGGTGTATCTTCGCCGTGAGGGGAGAGGATTCAGCGCACGCGTGGAGCTCTTTCAAGAACACCTCGCGCTGAGCCTCAGTTTCAGGCCAAAACTGGGGTAGCGGCTCTACAACAATAGCTGGCTCTCTGTGACCACGAATACCAACGAGGGCCGAGCGGCGTACCTTTGGAAGGGAATTGAAGATCTCCTCAAGAGGAACGCTGTGAAAGATACCCGCATCTGAATAAATCGAGTGAGATTTTCTACCACAATAATAGAGATATCCGTCACCATCGAGGTATCCGACATCTCCCATACGATGCCAGAAATGATTCCCATCCAGAATCTTGCCAGCTTTATTGGCGTCTGGTCGGTGGAGGTATTCTGGGCTGACTCCATCCCCCTGAACGATTACCTCGCCGATCTCTCCGGGCTGTAAAAACCGGCACTGATCGATGGTTTTAATGGGATCCGATGTAGGTTCGATGATCTTAACGGTGACGCCTCTCACCGGTCGGCCCACTGGTGTACCTCGCTCACCACTAGCCGCCGCAAGCCACTTATGCGAAGCAAGCTCTGACGCTGTAATGTAGGTAACGGGCAAGGCTTCTGTGGCTCCATACGGCGTCGACGCTTCTCCGTTCGGGATAGCTCGCTTCACAAGCGCCAACGTAGCCGCGGGAACAGAGGCTCCCGCCATAAAGACACGCTTGATTGATGGCAATGTGACTCCAGTACGCAGAGTGTACTCCGCAATCTTATGCCACAACGTTGGGGAACCAAACGAGGACTCTATTCCGAGATCACTCACCAGCTTAACAACCTGCGCTGGATCCAACGCGAGGGGTTTTCCAACCGGCATTCGCGGAAACACACTCGCGACACCGAGAGCGATATTGAAAAGAGAGAAGATAGGCAAGAGAGTCAGATCACGTACCCCACCCTCTTGTCCAAGAACGTCACGAATAACTCTGAGCTGCTCAGCCAACATGGAGTTCGTGTATATAACGCCCTTCGGAGTTCCCGTGGCCCCTGAGGTAAAGGCGATCAACGCGCTATCTTCCGCTTTTAGCGACCCATCACGACGAAGGATCGGCAGCGGAACCGGACTGAGCGGAGCGTTCGCATAGCGCTTGAAGTGGCCGAGAGAGTGTCCACGAGAGAATCCCCACTCCGACGCGCACACGTGGAACTTTATACGGTGGAAGATCGACCGTTTCAGCAAACGGAGAATATGCGCGCGAGGAGACCCGATAAAGGCATCCGGGTTAGCGTCTTGGATACATCGGGCAAGGCGATCGAGACCCATACCTGGATCAAGAAACACGGGAGTGGCGCCTCTTCCCATTACGGCGACACTCAAGGCTAGGAAATCAGCACCCGGAGAAACCAACATCAGCACGCGGTCACCCGGAACAAGTCCGAGGTCCCCTAGTCCCCGTTGATATTGGTTGATGAGCTTCGCAAGGTCGCCGTACGTGGTGTGCGCGTAATGGAGAGCGCTTCCATTAATTGGATCCCGAACCCAACGAGGAGTAATTACCGCTGAAAGGTTCGGAGCGGCTTCAGCAATCCTCATCACCTGGTCATAGACCACGTGAACGCTTCCCTGCTCTCGGTCAGCAATTTCCGTCTGGGGCGCCACCGGCGATGGAACGGACTTTTCGCGCGACAGGAATTCGTGAATCGCTGGAATCGCGATCTTCGGAGCATCATCCAGCACAAGATGCGAAGCCTCCGGGATCTCTAGAAGCTCTGCCTTAGGAAAGTGGGCAGCGACCTTGCTCAACATCTCTCGATGGAAGCATGGATCACGGAGCCCCCAAATGATCTTCACGGGTTTCTCTGCCACCTTGGGAAGCCCAGCCGCAATCTCCACCATCTGCGAATACGTCGGATGAGAGTGATCAAACGGTATATCCGCAACAAAATCCCATATAGCGTCACGACGTTGTCGCGTCGTGTACGGAGCCGCATAACCCTGCTTCACCTCGGGAGTAAGCTTCGTATACGCGCCCATTGAAGTCGTAAGGCGCACGAAGGTATCGGTGTGCCGGGTGAAAAACTTTCCAACAACAGGCGCTGCCGCGATCTTAATAAAGGATGGGAGGATCTCGGTCTCTGTAAGCGTCGTGTTCAGGTAAACGATCCGATCTACTTTATCCAACTTACGAAGGATAAAGCCTGTCCCGAGCGGACCACCCCAGTCGTGCATGACGACAGAGAAGTGATCGAGCCCAAGCGCATTCGCAAACTCTTCAAGTTGGTTAATGCGATCAATCGCGCGGAACTTCACTCCTGGAGTTCGATCCGAGAGTCCGCATCCAAGAAAATCAGGCGCGATCAATCGAAACGATCCTCGAAGCTCTCGAATGAGATTACGATAAAAGTAGCACCAGGTCGGATTACCATGGAGGCACAGGACGACGGGACCGGAGCCCTCATCAATATAGTGCATTTTGTATCCGGCTACGGTTACAAATCGGGACTGGAATGGAAGGACCTGAACCGACACAGCTACTCGCTAAATCGAACTACCACTGAACGCCAAGGAAGAGGGAGTTAAGACCAGATCCAAATCCGGTCAACATGATCTTATCACCCTTCTTGATATCTTTCTCTTCGAGTCCGACCGCGAACGCGGTTGGCAGAGCGGCAGAAACAAGATTCCCACGATTCTGATAGATCGTGAACTCCTTCGTGTAATCGAGGCCGAGGGTGTTGTAGAACGCCTCGTTTACCTGTCGTCCTACCTGATGGCAGAACACATGATCTACGTCATCCTTAGTCCACTCAAGCGCGGCGGAAGCGTCTTGCCAGGTACGAGCCCCGAGAATAGCGGCCGCTGCGATGAGCTTCGACGACTCGGTCTCCATCACAGGACCAAGAGCCGGCCCGTCGACAAGGTGATAGTCGGTATTACCAACACAAAGATCGCAGTGCTGGGTTCCGGAGCGGGTAGCTCCCCCAAGAATTTTGTGCTTCGTCTTCGAGATGCTCTCATGACAAAGGACGTAGGCGACGGCACCTGAACCGATGGTGAATGTCGGGAGGAGTTTGAGCAACTTCTCTCGTGGAAGGTCTTGTCCCTCGAGGATATTCTTAAAGGCATTATCGAGGATACATCGTGTGTGCTCTGCCGATACGACGACACCGGCTTTAACCTGACCTGCTTCGATCAGTTGTCCTAGCATGTAGATTCCATCCATGAAACCGAGGCATGCGTTGCTGATATCGAGAGCGATAGAATCCTCATGCATCTCAAGGTTGCGGTGAATAAGGCAACCCGTCGCTGGCTCAAAGAAGTCCCTCGTTACAGAGCAGCTAAAGAGTGCCCGCACATCATCTTGCGCGATGCCAGATTTTTCGATGGCGTTACGAACGACCTCAGTGCCAAGCCCACTCGGTCGCTCACTAAGATCCCACAAACGACGCTCACTAATTCCAGTGAGACGCTCAAGCGTTCCGAAAGGGAGTCCAAGTTTTTGATAGACATCCGCAAGCTTGTCTTCTATCTCCGCGGAGGTAACAACCTGAGGAGGAACGGTGATTGCGTAGGACTCTAAACAGACGTTCTTAAATCGGAATGCGACCATAGCTGAACACAATTACACGCGCTTGTGGCGCACTAGACTTTCACACGGACAAGGTGTGGGAGAACTACCACAGATGAAGGGGGAGTACCAATAGTGGGGGCAGATTTGGCAGAAGGCTCGGCAGGCAGGCGCCATCCTCCTTCCATACGCCCCCGCACTGTTTGCCACAGTTCCATTCCCAAACGACTCAAGACAGTCGAAAAGAGGTAAGGAATTGAAAGTGTTAAGAAAGCTACGGCGATTAAAGAGAAACCGCTCTCCGTCGACTCAGTAATATTCCCGGGCCCCACAAAGGGCCACCGGTGCCTGAAGAACGCGTCAGACCCACACTTTGTCTAGAATCGCGCGTCACCCGCATTCATTTCGCAGTGACTTTTTGTGTAACAGCTGTTGGGCCCTACGCGGCATCAGATGGGTGGGGGCACCACCTCCGGAGGAGGGGCGTCAACGAAATCACGCGGCGACACCTTTCGTATGCGCCTCCAACACCATCAGAATCGCCAGCCCCTCTCCCACTTGATCCAACAACCAACCAAAAAAAAGACCCCCAGTCCGCATATGGAACTGAGGGTCCAACACATAGCCCGGGTACCTCACGGCGGCCGAACTATTTACACTTATGAACGTAAAAGGCGTTCAACGTTCGCTGCAGTCAGCTTTTTTCCAGCGTGTGCATCGGTCGCCGATTGATTGTCACCTACTATGCGCCTACCTACGTCCTCAGCCAACCTTGCGGAGGCCTCCACCTCTTTAACCGAAGCTGCGGAGGCGCCTATATTCGCCTCTCGAACCTCTCGCGACGCATCAGAGAGCGAGAACAAGGTCGCCGTTGAAGCCTTCAAGTCTTCAACTGAACTCTGCAATCTTCCCAGATGTGGTTCACTGCTTTTCTCCCACCCCTGTGCGGTGGATGAAAACTGAACCTGGTTAAAGATTCGGCCAATCGGGAGAGATCCCGCGGCCGCTTTTTTTGGTGTAGCAGCGCCCGAGTCCTCCGCGCTTCCCGAGGTTAACCTCTTGAATGCGGAAGGGTTACGAGACGCTTTGGGGTCATAGTCATAATCGCCCATGGTACAACCTCACTGTCTCAAAAGGAGACCCACTTCCAACCACAAAGCGCTGGCCGCGGCCCCTACGTCCTATCACAACAAACCTGAGCTGCTAGACGGTCAAGCATGACGCGGCGCGCCCCCAACCAAAAAACACTCAGATCTTTTTAGTGAATCAACCGTTCTTCCTCTCTGCAAAGACAACTATCGGCTCACGCACCATTTGCTGAACGATCGGCGGCTAAAAAGCGATTTCTCACTCGGTGACTAGACCTCGTTACAAGCCGTGGGGCAAAACACCCTCCACGCCTTCAAAACGAGCTAACTATCTGGTTCTACTGAACCTCTATGATTGAGGTCGCTACACTGGTAGAGCACGCTCGATATCTCAGTGCCCCCCTGCAGGACGGAGAGTATACTCAAATGACTAGCTCGCTTGCACTGAAACTGAGAGCGGGGCCTTGCGTGGCATTCGGTCGCTCATCTGTCCCCAAAAAGTGCCGCGAGGGGTGCAGAAACGCAACGCTCAGTAGAAGCTGGAGTTGCGCTTCTCGTTGAGGGGATTAGAAGCATGAACGAGACTCACTCACCAAAACTACCCGCTCCCATGGTCGATGCTGTGGCGGAGCTTCTCCAGGCCACGGACCTCCAATCCCTAGGCACCCTGGGGCACAACCTAAATGGCCACACCCCATTTTCCGTAGCTTCGTTTCTCAGCCAACTCTTCGCGCGGGCCCCGGAAAGTTTGATCCGTTCCCACACTCCGACCGAAATGGCCGAAATTATTCGCGGTTGTGTAACGGCAGTATTGAACCTACCTCATCAGCCTGACCGCATTAGCCTTACCTCGATGCGGACCGAAACATCTACCGCGATATTTTTAGCGCTGCGCGATCAACCGTTCATTATTAGTTCCATATCTGAAGCTCTGTCGGACGCGGATATAAAAGTAACAGCTTTTCTGCATCCAATCGTTCACGCGCACGGAGATTCGGTCGCGGTATCGTACATTGAAGTAGACCAATCATGCGCCGAACACATACCAGCACTCATCCCGCGCTTACGAGAGATCCTCGTAACGCTGATTCAGGTAGAGCTCGACTTTGCCCCGATGCAAACTCTCGCGACCTCAACCGCCAATTCCCTCACAGACTCATTAGGCCGCAGCAATTTTGGAGCCGTTCAGTCCAGCGAGACCTCTCAATTTCTTCAATGGCTCGTGGAAGGATGCTTCTTCTTCATCGGCGCGGCGCGATTCTCTAACACCCAAGGCCAAGAGCCCCTAGATTCGCTCGGTGTTTGGCGTTCTCACGGATCCTACATCAACACACTCAAAGACGAGGTCCGAGAAGACCTCGAGGTCCTCCTACGCGAGAACCTCGACATTTCAATACGGAAGCTCCGAACAGTTTCGCACGTGCACCGAAGAGCTACTCTTGTGCACGTTCTCATCCACTTGAGCGACGTAAGCGTCTCGTTTGTCGGCTATCTGACCTCCAAGGCATGGGCACACGAGTCAGACGAGATCCCAATCCTCCGTAAGAAAGTCACCTCCGTAGTCACTCAAGAAGGCGCGGCTCCAAACTCGCATGACTTTAAATACATGGTCGAAGTTATCGACAACATGCCAACGGATGAAGCGCTCGCGGCTCCAGTTCCAGAGCTCGCGACCCTCACACGACTCGCTCTTGAGGTATTCAGTCAGGAAGACACTCGTAGTTTGACCACGATTGATTCATTGCGCCGCCGAGCCCTTACCACGGTTATTATGCCTCCAGAGCGGTACAGCGCCGCCGTTCAGGGGGATATTCAAAAAATACTAGAGGAAACATTCGCGGCGACACCGTACTCAAGCGACACACACCTCGATTCGAGCAAGAAGCGTCAATTCCGGCTCTATATCAGCACTCCCCTTCCTCACGGTGAAACCCTTCTTAGTATTCCAGCAAACCTCTCAGATTCGATCGTTCACGCGACACTTCCGTGGGAGGAGAAGCTTGGAATAGAGGCCCTCGCCCTCAACGAAAATCTCTCATCCCACGGGGTGTTCTCGTCCGATTATCAAGCCGCAACAGAGATCGACGAAGCCCTTCGCGATCTGGCAACGCTCGCCACCCTTTCCCCTACCAATCCAGTCGCAGTATCACTGCATGGCGCCGCAGCGGGAGATACGCTATCCACGATCTCCATATTCTCTCGTGAACGAGAGCTCTCAATTAGCCTCGCGACACCCGTATTAGAAAATATCGGTCTTGAGGTTCTCAGCGCGCACTCATACGAATGCGTTACATCAAACACCCCCACCTACTTACTAAAGCTATGCGTGCGAGCGTACGACGAGGAGAGCCTGGTACCATCCCTCTTTAATGAATCTGTCTCTCCAGGCCTCGCAAAGATACTTCGAGGAGACGCCCCTAACGACCCGCTCAATCTCCTCCTGCGTAAAGCTCACCTTTCGACTCCACAGATAGGGCTTCTACGCTCGTATTGCGCTCTTTTGTGGCAGGTCTCAAAGATTTCGACAAAACGAACGATGTGGGAGTCCCTCGCCGGAGCCCCGCGCGTGGCGCAACAGCTCTGTAGAATCTTTGACTGGAAGTTTAATCCAGTGCTCGAGCTCTCCATGCAAGAACGCGCGCAGCGCGTGTCTCTAGAGGAATCTGTGCTAATAGAGGCGCTTCGTCAGGTTCCCGACATCACCCAAGACCGAATCCTCCGCTCCCTGCTCGCGCTACTCAAAAGCTCTGTTAGGACAAATTTCTTCGCAGATCGAGAGACCTTGGCGATTAAACTCCGCTCTCAAGAGATAGAGATAATGCCCCATCCTCGCCCTCTTTTTGAGATCTTCGTATTTTCTCCGCGCATAGAGGGCACACACCTGAGAAGCGCCCGGGTTGCCCGTGGAGGAATACGGTGGAGCGAGCGTATCGACGACTATCGGTCCGAAGTCCTGGGTCTCATGAAAACCCAAAAGGTAAAAAACGTCATCATCGTTCCAAGCGGAGCTAAGGGAGGATTTGTCGTCAAGAATCTCCCTCGACAAGGCGATGCCCTTGGCAAGGCGGTAGAGGATGCATACCGGGAATACATCACCGCCTTACTCACCCTCGCGGACACCAAGCGAGGCGAAATAGTCATCCACCCTCCACAATGCGTTATTCATGACGACGCCGACCCGTACTTCGTGGTTGCCGCGGACAAAGGCACCGCAACCTTCAGTGATGTAGCAAACAGTATAGCGACCAAGGATTTCAACTTCTGGCTCGGCGACGCGTTCGCCTCAGGGGGCTCCGCCGGGTATGACCACAAGAAGCACGGCATTACAGCTCGTGGCGGATGGGAGTGCGTGACGAGACACTTTAAAGATCTCGGAATTAGGTTTGAAGAGAACCCGTTCACCGTTGTTGGGCTCGGTGATATGTCCGGGGATGTATTCGGAAACGGCCTAATGCTCAGTCGGAATATGGCGCTTATAGCCGCCTTTAACCACAAGCACATTTTCATCGATCCAAAGCCGGATATCGCGAAAGCCTTTGACGAGCGCATCAGGCTATTCAAGCTTGCTCGATCTCAGTGGTCCGACTTTAATCCCTCACTCATTTCAAGGGGTGGTGGGGTATTTAATCGGTACGACAAAGAGATAGCCCTCGTTCCGGAGATTCGCGAAGCTCTCGCGATCCCATCTGACGCTCCCACCACCATGGATGGGGAAACCCTCATTACACACATCCTACGCGCTAAGGTCGACCTCCTTTGGAACGGAGGTATCGGTACCTACGTCAAAGCGAGGTCAGAGGTCCACTCGGATGTAAACGATGGAACAAATGATAGGGTTCGCGTTAACGCGGATGAATTACGGGCCCGAGTCGTTGGGGAAGGTGGGAACCTCGGCTTTACGCAGAAGGCCCGCATTGAGTTCGCCCTTCGTGGCGGAAGGATAAACACGGACGCGATAGACAACTCCGGCGGCGTCGATCTTTCAGACCACGAGGTAAATCTTAAGCTGCTCCTCTCACCACTTGTACAGGCCGACAGGCTCTCTACCGACGGCCGAAATGAGCTCCTTCAAGGCATCGCTTCCGAAGTGGTCACGTCCGTCCTACATCACAACCGTGACCAAGCGCTCATGCTCTCCATCTCACAGATTCGGTCCCGTTCCACGGTCGAGCAATATCGCTACCTCATTCGAGACATGCATCGAATGGGCTATATGGATAGAAACCGAGACAACCTCCCCGACGAGACGGACCTTGATGAGCGCGCGCTTGAGAAGGTCGGCCTCACGCGGCCCGAGCTCGCTCTGTGTAGCGCTGCGGTAAAGATGTGGGCGAAGGACGAGATTCGAACTTCTAATTTATGCTCTGATAAAAATCTGGAACGTTACCTTATTCACTACTTCCCGAAGCGAATTCAAAAAGAGTTCACTCCCGAGGTCCTTAAGCATCCTCTAAGAAACGACATCATCGCGAGCGAGATGGTCGGCGAGATCCTTCCCGCCGTAGGTATTTCTTTCCTGCATTCGATGACCTCAATGAATGGCACACCCGTCGCCACAGCGATGAAATGCCTTCTTGCGGCGGATTCAATCCTTGGTGGCGCCGCTCTTCGAGAGGGCATTCGCGCTCTCGACTCCTCAGCTCACTGCGAAGCATTTACTCAGCTATGGCTCGATATGGGCATCGCTATTCGTGAGGCGAGCAATTGGCTTCTCACAACTCATGGCGGCTCCCTTCCCCTCGAAGAGATCGTGAAGCTTTACGCCCCTACGTTCCAAACCCTCACAACTCACGGGGCGCTCGTCTTCACGGGGCAGGAGTTCGTTCGATTCGAGAGGCGCGTTTCTGAGTACAAGAGGCTTGGAGCCTCCGAGAGGGACTCGATCGTACTCGCGCTCTACCGCAGAAGCCTTCCGCTCCTTGAGATGCTCTGGTCCGCCCGTGAATTTAAGAGCGATGTACGGCTCGTCGCGAGCACGTACTCTCAAGTCTTGGAGGAGTTCCGGGTAAATGAACTCTTTAAGTTCGAAAACATCCTAGAGACCTCGAGCAAATGGGAGCAGGATCTCATCGTAGGCGCGTATCAGGAAATTCGACGCAATATCTCGCTGATTACCGGGCAGATAGTAAAACGGGGACTGACGGATTCTAAGGATATTCAAGCCGCTCTCAAGGGCGGGAATGGGTATGACGCGATTCGCTCTACGATGACAGACCTTGAGGAGCTGGTGCGCCAGAAACGTCCCTTCCAGATAGCCGCGCTACCAGTTATTAGCCGGCAGCTTCGATTATTTAGCATCGCAAAACCGACCTAATTTTTGACAATACAATGACTGCGGCTGTGTTTATTCCACCACCTTGCACCCCATAGATAGCCCCTATTCCGCCCTGATTTATGTGGGTTCTACGGGGCAACACAGCGCCGTCAAGATTGTGCTCGCTCTGCTAGCGCGAATGATTTTTTTCAAAAACCATTCACGCAGGGTGTCAGCGCATAGCCAAATATCCCTCTGCAAAGGGGGGGAACAGTTACAGACACCGGTATAGGTGTTCGCCATCGCAGCGGCGATATCCAAAAAAAAAGCGGGCACCTTTTTAACAAAAGGTACCCGCCTCCATCGAAAGAGTTCGACGAATTTACATCGACACCGAAGGAATCGGCCTATCGCCCCGAATGATATCACGAAGCTCAAGGGCACGCTCGTGCTTCGGCTCGAAGATAAGGATCTTCTCAACCTCAGACTTAGCCTGCTCAACCTTACCCTGCGCGAACAATATTCCAGCGAAGGAGTAGAGCATCTCTACGTTTGCTGGGTGAAGCTCAAGGTAGGCGTTGATTGCCTTCTCAATATCCGTGTACTTCTTGAGCGGATATCCAAGCTGGAGGACTCCAAGGAGCGCTCGACGATTCTCAGGGTTCGAAGCCACCGCCTGGGTGAAGAGCTCGAAGGCCTTCTCCTGCTTGTTACTAATCATGGCACATAGACCGAGACCAGCGAGTCCGACATCGTGTCGCGGATTAACGGCTAGAGCCTTCTCGAACCATTCTTGAGCGACACTCCACTCCTGACGCTCAGCGGCCAAAGCTCCCTTCCCACACATGGCGCGAGGGGCTTTCGAATTCGAGCTGAGTATTGAGTCGTAAGCTCTGTCAGCCTCGATCAGCTCATTGTCCATGACGAGGAACTCGGCCTCGATGCACATAAAGCGCTCACGCTGAACTTGGGTTAATCCGGGGCTTCGGCGAACCTTCTCAAGGACCTCCTTAGCCTCATCATACTTACCGTCACGCTTCATTTCCTCAACTTCGTCCATCCTGCTATCGAGATAGCTCATCGCCTGAGCGTTCTCCTCGTCACGAGTACGGAAGTATTCGGCAGCGGCACCAGTGCCCGCCGCGGTCGACTCCGAAACCGCCTCTTGCATTGACTGCATGACAGCTCCGGAAGTTGCCGCTGTAGCCGCCGCTTGAGGATTCTGCTCAGCGATCTGCTTATTGATAAGTGCTTGAAGCTCCGCTGCCGACGCGTGCTCAGGGCACTCAGCGACCACTCGCGAAAGCTCCGCGCTAGAAGCCGCCCAGAGGCCTTGCTTGTAAAGAACACCGGCAAGACAGAATCGGATGGCTGTGTCGTGCGGCTTCACCGAGAGGTATCGCCGAACAGCGCTCTCAGCTTTACTGAACGCATTAATCGCATACGCGCACTCAAGAAGCTGGTGAAGAGCGAGAAGGTGCTCAGGCTGTTGAGCCAAGACTCGCTCAAAGAGAGGCATCGCCTCTGTTTGCTTGCCAGCGACGACCATGCACATCCCATATGCCGTAAGGAGATTCGGATCACTTGGGGATATGTTCAGCGCCCGCTCGAAGAGGTCTTTAGCCTCATCGGTTCGGCCTGTAGCCAAACATACGGCTCCTCGCGCCTTCAGCAACCGAGTCGACGTCGGCAGGCCAACCTCGGCCTGGCGAAGAAGCGCCTCAGCTATTTCGTATTCACCCTTTCGAGCAGCCATCTCACCTTCTTCGATGAGGTTCTCATAATCTTTCGTATTAACGCTCATATCGTAGACTCCTCCTACCGGTGTCGCTACAGGTGCCTCGCTTTGAGGAGTGGCCTGTGGCTTCACAACGCCCTCATACGCCGCCAAAGTTTGATCAACTGTATTTTCCCACGAATAACTCTTAGCCATCTCTACAAGCCCCTCCTTAACGGGCGCATAGAAGGCAGCCATAATAGCTGCATTAACCGAATCCGAATCCCATGGCTGGCAGTAGAACGCCTTCGTACCGTAGTAGTCGGGCTGCGTACCAGTTCTGGTCACAACGATATTTTTCCCATGCGCGGCCGCCTCAAGAGAGACATGCCCAGGAAGCTCATACCAACTAGGAAGCACATGAATACGACATGCTGCGTACGCGGACGACAACATCTCCGGACTTACCCGCTCTATGATGATCGTTCGCCCCTTTCGCTTGAACGAACGTACCGCCGCATCATATTCAGGTTGGTATGAGAACCCTCCACTCGCGAGAACTACCGTAAGATCGGAGTCCTCAAGAGCCTTCAATAACATCAACTGATTTTTCCGAGTTTCAAACCTGCCGACACAGAATACGAAGTCCTTCACTCCATATTCACGCTCGAACAACTCCGGGCCAACAACGGCACCGACCTCATGTCCAAGCGGTATCTCGACTAGGTTCTTCGCATCCGGAAAATCTCTCTTAATTGCGGCAGTCTCTCCCGAGCCGTTCGGGAAGAGCGCGGCGGCATTGCTCACGATCCAGTCAGCTTTGAAACGCTCCGCTCGGGGCGCATTCGCTAGGTCAAGAACGTAGTCATTCCACCATTTCTTGTCCTGACCACGACGGACGTACTCCATCACGTGGAGCGCCACAAGGTGTGACTGCGCGTGAAACTCAGGCACCTCTTCGTAAAGCGTGGTGACGACATAGGGAACACCAGCAGCCTTTGCTCGCTGAGCGAGACATTCGGTGAATTCGGTCGTAGCGAAGTTGTACAGATGAACGAGGTCAAAGCCACTAGGGTCCGCGGCTCCAGATACATCCACCGTTACGTCGCATCCCCGTTCTCTAAGTCCAGCACTAAGCCTTTCAACCTGCACGGTATCTCCACCGCGATGAGTGAATGTGCCTGGACGATTTTGAATGAGCACCTTAAGAGATCTCGTTGCACCCTTCGGCGCCACTTCGGCGGGAGAACCTTTAGGAGCGTGAAACGAAGGACGTTGTTCAAGACCGTCAAAGAGGGTGTCGTAGAAATGAGCCACCATATTCCCGATAACCGTCCATGAATTTTCCCGAGCGAAGTTTTTCGCGTTAGAGCGAACCGTCTCGTAAAGAACCGGATTAGAAAGCAAGAGTTCCGCGGACAATCCCGGAGGATACCCGCCGGTGATGTGCCATACAGCGTCGCCGAACGCCATTAATCCTGGCGCAAGCGATGCCATTACAACGGCTCCAGCCCCAATGGCGAGGGAGCAGGCCCCTGAGGCCTCAAAGTAATTGGACTGGTAATTCATGACCACCAGGTCTGACGCGGCGAGATACTCTCCCACTTTCGAATCTGGAATAAATTTGGATACGAAGGTCACATAGTCCGCGAGCTTATTATCGCGAGCTAGGTCTTGAAGATTTTTAAGATACTCGGCGCTGTATGGAGAATCGCTACGAGTCTCACCAATAATAAGGCCACGAGCCCTAATCCCACGCGCTCGAAGATGCGCCACTGCCTCTATCACAGCCTCCATCCCCTTGTGAGGCTGAATAAAGCCAAAGCTCGTGAGCAACGGTCCATCCTGCGGAATTCCAAGAATGGAGCGAAGTGACGACTTTGACTGGTCCTGGAGATCAAGACGGATGTCAACTCCGTGAGGAACTACAAACACACACTCAGGTCGAGCGCCGTTAGCGATAGCTTCGATACGGGTCTCATCCGAATGGACAAGTATTCGATCTACTAATGTAACAAGAGAGATATTCTCCGGCGCGAGTGTGCAGACCTGATGAAGATGAGCGACTACCTTGACGCCCCGAGACTGACAACGCTTGACCATCTCGGAGAAGGCGGGTTGAACGAAGAAGCGTCCCTGACAGTTGATATGAAGGATATCGATTCGGGACGATTCAATAGCTGACTCAAGCTTTGCGTAGTCCTTCGCCTCAGGCCCTGAACCGAGACGCTGCCAACAACGGGTAACGAACGACTCGTCTTGTCCTATTGTTTGGCACCCCGCCTCAGCGAAGACAGCAACAACATTGTGCGCAAGGTGAGGAACGAGAAACCTCGCGTACGTCGCGAGCCCACACGCCTGATTCCACGGCGTGAGGAACCCAACACGCGGAGCCTGCATAGTCACGGGCTGCGCGCCGGTGCTCGTGGAAGTCAATTTTGTAAGTCCCTGCGATACTGTCATTGTAACTCTTTTTGCTACCCTTCCTTTGGGAAGCAGAAATTACGATGCAGGGATCGGCGCAGACGCCTCAAAGATTTTACACGATTGGAAAAAGACGATTCCCGAAGATTTCTCGGGGGCCCGAACCGGACACAATAGTGGTACAAACAGAGCGCGTGAATCCGTAATTACGAATGGTTACATGCGGTTAAGTTTACAATCCACCACAATGGAAAGGCCAAAATATGATTTGAAAAATGAAGCGCCAAAACAACTCCAACGACCTCGAGGCCGCGGAATCTACGTCTTAGTCGAAAACTAAACGTGGGGGTAGAGCAGTCTACCCCCAGCGCATTACATTGCTGGAGCTGCTGGAGAGAGGTCTCGAGCAGCGCGTCGGCAGGCGTCCTCAAGCTTGTCGAGCTTTGGCTCAAGCTCTTTCTCAAGGCTCTCACCAAGCGCCCACCATGACTGGTAGAGCTGCTGTTGGCAGATCTTCTTGCACGTCTCAGAGATCTCTTGAACCTGAGGAGTTATATCAAGCTTACCACGATTCTGGGAAGGAACGAGCTGGAGCAACGTGCCATACCACTCGAAGAACGCGCGGAGTGTATCAACCGCGCTCTTAAGACGCTTATTACCTACAATCATGTCCCCGTCCTGAAAGCCCTTACGAGCATCACGGAACTCAAAGAAACATGAACGGACTACTCGCGACGCGTCTTGGATACGGTCTGCTACATATTCCTCAGGAAATCCTGTCTGAATATCAAGCACCTCACCAACGAGTTGGGCCACATTGTGCGACCACTCTTCATCAGTGAGCTCCCGACCATCCATCAAGATACTGGTCATCATGTGATCAGGATCGATTGATACCTTGATGAGCTCTATCAGATCTGTGAAACGAGGAACTGAGGAGCAGTCAACATTCGTGTATTCTCCATTTATCCGAACGCGTAACATAGAATCACCCTCTCTAATCACTGGGCGAAACGCCCCTTAAAATCTTTTTACCGCTCCCCTGGCTGAACCCCTCGGCACCCTACATCCTCAGCCTGGCTCTCTAAGCTCCTGCATAAAAAACAGCGAACTTTTGACATCGCCGTTCCAGGTCGCAATAGATACTCTTCATTTGAGATGCAAGG
Organism: uncultured delta proteobacterium; assembly: GCA_903920005.1. Lineage (GTDB taxonomy): Bacteria > Bdellovibrionota_C > UBA2361 > UBA2361 > OMII01 > OMII01. The sequence continues at coordinate 28,387 of CAIXKI010000222.1, forward strand.
TCCACAGCATCGGATCCCTGTAAATTTTCTTTCGCGAAAATAAACATTCGCGTGAGGGCTCCAAAATGGCCGTAGTTGAAGCCTAACTCCTCGATACGACGGTCTAATTCGGCGATCTCCTCATTCGAGGATTTCAGCTGCCCCGAGGTCGTTCGATTATCTTTTACAAGCTGAACGAGTGTATCCATCAACTTTTGTCCGTGGATCGCGCACTCCCCTATTTGGGAGAGCCCCTCAAGTCCATGATCTACAACCGCAAGACCGCTGGTCTTTGGGGTGTACTGAACCGGAAATCCTCCGAGATCCTCCAGCCACAACTTCCTATATGCTACCCGATGTCGTGCGCATGGATCCTGCGGCTGTCCGTTTATAGGTACGAGATCGATAAATCCGAACTCATCAAACGTAGAGCGATACACCACGACACCTCTTGGATCCGCTAGATGAGACGCGACCTCAAAGACGTCCCCCTTAGCTCGCGATATCGCCAAGTGCGCAACCAGCTCTGGGGAGATCGTGTCATGACAATCTGGCTTACTGCAGGGCTTGTTCGGATTACAAGGACCACACCCGATCACGGGCTGAAGCACCAGATTCCCCTCACTATAGGGACCGGTCTCAAATCCGTACGCTGACGCCAAGAACATCGAGACCACTGGGGTACCAACGGCTACTGAAATATGCATCGGACCAGTATCGCCTGTTACGAGCACATCGCTCATCTTCAACATCGCCGCGAGTTGTGGAACTGAGGTCTTTCCAGCCACCGACACTACATTGCGCGAGGCGCAACCTTCAACGATAGGATCGATAATGGGCTTCTCTTTCGCCGCGCCAGTAAGCACAACTCTCGCGTTGTGCTTCTCAATTAGGTTCGTAATTAAGGTAACGAACTGCTTTGGATTCCACTGACGCTTACCCTGGCTCGCTCCAGCTTGAATCGCGATGAGGGGCCCCGTATTCGTGAATTGCGCCTCGTGAATCAATGTCTCGCAGTGATCAAGCGACGGCTGCTCTACATTAATGAGGAGGTTCCTTGGATGAATATCAACATCCGCCGAGGCCCTGAAGACGTCCACGAGGTTAAGGGAATTATATTGTCGGTTCTGATGAAACACCGATGTAGCGAAAAGTCTCGCCCAGTCGGACTCAATCACTCGATACCCCTCTTCGTCCGACGTCCATCCACCGTTACGCTTAATGCCGATAAGATTGAGAAGCAGCGCCGTATATCCAGACGAAGACATGTTCAGACAGTAATCGAACTTTTTACCGCGAAGACTCTCGACCATCTCCGTCATGTATTCGTACGCGTCGATTATTCCATCTTTTTCGCGCGAAATGGATCGCACGACGAAGTTAAGGTCTATGCCAACGATCTCATCGATATTTGGGATAACCTTACACACCTCGGCGAACTGCTTCTCCACCAATACCGTGATATGACAGTCCGGGTTCTCCATTTTAATACCAGCGATAGTTGGGGTAGCTTGCAGCATATCCCCCAACCTCGTGATGTTAACGAGAAGTACGCGAGTTTTATGAGGATATCGCTTCTTCATACGCCTACTTCTTAAGCCCCGATTCTTCTCGAGTCATTCGAATTATCTGACTGCGCACGTGATGCATAAACAGCAACTTCTGCTCAGTCTCAGAAAGCTTTCCCTGCCCTGTAACGATATCGGCGATGAGGCCGTCCAACGCGGGCTCTTCGCCTCGCGCGTAGGCACGTTCACATCGCTCCTTGAGCTCAGTATCTCCATCGGCTCGACGAATCATCTCTGCCCACGGGCTGCTTTGCTCCCGCTGCCTGAGCATCTCATACTTGCTCGCGTAGATAGTCGAGAGCATCTGCTCCAAGCGATGTTCGTAGGTGTGTTCTTTGATCACTCGAGCTCGCGCGGCTTCACACACCGCGGATCGCTCTTCAGGATGAGTCCTATAATGATCAATCTTCTGACGCAGCTCCGACATATTCGAGAATGTTATGATCTCCTTTCCAACCTCAAAAAGCTCCGGTAACAAGGACCGCTCATCGCATAACTGGAACGCGCCACACCCAGCGAGCTCAAACGTACGGGGATTTATAAAGTCGCCGCTCGGGTCAACTCCATCTCGCTCCGAACTTGAGTGAAGATTGAGGTTTATATCAGTAGCGTTAAAGACCTTGATGTACTCTTCAGGTGAAACGCGCCGGGAATCATCTTGAACGAGTCGATCAAACGGCCTACCCGTCGGCCATTCGCTACCCCATATCCTGAAGGGGTATTGAGCCATCGAGGCGAACATCTGCTGCCGGTTATGGTAGCCAGCGCCCACGAAGGAGATCGGAGAGCCCCATCGAGCTTTCTCGTCGCCCGATAGTTTCAAGGGCTGATGAAACATCGGATCGCACGCTGTCGGTAGGTAGTGAACCTCACCAGCTCCCGCCGCGCGGATCTGCTCAAGGCACTCACCCTTTTGGATAGTGAACACGAAGTCATAATACTTCGCCATGTGACGCCAGTAGGTAAATCGTAGGTAATCCTCGACAAACCAGAGAACAGTCACGACGCCACGATTTCGCAACTCCGTCAACGCCTTCGCGGTGATTGGAGCCTGCGCCATACAAATCAAGATGTCTACCGGCTTCTCAGCCAAGGCTTCGAGTATGGTGTTAGAAATAACCTCGCAGTACTGGCTCCGCATCAAAAGGCGCCGAGGCTCTCCCACTAAGAACTTCTCGAAGAGCATATAGCCGTCATTAAATCCGCTTACATCGATTCCACGAACGCGCTGTCCGATACGTTGAAGAGCCGCTGTGGTATACTGCGCTATCGGAAGCGTTCCGCCCTGCAACGGGCCAAGAACTGCTATCTTTGGATGAAGCTGAGACAATCCACGCTTTGAGTAGGTTGATGATTTTGCCCGTTCGATGAAACGAGAATCAAGAACCGCGACCTGGGGCCGAATCAGTAGCTCAGCATTTCCACCAAGTGAGGCGTGACTCACCTCGTCCCCTACGAGGAGGGATTGGACTCTCGTAAGAGCATCTCGGAGGTCGCGCGCTTTTAAAGCAGCCGTGAACAGAGCCACATCTGCCTCTGCGCAGGAAACTGGAGTTATCGTTTGTTTCAACGCGGCTTCAACGTGATAGCCGCCGCCGAATCCTACTATCAAGATGTGTTTTGCGCCCGCGAAACGAGACTCCTGAAGAGACCGACGAACCCACGCCTCCGCGGCGGCCTGTGGTTTTTCAGCATGATCGAGACAGGTGGATCCACTCCAAAGTGTCGGACCGTCCTTGCTATGCTTTACTGAGATATCCCTTGAAATGGCGTCTTTTGTGGCAAGAACTCGCTCATAAACGACCGGAAATCTCTCTTTGAGCACCTCGACGTTACGAAGGAATATCCGCTCATCATCGCTTGCGGAGGTCTCGCGAGTCTCCTTCTTTTCAATCGCGTCACTTTTCGCGAGAACACGCTCAAGAAGATCTTTGGTATCCACGGTCGCGCTTTGACAATGAGTGAATACATACTCTACGGCCTGTCGCGCTTTGTTCGCATTCCCCTCATCCGCTAACATCTCGGCGTAATTGAGAGCCATCCAAGCTTCTAGGGCCGCTGGGTTTACCTCGGTCGACTCTCCAGCCGGGAGGAGCGCCTGAGCGACCGCTTCGACGTTTGAAGCGGGCTCATCAGTTTGAGCTATCGAAATGAGGCAGTTTACGATTCCAAGATCCGCGGTACCATCATCAGCGATCGTCTGCTCATCGCAACGAGTAACTTTCAGGCCGGCGAGGGCCACAGCTTTGGCAAAATTCTCTCGGGTAAAGGAGCGGAGGTGCAACGTATCACTCTCATGAACGAGTAGCTCCTGCCCCAGATAGACTTGAAGTCGCGCCGACCCAGAAGCGCGCAAAACTCGCTTAATCTCAGCCAAATAGGAGGCTATTACGGGTACTGGCATGCTCGCGAGAGCGCCGAAACTCCACACAAAGTCGACCGAGGAGGACTCAACAGGGTCCAAGCTGACACCTGAACCAACAACAAGCTCAATGGAAGGATTAGGCCCGAGCAACTGACGCGCTTTATCTACTGCCAAACGAGATACATCAAAGCCGATAACTTTCGCGAAGCGAGATGAGGCTGATTTGAGAAGACGCCCGACACCACATCCGATCTCAAGGGCAGTACATGACGAGGTTCCTTGCATCCCCTCAACAACGGTCGCGAGGTCTTGTTCTCCGGTCTTCCAGATCTGGGCGTCATCAAGGTGCCCTTCACCCATCCAGAAACGGTAATCGTGCCCGACACGGCGATCCCAATCCGTTCGCATCTGTGCGGCGAGCTTTTCTAGTGCGGTAGTTGTCGTACGTCCCATCGAGTCATCCTTTCTCGGGCGGCTCTCAGTTCAATGAGGAGGCTTGAATCTCCCACTGTGGCGCGGATTCTTTGCGTGCGGAAGAAAAGCGCCTTTCTATCGAAGGGGCACCTTAGGGCTTTCACATAACCCAAAGAACACCTCCGGCACTGAGTATCCATGGGTTTTGATGCGATTAGTGGTTCAGAAGCTGCGAAAATAGAGGCGGTCTCGAAACAGGGAGTTAACTGCGCGAATCTAATATGTTACGCGATCTTAGAACGCCGATAGGTCGGCTCCGAGACCGTTCTGTCGTGAACAAGGGGCCACGATTCGGACCGCCAGAGCGATGAACGAGGATACTGAATAAGGCATTAGCTGGGTGGTGATAAAAAGTTTTCCTATCGGGCATTTCGAAAGTGTGGGTCCAACTTCGTTGGAGGCACCGAAAGAACGTCAATGTATCTAGTCGCATACATGTGCCGTTGTCTCGTCACCTCCAGCTCGTTTCGTCCTAAACTCTCAAAATGCTCGCCACGGAACCTTTGTTCAGAACACTTCTAGAGTGATATCTGAACCCGTTTGAGCGCCTCACCAACCTTCTTCGCCTCGTCGACAGGCGAGTTCTCAACATCGAACTTCTTGCCTTCGATAATCTCGCGATACGCCGAGTAGATAATATCAATGAGCTGGATAGTCTTCTCAATACGCTTTGGATCACGGTAAAGATTCGCTTCGCTCA
>CAIXKI010000223.1 GCA_903920005.1 uncultured delta proteobacterium
ATAATGTGATTCGCACGATCCCGCGACGATCGTACCTGGAGGGCCGGTGGCCTCGCCGGCTTGCCACATCCCTTTAACGAAGCTGGAGGGGCACCGGCCCCGATGCCCACGGGTACACATGTTCGATGTATTCGACATTTCGAGACGCAAACGGCCCCCAAGGCCGGTCCACCCTTCAGGTCGGCCGACCGCTGAAAAACGTATTGGACGAGCCGATAGTTATGGGGTACGAATTCTCAGCGAGAGAATTCTCGTAGAAGGAACAGATATATATGGCAAAGATTGTTGTTACGGGCGGCGCCGGGTTCATCGGATCTCACATCGTTGATAAGCTTCTTGCGCGAGGGCATGAGGTACACGTTATCGATGACCTTTCGAGTGGTTCGCAAGCTAACCTCGCTCATACTACAGGCGTTCAACTCCACGTTGCCGATATTCGCTCCGCTAAGGCATGTCAGCTCGTAGAGCAGCTCGCTCCGCAGTTCGTAGTTCATGCCGCCGCGCAGGTGTCGGTCCGAACGAGCATGGATCAGCCCGCGCTTGATACCGATCTTAATGTGACTGGTCTCGTCAATATTCTTGCGGCCCTTCGCTCGAAGCCAGGCGCTCATGTTGTGTTTCTCTCCTCTGGTGGCGCGGTATACGGGGAGCAGGTGGCGTTCCCGGCCAAGGAAGATCATCCCATTAAACCAGAGAGCGTGTATGGTCTCTCCAAGAGAGTTGGTGAGGAATACCTAGAGTTTTGGGGAAGGAAGTGGGGCGTGACGAGCACCTCGCTTCGTCTCGCGAACGTCTACGGCCCTCGCCAAAACCCTCATGGCGAAGCTGGGGTCATCGCAATCTTCTGCGAGCGTCTCCTTGCTGGTAAGGGAATAGCGGTAAATGGTAGCGGAAAGCAGACACGTGACTTCGTTTATGTTGAGGACGTTGCTGAGGCGGTTGGGCGAGCTGTTGATACACGAACGGTTGGGGCCTTTAACATCGGAACCTCAAAAGAAACCACTATCCTCAGTATCGCTGAGCGGCTCCGAGATCTTACGATCGCTCAAGCCGAGATCGGGTTCTCCCCGGCAAAATCTGGCGAACAGATGCGAAGTTGTATCGACAACAGCGCGGCTAGGGAGAAACTTTCGTGGTCTCCGAAGGTCGACTTCTCTGAGGGACTTGAGCGGACGGTGGGTTGGTACACGTCCTCTGGGCAGAAACCATAACAGACCTTGTCGTTCGTCCTTGCTACTCTCTCCTAGTGAGGGGGGAGTATGAGTTCAATAGAGCGTATATCGACCGAGATAGTCTCTAAGGGTTTGATCGCTATTTTTGTGCCAAGCGTTCGCGGAGGAGGCGCGGAACGAGCGATGCTCGTGTTCGCGCAGGAGCTAGTCCTAAAAGGCTTTCGCGTAGACCTCGTGTTGACGAATCTCGATGGCGCTCTTGAGGATATTATTCCGCGGGGGGTTCGCGTCGTAAATCTTAAATGTTCGAGAACGATCGCTGCTCTTCCGGGACTGGTCCGATATCTGAAAAAACACAAACCGAAGGCCCTCTATGCGACGATCATGAACGCGAATGTGATTGCGGCATTCGCCGGACGGCTTGCTCAGGTGGGCACTAAAATAGTCGTGCGAGAGTCGAACGCGCCTATTACGAGTCCAAAAAAAAGTGTGTCTCGGTGGGCAACCTACAAGCTTGCTCCGTTCGCGTATCGGATGAGTCAGGGGATTATCGCCGTTTCTGAGGGTGTCGCTCAGGAACTGGTAGCGATGGACCGCGATATGACAGGCCGTATTCATGTGGTCCCAACGCCAGTTATTTCAGATAATCTCTTGGCTCTCGCGCAAGAGCCGGTTGACCACCCTTGGATAGTGAATCGCGATCGACCGGTGCTGGTCAGCGCGGGCCGCCTCGAGCGTCACAAGGGTTTCATGACTCTTTTACGCGCGTTCGCCCGATTGCGTGAAAAACTAGAAGCTCGACTCATTGTGCTTGGTGACGGGAGTATGCGTGAAGCGCTGGAAGCTGAACTTGTACGTCTTGGCATTAAAGATGACGTGGAGCTCCTCGGATTTAAAAAGAACCCTTTCCGGTTTATGAAGCAAGCGGATCTCTTCGTGCTCGCATCAGAGTATGAAGGATTGCCAAATGTGCTTGTACAAGCGATGGCCCTGGGGGCTCGCATAGTATCCACCGATTGCAGGACGGGGCCGTCAGAGATCCTCTGTAACGGAAAATTCGGGAGGCTTGTCCCGGTCGGTGATGAAGAGCTACTCGCGAAAGCTATGCAAGAATCTCTTCAAAAACCACGTGAGGGTGCCGGTCAAATATACGCTCTTGAGAGGTATGGAGCGTCAAAGGCGACTGCCGACTATCTGGCCATCGTAGGCCTCGCATAATGAGCTGAGAGTGCCAAAAGCGCTCCCCACAAAACTAGAAAAGTGCGCTGGTCGAGGATGTTGTGGCTGAAGAAACTTCCCACAAACACGACCGCCATGAGGCACTGTCCGGGTCGGAAAAGCCTTTTCGCGAAGGTGGCGTAAGAAGCTCCGAGAAAGAATAGGTATCCGACGAATCCCAGGAGCCCATTATTGACCCACTGCTGCAGATAAAGATTGTGCGGAAGTTCGGGTAGTGTTCGAGCATACCCTGTTCCTTTTCCAATAATCGGCGATTCATTGATTCTACGTAACGCCTCACGCGCGGCGAAAAGTCTACTTGCCGCTGAGCCGTCGTCTACACGTTTAGCGGAAATAAGCCGGTAAATACGGGTTTGTTTGAATCCGGCCGTATCGGTCGCC
>CAIXKI010000224.1 GCA_903920005.1 uncultured delta proteobacterium
GGTTCCACCGATCTTTTCGGTCGCGATACGCCAGCCGTCCCAATCATTCTCATCAAGGCCGTCCTCGATGCTTACGATCGGATACTTCTTGGCCCATGCCGCGTACATCTCAACCATGTCCGCCGAGGAGTATTCCTCCTTGGTGCTCTTCTTGAATACGTATTTTGCCTTCTTGTCATCGTACATCTCGCTTGCGGCGACATCGAGCGCGATAGACACGTGATTTCCCGGCTCATATCCCGCGTCTTGAATGGACTCGATAAGGGCGTCAAGAGCGGCGGTTGGTCCGTTAAGGTCTGGAGCGAATCCACCCTCATCACCGATGCCTGTTGAAAGCCCCTTCTTTTTTAGGTTCTTCTTTAGGGCGTGGAATACCTCTGACGCGCAACGGATGTTCTCGAAGAAGGTCGACGAAACATGGGGAACGATCATGAACTCTTGGAAGTCGAGAGTGTTCGTGGCATGGGCTCCACCGTTAATGACGTTTACAAGAGGAACTGGAAGTTGACGAGCATTAGCTCCGCCGATGTAACGGAAGAGCGGGATTCCAAGAGCGTTAGCCGCGGCGTGAGCGGTCGCGATACTAACACCGAGGATCGCGTTCGCGCCAAGACGGCTCTTTGTCTCAGTCCCATCGAGGTCTATGAGCTTACGGTCTAGGGCAATCTGGTCGAGAGCATCGTGTCCGGCAACGACAGGAGCGATCTTCTCCTTGATGTGCTCGACGGCTTTCAGCGTTCCTTTTCCAAGGTATCGAGCCTGATCTCCGTCGCGAAGCTCGAGGGCCTCATATTCACCAGTGGAGGCTCCCGATGGAACCATAGCGGTACCTTGCGCGCCTCCCTGCAGGGTGACGGTTGCTGCTACTGTTGGAAAGCCGCGGGAATCGAGACACTCGTATGCGGTAACTGACGCTATTGCGGTGGACTTCATAGTCTTTTTCTCCTGAGATATTTTAGGGTTAGCCCCTTAACGGGATGCCTGGGCGTTCGGCCGCTCCCGAGGGGGAGTCTATCGCCCCTCGCAAACGGAAGTAAATGGGGAGAGGGGGGATTGTCGCAGGGGAGCCTAACGGTTGGGAGGTCTTGTGGCATCTCTTGGGTTAGCGGCGAGGATTGGGACCGGCCGGGCACCCTCGTTCGTTGCATGTATGTCTGGTGGAGCCACATTTGAGAGGCATACCCTCGGCATTCCTCCTGGCTCTGAGTGCAGTTCCGAGGTACTTTACCGATATGCGAATCACAGCCCCTCTCGTCATACTCGCTTGCGCACTGATAGCCGCGTCGTTTTCTTTTCTTTCGGACGACGGGTTATCAAAACTCTCATCATTACATAAGAGCCTTGAGCTTCAGCAACGTGCGAACCTTAAGCTCGAAGATAACGTTCAATCTCTCAAGAAGCAGGTGGTTGGGTTGCAAAATGACCCGCGGACCGTTGAGAAGGCGGCTCGTAGTGAACTCGGGATGGCTCGCTCTGACGAGCTTGTCGTTGTTTTTGAGAAAAAGGAGCAGGGCAGTGGAACGGATCGGTAATCTCATAGGCGGAATTCCCGCTCCTAAGAAGGACTCTGCGGATTCATCGCCCAAACCCGCCACGGCTGATGGGCAAAAGAAACATTCGAATCGCTACAACTCTTCGAGAGATAGTGAGTACCGCCATCACATTCGATATCGCCGTCCTGGTGTAACTACGGACTTCGCGAAGATCAAAGGGATTCTCTCAAAGGCGCTGGCGTTTAAAGGGATCGACAAAAAGCTAGAGCGATACGAGTTTATCCTGCACTGGGAGGAGATCGTGGGAGAGAAGCTCGCGGAGGTTTCCAAGCCAGATTATATCTCTCGTCGCACGCTTCTTGTGCGCGTGTTGCACCCTGTTTGGGCACAAGAATTAACCTTCATGAAGGCGGGCCTTCTTTATAAATTAGCGCCGTTTCTAAAGCGAGGCGACGTCATCGACGATATGGTTTTTCGCGTTGGTCCCTTGGAAGGATAAGGATACGCCCAGCGGCGCTCCTGTTCGCGAAAAGTGTCCGCAAGGCGGGGTATAGGCGATCTGACGATAGGCATACGGGTCGGAGCCAGCGTAACCGCCTACTCGTTACCGGGCACGTGGCCTACAGACCTACCTCTTTTTATGACGCCCGTCGCGGTAGTGCCCGTGCTGGGGTCGGGGGTTTCTTTTGATCGGAAACTTCTTTTCTTTTGGTGCTGGTCGAAATGCATCCGAAATTCCGCGCTCGTAATGTCCGGCGAATTCATCGGGTCTAACTCGTTCCAGTAGTTCAAAGTGATCGTCCGAAATCTTCGTGATGAAGCTGGCTTGATGTTCTACGGTGATCCGTCCGAAATCGTCTTCATGTTCAATATTAAAACGGTTGGCGACGATAAGTCGGGCTCCACCCATTACTGTGTGCTCCCTCTTAACAGTTACCCAATCGCCTGTCGGAGCAAGAGGCTTGTAGAGGAAGTGACCAGCGTCACATACCCCTTTCAGTTGAAAAGCTCGGTCCGACCACGATTCGATGATAGCCTGTTGAAGCAGTTTTGCTTCAAGGGCTCCAATCGCAGGTAATGTTATATCGTCGGAGATTCCCATCTTTCTTCGGATGGTGAGTCGGTTGTTCAGCGCGCGTTCCACGCGAGAGGCGCTTATCCCGCCTTCGGCAAGAAGGTTTGGATCGGTTGTAAGAGCTTTGTGAAAGAGGTTCATTTGAAAAAGGATGTCCGAACCGTGCGCCGGTGCTATCCCTCGGAGGTTCTGCATTTCCTTGTATACGATGCCGCGGGATTCAACAATGGCCGCTACATCGATCGCGAGTCCTGTAATATCGACCTGATGCTCTTGCGAGAGCTCTCGGGCGCGAACGAGGAGCTTAGCCAGGCGGGGCTGAGCGGGAAGCTGCGCGGCCTTGAGTCCTAGATCGGTGATTCCTCGTGAGCCCCACAAGCGCAAGTGACGCAGTTCTCGGTACGCTAAGTTCGAGTGAAAATCCGAGATGCGCTCGTCGTGTCCGAGGTACCTATTTATTTTTCCTAGGGTCAGTCCGACAGCGCCGAGTCGCAGAGCGATCCCCGAAAGAGATGCTCGAGTTATCTCATGCGAGGCATGGGCGATAAGCTTTTCGATCGGATCTCCGTAGTTAATCACGACTCCTGGCGAAGTTCGACCGACGCGTCCAGACTGCTGCCGGTATTCGGCTTGAGAGATCTTTTCAATGGTGAGTGTTTCTACGCCATCGTTATCTAGTCGTATGCGCCGTACCTTACCCGACAGAACGACAGCCTTAAGATCCGGGATGGTGATACTTGTTTGGGCGGCATTTGTCGCCGGAATAATTTTGCTCTCCGGATACGAGAGTAGCGTCGCTTGTTGGTGCTCGTAGGGAAGATCGCTGTGAAGGGGGAGTATTCTTGGAGGAGGATTGCTCTTCGTCTTTGTCAGCGCTAGCTCCGCGGTGAGCTCTTTGATGCGCTTCTTGCCCGGTAGGAACACGATAACGGGCCCCTCTTGCGTAGCATATCGCATGGCGTCTTCCGCCATGGAGACTCCCCGCTGCTTTTCGGTTACTGGAAATGTTCTTACATCCACTTGAATAATCGGAGCGTCCGGAAATTCTCGGCGAAAATTTTCAATGTCGGGCGTCGCTGACATGTAGATGCGTTTATTAATTTTGTCTCCTCGCGCTTCACGCATTCTGAAGTCCGCGTCAATAAGCGCGCCGTGAAGAGTTCTTTCATGAGTCTCGTCTCGAATGACGATAACGTCGGAGGGAATCGGGGAATGAAGTTGTAGGCCGTAGAACCACGCCTCTGTGGCGTGCATACGGGTTGTCGCCGGCGAGGAGGCTCCGCCAAGACCGTGTCGATAGCCGACACTCTGGCCTAGTTCCTCATTTTTTTGCATCGCTCCGTACGAGGCCACTTCGCTTGTCGCGAAGCGTCGAGGATTGAGAAGCATCGATTGCAGCCCTAATTCCTCAAGGAACTGGGGAACCATGGTGGTCTTTCCAGAGCCTGTTGGAGCTACGATGCACACCACATCGTGCTCTTGAATGGCTTTCTTAATCTCGTCTCTCTTTGCGCATACAGGAAGCTCGGTTTTAGGCGCGGGGGTCGGTTTTTGGGGAGTTCGGTGAAGGAAGGGAAGCTTAAAGTGCTTAAGGAGTCCCGTAAGATTGTAATCAACTCCTATGTGCGGGCGACTACCTATAGGCCTACGATCGAGCTCCGAAAGGAGAGGCAATTTAAGCGACGGCGGATTGTTGTGATTTCGTGACTGGTGCCGCATCTTGTCGCGATTGGCGCGACCCCCACCGAAATTGCTCATGGAAACTCCCGAAAAGTAACAACAAGCCGCGTCTCACCTCGTGCAGTGAAACGGGTTGGTAACAACCGCAGTCGTGACCGAGACGACGGTATACCCTTAAAGCAAACGCAATTAAATAAATTAGTGATGATAGCTCAAGAAAATGACGAGCGTTATGATCAAAGTTCTATAATCGACAGTTAACGACACGTGTGAGTCGCGAGAGAAAAAAACGCGAGAATAAACAATGACGCCAAAGAATTCATTGCGGTCAGGCGCAAGGGGAGAGGCAGAGCGGTTGGTCTGTCTCTCGAAAACATTAGATTCTCTCGATGCGAAAGATTTCACCATCGAGAGTTTTATGGACAGCGATGACCATTCGAGTTCCAGGAGCAATCCAATAGTCTTTAATTACTATCGGTAGCATCGGAAACTCCGCACACAAAAGCACATTTTCAACCTTCACCTCGACCTCCGTAATCTCTCCGTCAGGAATGAGAACGGGTATCATTGAGGTTAATGGCATGATGATGGATTTTTGCCTGCGAGGTTGTTCCGTGAGGTTGCTCGTGACGGTGACGACCAGGTGGTCGGTCACTGTGGGCGGCTCGTTTGGCATTTGCCGCATGAACGTTATGCAAAAGATGCAGACTGCGATGAAAAGTACCGGAATTATCTGCGGGAAGTCCACGCTGAAAACCTCCTGATGGGAAACCTTAGAAGAGAACAGAACCACTCTGCCTCGAGAGGAAGAAGCATGGCCGCTCCCTATCGAAACAAGGTGTGCGCATTCAGCGCGATGACTACCCAACCAGTTGTGGGGGGGGAGATTAACGGACCTGCTGAAATATGCAAAAGCTTTCCGGCTGCCGGGTTGGTGAATTTCTATAAAGAACAGGACGTGCTAGGGCCGGACTAAAAAGCCGACAAAAGCCTATTTTTAGTTACTTAAAGTTGACTAAAGGGGCCCATTTCTGTACATCTCTGACACGTCACACGTATCTGTTGTTGGTAGTTTCTAAGCTGTTTCTTCACGGTGGTGGGGAGTCTCTTTTTAAACACAAAACATGAGTGGTGCGATGATTGTTGCCGGAGGCTTGATCGGTTCTCCTCCGTATTTGATCCGAGTCTGCAGAGGATATGCACGGCCCGAACGAAGATCTAACGAACGTTCAAAATTCTCACGATGATTCCCCATCGCGGGTCAAACCGGCCAAAAATGTCTCTTCTTCAATAGTTGATCTACCCGTGGCAGCTCGGTCCGCAGCTGGTCAGGCGGGAACGGAGCCAGCGGGCGCCGGTTCATCTGCCTCAGGGGAAGGCGTATCGCTCGATGCGAAGAGCCTTGAAAAGCTCTCAACTGATGCGGCGGCGCTGGACCTCTATACAGACGGGCGCGCCGCTAAGCTTTCTTCCCACGGGCAGTCCTTGCTTCAAACCGAATACTTTCGGCTCCTTGTAGATGTTCCTAATTGCACGGTGACTCATTCGGGAGTCTTGTCGTTCAGTAGAAAAAACACTCGGGGCTCTCACTGCATCGATGCCGCTGCTCGGGTAAGAGAACTTGGTCCAACCCTCGGCCTGACTCCAAAAGAAGTGGCGATTCTGGAGTTAGCGATGCTTCTTCACGATCCCCACGTAAAAGGGGGACACGGTGTTGATCGCTTTTACTCAGCGCTCCCAGGAGCCCCGAAAGATTTCTCAAATTGGTGGAGTAACGGTGATTACCATGAGTACCACGGCGCTCTCTTGGTTGCCCGGGATCCGCAGATTCGAAAGATTCTTGGTCAGTACGGACCTGATGTTTTGGCTCTCCTCTCGTCGCACGATCTTAGGCCCTTGGCCGAGAGAGAGCGGGATTACGGGCCGATTCGTCCCACAGTATCACCGCAACGTCTTGAGGTGCTCAAAGCGCTAAAAGATGAGTTCGATCGTTGTTCTTACATGCGCGGAGATTACATCTGCTCAGGGTTCCGGATGCCGTTGGTCCAAGGGATTCTAAAAGACATCGCTCGACACGAGGCCTCCCTCTGCGCCAAGGGATCAGAGATGGTCATCAATATTGCTCGGCAAAGTGATAGGTTTTACAAGTCCGTTTTTGAGTACCGAACGTTCTTTCGAGTGCACATGGCTACGTTGCCAGTAGGGGACCTCGTGGAAAGGGCAGTGTTTCACGAGGGTATTTGGGAGAAGATGCGAGAAGTCTTCGCGGAGGAGGACCTTTCGAGTCCGCAGGTGTACGAGTATGTAAAACAAAATTCTCTGAAGGGTAACTACGAGGCGATCCTCTCAAGAGACTCGCTCGACATGCTTGAAGCTGCGCAGACCGGTCTTGGATTGACCGTTGAAGACAGAGTCGCGCCACTGGTAACCATGACGCTCGCTGATGTGAAGGAGAATGCCTTTGAGGAGCTCGTGTCGTCTGAGGAGAGCCAAAAGATATGCGGGTTACCGCGGCTTGATATGACGAAGTTTGAAGCTCATATCCGGACGACTCTTAAAAAGTTTGGACTCGACGACACGGTATACGTTCTCGTTTCGAATGATTTCTCCAAAAAAATTGAGTACGATGTTTCGGTTGGTGGTCAAACTCCGAGTGTCGATACTATTTCGTGCGAGTGCCCGCTCTCTGATCGGAAGGTTGTAGTAGCGGCTCCCGCCATTCGGGACGGTAAGGCCATTAACCTAGCCATGATTAGGTCAGTCGTGAATCACAGCCTGCGTCAATCAGGGCTTCTTCTAGAGGAAGCCGCGCTCAATCGGTACAACCCTCGAATCTTTTGTGAAGTTCTAAACAAAAACCTCTTCTCCGATTGGGCTCGCGCTAAAATTGAAGCCGCTGAACCTGAGTGGATCAAGCAGGGTGGCTGCGGACTGTTGTAGCCCACGAGCATGATCGTGCCTGTGAAGAATTTCGAGCTACGGAAGGGTGGCAAACCCCCTCCCCAAAGCTCAGGGCATACGCTATACCACCCTAAAAGTTCTTAGCTGGATGCGCCTATGCGATTCGCACTATCTTTTTTCTCTACACTCGTCTTTCTAGTCCTCGCCACCCCCGCGCACTCCTCTCCACCTCATCAGATTACCGTAGCGGGTCTCTTCGACCTTACCGGAGGTGGAGCAATTTGGGGAAAAGCGGAGCGCAATGCGTTCCTCCTCGCGTGTAAGGACTTTGAGTCTAAGAATCCTGGCATTTCAGTAAAGCCCCTTGTTGAGGACACTCTGTTCTCGAGTAAACATACGGTAACCGCGCTCCATAAAGTGACGTCGGTTAATAAAGTGAAATATGTTGTTGGTGCGACGTGGGAAACAACGGTTCCCATGTTGCCCATTTGTGAAGCGAAGCATGTTGTGTGCATCTCCCCGTCGTATCATGGCAAGGAGTACTACGCTCGACCGCATAAGTATTCTTTTACCGCCTGGTTCGACGATCGAGGGTATACCACTGCTTTGGTGAAGCAGATGAATGAAAAGGGATACAAAAAAGTCGCGATCTTCGCCGCCATTACCCCGTACTATGACTCGCTCGTTGAGAATTTTGTTCCTCAATCAAAAGCTAGCGTTGTTATTCAAGAACGAATGATTCTCGATGAACGAGACTTTCGAAGTATGATCGCGAAAGTGCCAGCGGATGTAGATTCTATACTCATGCTTTTGGATAACGCCGGACAGATACAGGCCTTCTTGAAGCAGTGGGTGGAGCTACGAAAAGATAGGCCGGATATCTACACCGATGATCTGATTGCGTATCTAGATCCCCCTGAGGATGTGAGACGCTACGGATTTGTGTTTTACCATTCCTATCCGATCTTCGATGAGAAGGTACTTCACGATTTCACCACCCGATACGTAAACGAGTTTAAGAGCGCGCCCGAGGGCTCAAGTGCCGCGGTTGCCTATGATGAGACGATGATGCTCTTAGGATGTATTAAGAGTGATTCAAATGTAGAAGCGGTCCGCGCTTGCGTATCTAATACAACGAGCTATCAAGGGTACTCGGGCACGTTTTCATTCAATGGTGGTCAGACGGTTACAGATAGAGTTATCGGGGTGAGGCGATTCTAGCTTTGGGGATACCTTCCCTTAACCTTATGAGTCTGCGTGTTTTGGGGGATCTTCGGAGTTCGTTCTTAAGACTCTATTTGTGCGTGTTGATGAGGTTCTTTAGGTGTGACCTCCCTTGTAGAGGAAAGTGAGGACAGGGCAGGGCTATGTGTTATGCCGCGTCGCTTCCAAAATAGATCTCTTTTAGGCGAGAATCCGCCCGGACTTTCTCTGGCGTGTCATCGAGCACGATGACGCCCTCATTGAGCACAATAACCCGGCTACAGAACTTCTGAATAAACGTTATGTCGTGCTCGATAATAAGAACGGTTTTTTTGAGTCCTTGTAGCTTCTTAATAAGAGAGGCGACGTCCTCTTTCATGCGAGGGGAGACTCCGGCTGTTGGCTCATCCAGCAGAAACATGTCAGAGCCAAGCGCTAGCGTGCGAATAATCTCCAGCAGTCGCATCTGACCACCGGATAGAGAGGCCGCCTTCTCGTTAGCCTTTGCGGCGAGCCCCACCTGCTCTAAGTATGATAAGGCCTCATTCGAAAGGCCCTTAGTCTTCTTCGACCACGGTAAGAATCCTGATATAACTGAAGTGTTTGACTCCAGCGCTAGAAGTACATTTTCAAGGAGCGTCATCTCTCGAAAGATGCCGAAGTTCTGAAAAACTCGTCCAAGGCCGCGCCGAGCCCTTTCGTGCGGCTCTAAGGCTTGAATCTCAACACCGCGGAGGGCAATTGTGCCTGAGGTGTTAGCGACAAGCCCCGAGATGCAATTAAAGAGTGTCGTTTTGCCGCAGCCGTTTGGCCCGATAATACCGACCGTCTCCCCTTCGTTGATGGTGCAGGAGATTCCGTTGAGTACTTTGTTTCCCCCGAATGACACGACGAGGTCTGAGAGTGTGAGCATACTTATACCTTCCTCTGAGTAGGGAATAGAGTGTCTCGCTTCCACCACACTACCCCGAACAGGAGAGCTGCGTGAAGGAGTTGTCGTAGAGGGCCGAGATAGGCGGACGGCAGGTCTATGAAGCGAAGAGGCTCAGGTAGGAGGACCAAGAAGATCGTCGCCCCGATAACGCCAAAAAACGACCCAGGCCTGCCTACGATGACGATAGTAAGTACGAAGATCATCTCCTGTAGGGAGAAAGAGGATGGGTCGATGTAGTTCAGATAGTAGGCGAAGAAGCTCCCCGCAAGACCAGCGGCCGCGGAGGAGAAAAGAAACGCGAAATTTCTTATCATGCTGGTGTTTTTGCCTAATGTTGCCGCTGCTTGCTCGTATTCCGCGAGCGCTCGTAGCGTTCGGCCAAAGCGTCCACGCATCAGCACATAGAAGATAGCCTGTACGATAACAACGAATACAAGAAGTAGGATAAGAAACCACCCATTTTGGTAAAAGTCGGTCACCCCAAGTACTGGCCGAGGGATTCCGGCGATCCCCAGTACTCCATGCGTAACGCTCTTCCAATTAATCAGCAGCGCTGACACGACAGCGCTGAAGGCGAGGGTGCCGATGGAGAAATAATCATTGGCGAGGCGAAGCGCTATGCCTCCTAGGGTGATAGCGAAAAGCCCACTTAACGCAACGCTCGCCACGATACATACGGCGAATGAGGCCTCGGTTTCTGTAGAGAGTAGAGCCGTCGCGTACGCGCCAATCGCATATGAAGCGATATGCGCAAGGTTAAAGAGCTGCCCCAACCCAAAGGTCAGGTTTAAGCTCTGTGAAAGTATAAGATAGATGCCAATCAGAATGGCGAGATGAATACCATAATCGGATGTGAGTATCTCAAAAAGGGAGCTCATGCCCTTCTCGCCTTTGATCCGAAGATCCCCTGGGGGCGCACGAGCAGCACTCCTAAGATAATGATAAACGCGAAGGCATCCTTGTATCCCGCCGGAA
>CAIXKI010000225.1 GCA_903920005.1 uncultured delta proteobacterium
ATACGGTGAGAGACGACAAGAACGGTCGCCCCGCGCAACTCGGAGTGAATCACGGATAGAATTTTCTCTTCCAGCTCACTATCCAACGCCGACGTAGCTTCATCCAATAGCAATACAGACGGCCTTCTCAATAGGGCACGGGCTATCGCGAGCCTCTGTCGCTGTCCGCCACTCAACTGGCTTCCGTACTCCCCTAACTGAGTATCAACCCCGTGAGGAAGTTGCTCGATAAAATCGAGGAAACCCCAGCGCTTCAGCGTTTCCAATGTTTCGTCCCGCTTCGCCTTCGGATTCCCAAGAACAAGATTCTCATATATCGAAAACCCGAATAGGAGCGGTTCCTGGGGGACCCAAGCTATCCTTGTCCGAAGCTCGTGTGAGTTAATCTCTTTGAGAGGAATACCTCCCACGGAGATCTCTCCCTCTGCTGGGAGATAAAACGAGAGAATTAATTGGATGAGAGAGCTCTTGCCTGCTCCCGAGGGCCCCATGACCGCAAAGGTTTTGCCCGGCGGAATGGCAATCGAGAGGTTGTCGAGAACTCTACTATCTGGGCGTTGCGGATATGCAAAGCTCACTGCCTTGAATTCGATCGCGAGAGGTCCGGGCGCTAGGATGCCGCCCTCTCTCACAACTGTAGCGTGGGTCACTCGCCCGTCCTTAATGAGCTCAAATACGAGATCGAGCCCACCTATTCCCTGAATCACTTCAGAATACGCGCTGACTAGAAAGCTAAAAGAGACCGCAACGATCCCGCCATACAAGGCGAATGCCGCCAGATCATTTAGGGGAAGCTCTTGGGTCAAGACGAGAGAGAGCCCGTACCATAAGACTCCAAGGAGTAGAACGTTAAGGAGAAGGCTCGCGCCCGACGAGAACGCCGCGCTGATCGCGACTCGCTTCTCACCAGCCATTAATACCTGTGAGCTCATTCTAGAGAAAGACAACGTTGTTCCCTCTTCCGCGCCCAAGGCGCGCACCACCTTTGCGCCTGAAAAACACTCCGTCGTGAATGCTGAGAGTGCCGCAAGCGCTCCCTGATAGGCCTTGGATGCGGCGCGCAGTGACCGGACAAATACAATCGAGACAACAACGATACAGAGTACGCTCGCAACGATTGCGGCGGTCATCCTCCAGGACATATAGGCCATTAACGCCGTACCGATGAGCACCTGCGTGCCGTAACGAAGAATGACCGATATCTTTACAGAGACAAGGTCCTGAATAAGCGCCGCGTCGGAGTTTATGCGTGAAGCGAGGTCTCCAGAGCGCATGCGATCGAAAAAAGGGATGCCCTGCTTTTGGACGGCTCTAAAAAGCTCCTCGCGAAGCACCGCATATACCCGTTGACCAAGGAGTCCAAAGAGACGGGACCGAAGATAAAATGCCATCCCTTGAATGACAAAGAGCGCCATAAGCCCGGAAAATATTATCGCCAGGTGGTCAACGAGCTGTGAAAATCGCGTCGGGTCAAGCAGCCTGCGGACGACCTCTGGGAAGAGAAGGTTAATCGAGCTGCCTATAAGGAGGGCGATTAAACCTCCGGTTAGGTAGATCTTATGAGGGGCAACGAGGTGCCATAACTCCCGGACCGCGGGATAGAGAGGTCCTCTGATAGACCTCGGTGAACCTATTACTACTTTTCGAGTCATACCGTGCGCACAGGGATGGGAGTTCTAGAGACCTCCCTCTATTTATCAAACGACTTCTCGAAACGCGCCTTTCTTGAATAAGTTGTTTAAGGTAATGCGTAATTCGAGACGATACCTTATACGATCAAGCCAAGGCAAAACGAAGCACTATTACGCCACATGATTGAAGACGAGCTGAAACATACGACTGAAGCGATGCAAAAGCTTCCCGTGGTGCGTAGGACGCTGGAGCTCCTCAGAGAGAAGCTCCCGACAGAGCTTTACTATCACAGCGCTCCGCACACCGATGACGTATTGTCCGAGACGCTACGCTTCGCCCTCACGGACAAACTGTCCCCTCGGGAGATAGAGCTCCTCGCAATCGCCGCGGCGTGCCACGATGTGGGGTTCATTACGAGGCCGGCGATGAACGAGTCGCTGGGCGCGGAGCACGCCCGGTTAGAGATGACGCAAGCGGGTGGTTATACAGAACAGGAGATTGCGCTCGTCGAACGGATGATTCTCGACACCGCATTAGTTGAGACCGCGGTGGGGCCGAAGCAGATCCCCTCGACGAACCTATCCCGGTATTTACTCGACGCCGACCTCAGTAACTTTGGCCGCGATGACTTCTTCGATAAGGGGGAACTACAACGCAAAGAGCTCGGTATCGATCAGGAGATCTTCCGAAAAAATTCATTCGCTTTGCTCAATGCTCATCGATGGCTCACCAACGCCGCCATGAAGTTGCGGCAAAACAAGAAGGAGCAAAATCTCGGGCTCCTTAAATCGATGGTATTCTCTCAGGCTGACGCGTCATCTCTTGGGTTCGATAGACTTGGATTCTTGGCTAAATTACCTATCCTGCTCAATTCGAACCTCGACACCCAAAAAGTTATACGGATAGCACTCGGTGAGCTTAAAGGGCGTATTGACGCGAAAGCGGCTACTATATTTCTACTCGACGAGGACCAAAGCACTTTGAGCTTCTGGGCGCTTCAAGGCCAAGAGAATCATCGACTCGAGGGAAAGAAGATCCCAGCGGATATTGGAATCGTCGGATGGGTTATTCAGAATCAAGAGGCGGTGATCATCAAGGACGCGGCCGCGGATCCTCGATTTTTCTCGCAGATAGATAAGGACGGTGGTTTCATAACTCGCTCGATGGTGTGCGCGCCGCTCTCCGTTCGAGAGCATTCCAAAATAGGCGCGGTGCAGGTGCTCAATAAAGCTAGTGGCCCTTTCACACCGGACGACCTGGATTTCGTGATCCAATTCTCTCACCAAGTTGCTCTCGCCATTGAAAACGCACAGCTCTATGAGGCCGTTGCGCTTCGGTCAAAGCAACTGGAATTGGTAGACAGCAAGAAGAACGAACTTATGGGCCTGCTTGCCGCGGAATTTCGAGATCCTGTAGCCATGATTGGAACCTCCGCTGAATTACTTGGCTCTGGCGCTCTTAACGACGGATTTATGGTCGAAAAGACATGCAACGCCCTCTCAACGGGCGTTCAGAGGTTGTCGAAACTGATCGCCGATTTTCGCAATCTCTCTCTAGCCTCATCGTTGCATCTTACCATCCAGAGAGAGCGATGCCTCGTTCTCTCAATTATCCGTCAAGCCGTAGCGAGCTTTCAGAGCGTTCTCCCTCTCAGAGGGGTATCGATAACGATGGAGTGTCCTGAATCGGTTGGAAGTGTCGAAGGTGATATGAACCTTCTCGTGATCGCCGTTGGCAACCTCATATCAAATGCCATCCGTTTCACCCCCGATACTCAAAGCTTCGTCGTAAAGGCTTCAAAGGTAGATGGTTTTGTCACTATTGAGGTGACGGATCATGGTCGTGGGATGTCCCACCAAGAGGCCTCCCGAATATTTGATGGTATGCAAGACCTGCCACCAGCACATGAGATCTCAGCTTCCTGCTATGAATTAAATTCGCGTGGATTAGGGCTAGGAATTCCGGCGGTAAAGACAATATTGAGGGCTCACGAGTCCACTTTGGAGATTAAAACTTCCGTGGGAGAAGGTAGCTCCTTCTTCTTCTCCCTACCCTCTCCTTCGTAGAAATTACGAGTGGTCTTTGCACCATCGGTCGAAATCAGGGAATCCATTCTGCTCCAGAATCCGCTGCTCTACACCGTGCTCAACGGCCTCTTGGAATCGGCGTGGAGAGATATGGGCTTTTAATTTGGCCAACGCATTTTCTACGTCAGCTTGGATGACCGCGACGGCGTCTGGCGAGGTCTCCTGTCGCAATGCATCAAGGACTTTATTCCGCTCTAAAAGGTAACTTACTTCAATATCAATCTGCGAATCCTTCGAAGACTTCCGCTTAGGGGTGCCCTCTGAAGAAGCCACGGTTCTCTTTTCAAGAGACAATTCCTGCTGCGGTCGTGGTTCTTTCGTATGCGTTGATTTATCCGTGGGCAAGATGAATTCAAATGGTCTCTCTACCGCCCTGTACAAGAATCCAGCTGGATTTCTGCTGACGAGGTGGCTTCCACTCTCAACTAGCTTATCGAAGTGCGAGATGACCACCTTCATTCTATCGAGAATCTCTACCGTACGACCACTGACTAACCTCCTGGCCTGCTTATCTTGTATGCCTCGTTGAACGAGGAGCTGTTCCAAATGCTCACGAGTATCTTCAGAACCTGTTCCAGTGAACGAGGGGACATCCGTAGGTTGGACAGAGCTTTGCTCCGTGCTCGTGGCTGAACCCGCCGTTGAAGCGGTTAGAGTTTTTCGCGGCGCATGCGCAGCGACAAGAACAACATCCGTTGATTTGCCTTTCCCTACAAACTCATACTCGCTCAAAAGCCCCTTCTCTTTGAGCTCCTCAAGCGCAGGCTCTAGCTGCTGGCGGAGAGAACTTGCGTACACATAGTTGCGAGAAACTCCGATCTTCTCATGCGCAAGAACGAAAAGATTTACCTGCATACGAGAGCGATACCAAAAGTGTTTATCTAGGTATCGGTAGAGCCTCTTAGACACAGCACTTTGCAGATCAAGATAAAACTCAAGATCCAGTTTCTTGATGAATCCCACCTGAAACGATTTGAAGAGAACTTCGCTCCACGTAAAGAAACTCGGTCGAGTGTCGCGCCCATCATTGATTTCGTACGCGTCCAAGATTCCGAAATTTCGAGTGCTATGGAGCTTGGATTCGTTATCATAAAACGCGTTCGTCGCTTTAATACGAACACCACTCAAACGATCAAGGGCGTTTTGCAATCGAACGTAGCTTCGTCCCTCAGTGGTCCACCTAAGAATTTTTAAGAGTTCGTATCGGGTAAAGAATATTTTGGGGTTCCTCAAGCCGTCGTCAGCAGTCAATTTCAACAAGCCCAACAACACCTCGTCATCTGAGGACGTTGGTAAACCGAATTTGTCAGCTCCGGTAATAATCCACTTCCGATTTATGACATCGCCATTTTTTCCTTTGACGCTATCGCTGAACTCCAGGGTTTTGACCGATGGGTCCGATCGCTTTGAGAGTACCGTGAGGGGGAACTCGGCGAGATTCATCTCATCACGAGAAATTTTCAGTGGGAGACTTTTGGTGGGTTGAGCTTCGTTTGGAGAGACGGGAACAGCTGAAGAGTCTGCATTCATCGGCTCGGAGATGAGCGCGTCTCCCGGTTGAGAATTTTGATATGCAGAAGAATTCGTCATGCGGTTATAAACTTGAGAGGAGCATACCACGTATCTTTGGTGCCATATGCCGTTGATGGCTGTGATACCTGAATGCGTTCCTTTCTCCAAAAAATGCTCATGAACATCTACCAGAAAAAAAACGAAACACCAGAGCTTAGTTTTAGTTAGTTAAACAATCTTTATACTAGATCATGTTATTAGATGAGCGGCAAAAAAAAGTAGTATTTACAGATATATAGGTAGTTTTTTTTATGCCGGGGCACGAGAGTTTGAATGCCAATACCCGATAGTCATTTATCTAATCTCCCGATGGTATTTTCTTTGGTTCACGAGGCGTTGCTGCTCGATTCACGAGTGAGTAACTCTCACTTCACGAGCCTCTTATGTGGATGCACGATCCCTTATGTGAAATCACGACCTGCAGGAGCTCCTTCGTAGGTGGTCCCGTTGTGGGACGGTTTAGAGGCTACCCCTATCGTGATTTGAGGTGTAGAACATATCGTGATTTGGGGCCCAGAGAGGGTTGAAAGTCTTATTTCAGATCACGAAATAGACTTTAAGGGTCCCCTCTCGTACTTGGTAGATTTCTTCATCGTGAAATGACTTAAGTCTAGATTTTAGGTCGGATCTTTGCCAAATTCCTTATCTCGATTCACGAATGTGGAGGTGTTCTGTGGCGATCGCAATCAGCGTAGTAAACCAAAAAGGTGGCGTTGGAAAAACGACTACAACCGTTAATCTCGGAGCTGCGTTAGCAGCAAAAGGGAAGCGGGTTTTATTGATAGATATTGATGCTCAGAGCAATTTGACCACGCACCTTGGGTTAGGTTCTAAGGAGGATGCGGCAGACCTTAATGAGATACCGCAGGGACCAGAGCTCACCATTTACGATGTTCTCAAGGGCTCGAAGAAGATCCACGACGTTATTATTAAGCGCTCTCCAAACCTTGAGGTTGTGCCATCCAGCCTCCTTCTCAGTGCGGCGGATCTTGAGTTGGGCGGCGTTGTTGGCCGGGAGCTCCTTCTGAAGCGAGCCATTGAAAAGGTTAGAGACCAGTACGACATTATTCTTATCGACTGCCCCCCTACCCTCGGCTTGCTCTCTCTTAACGCCCTTGCGGCGGTCGACAAGGTGATTGTGCCGGTACAGAGCGAGTATTTGGCTCTGCACGGAGTTCGTCAGCTCCTCGATACCATTGATCAGGTGCGAAACGTCTATAATCAGAACTTGATCGTTGGTGGAGTTCTTATTTGCCTTCACGACAGTCGTAAGCGGCTCGCTCGAGCTGTTGCCGACACGATTCGTGCCTACTTTGGACAGCTAGTGTTCAACACGATTATCAGAGAAAATGTCGCTCTAGCCGAGGCTCCAGCTAAGGGTCAGACGATCCTAGAATATATGCCGAAGTCATCGGGAGCTGAAGATTATAGTGCGTTAGCTGAGGAGGTTCTCAATGTCAAAGCGTAGTTTCTCATTCGCCAATAACCCTTTAATGCAGGGTCCTGGTCTTGAAGAGCGTGTACGTGGAGGCATCCCCTACCGAGAGATCCCTCTTTCGGCAATCGAGGCAGATCCTAACCAACCCCGCCGGACATTTGACGAAGAGAAGCTTCAAGAGCTTTCAGAATCTATCAAACTCTACGGGGTAATCAGTCCGATTCTCGTTCGGCCTGGAGCTCTTCCTGGACGGTACACCGTAATATCTGGTGAGCGTCGTTATCGAGCGTCGACCCTTGCGGGTCTCACATCGATCCCCGCAATGGTGAGTCAGTCGCAGGAAGAAGATGGCAAGACGCTTGCTATCCAGCTTGTTGAGAATCTTCAACGCGCTGACCTGACACCTCTTGAGCGTGCCCAAGCAATTGGAGCCCTTCGAGATGGCCACAACCTTTCAATCCGTGACATTGCTGAGAAGCTGAGTATCTCGAAGAGTGCTGTTCAGCGAAGTTTGGAGATCCTCAGCCTCCCGGATGACCTTCTTAACGCATTGAAGGAGGGAGCCGCCGAGTCAAAGGTTCTCCTTATAGCCAAAATTGAGGATGAAAGTATTCGAGCGAGCTACCTTAGGGACGTCGACGTTCTTACCAGGGCTCAGCTTGAAAAGAGTTTGGACAACAAGAAGCCGGCCGCCACTAATGACTATCAGCTAGAGCCCAAGATAGTGAGTGCTGAGGACCAAAGAATCGCTGAGGAGATTCAACGCTCTCTCGGGATGAAGGTTCGATTGAGTCGTAGCACCCCTCAGGCAGAGGGTGGACGTCTTGTGGTGGACTTCTACGGAGACGGGGATCTTCAGATTCTTTTCCGGAAGCTCGTTTCTGAGGGGTAAGTCTGTCCCACGGTGGGACAGGCCCGACCTAGTATCGTGATTTGACCAGCAATCGGGACTTCTGTCGAATGTCCCACGGTGGGACAGTGAGCAAGTTACAGCACGGACTAAGCTATTTAAATACCCTAACCCCTTGGAATGGGCGGGGAGGCTTTGCGCTAGAGGCGATCATAAAGGTTCTTAAGCGCCTCGATGACCCGCAGGATAGCTACCCGACCATCCACATTGCTGGAACAAACGGAAAGGGCACCGTATCCGCTGCGACTGCCTCTATCCTGGCCGCCGCCGGTAACAGAGTAGGGCTAAATAGTTCTCCACACCTCCAGTCTCTTAATGAAAGGGTCATAGTTGACGGTCTTCCGATAGCCATGGATGCGATAGGGGAATTCGCCGTCGATATTCGGAACGCTGCTGCGAAAGAGTTCATGGAGTTATCCTTCCATGAGGCCATAACAGCTCTATCATTCCTTGCTTTTCGTGAGCTTAAGGTTGATTGGGCTGTTGTCGAGGTTGGTTTAGGCGGCAGACTTGATGCTTCTAATGTCATTTCACGACCCGCAGCCACCTCCATCGTCACCATCGATTATGACCATCAGCATATTTTGGGTAACACTCTTGCGGAGATAGCCGCAGAGAAGGCGGGCATAATTAAGCCTGGAGTCCCTTTAATATCGGGCTCTCTGCCACGTGAGGCCGAGGTTGTGGTGCAAAAGTTGGCTAGGTCTGTAAGGCATTATCGCTATGGAACCGAGTACGGTTCCGAAATCGGGAGTGGAGACACTCGGAATAGATTCGGGTATTGGGGTAAGGACTTTCCTGGATACCCGATAGTAAGGACCTCTTTTGTCTCTTCACTCGAGGGGAGTCACCAGGTTCATAACCTATCCGTCGCAGCTACTATAGGGTTTGTTGTCGGCATGCCCGAGACTGCGGTTACCTCGGGTATTCAAAACGTGTACTGGCCCGCTCGTATGGAGCACCTCAAGGTAGAGGGTAGGGAAGTCCTCATGGACTGTGCCCATAATCCCGCAGGTATAAGGGCTTTCGTTGCTTATCTGGACTCCATCGGAGAGCGAGATATCGACCTTACCTTTGGTGTTCTGGATACTAAGAACTGGCAAGAGATGGTTCGTATTCTGAGACCGTACGTTTCTCATTGGCGAATAGTGCTTCCTGATTCGGAGCGGGCTCTTCCGCTCAGTCAGGTGGAAGCGGAGATTAAAGTATCGGGTACCGGCATAAGGGTAACGCCGTACGGGAGCGACTACGAGCGACTCACGAGAGAGTTAACCTCATCCGGAGATAGCCAACGGAGCTTCGTTACTGGCTCCATGTACATGATAGGCCGTATTCGTAACTTGCTTGGACTGCCTATCAAGCCATTGTGGCCCTCTGTTTTGTAACGGTGTTTGTTAGTCCTGGGTTTGAGAGGGCTTTCAAGGGACCCCCTTGAGGTGCGAGGCTGCTCTCCTGGATGAGACCGTTTGATAAGTTTGTGTGTGATGGCGAGTAATCCTGAACTAATAGAAGAAAACATGGCGATTCTTGCGCAGTGGAAGAGTTCCCTCGAGGTGGAGCTGCTCAAAGTCGCGTCGGTCGCCGCGCCTGAAAGCCAGCGCTTACAAGATGGTGTCACGTATGTCCTTGAAGGGCAGGGGAAGCGACTTCGCGGATTGTTGGTGATGGCGCTTGCGCGTGACCTTGGGGGATTTGGCCCAGAAACCTCAGGGGCTCTCCATGCGGCGGTAAGCGTGGAGATGCTACATGCAGCATCCCTTGTACACGACGATCTCCCGGCGCTTGATAATGATGATCTCCGAAGAGGTAGACCTTCCTGTCATCGAGCGTTTTCAGAAGCGACAGCGATTCTTGTGGGTGATCTCTTGGTGGGACGCGCGATTGCGTGGATAGGGGAGGGACCAGCGACCGCGGAACGCCAATTGCTTATGGTGAAGATGCTCGGGCGCTCTTGGGGAGACCTGTGCGTGGGCCAACACCTCGACATTGAGAAGTCCTCTGACCTCAAAGTTATTAAGCGATTGATGGAATTGAAAACGGGAGCGCTTTTTGGCGCCTCTGCCTACGCGGGGTGTGTGTGTGCAGGGTTGTCTCCAGCATTGGCCAGCGAATTTTTTGCATGGGGCGTTGAGATAGGGGTGCTTTTTCAAAAGCTCGATGACGTTTCCGACGGAGATGGAACGATGAGTGAACCGTTTGATCGAGAACGAGAGATATTCGAATCGCACGCGCGACTACTAAAACATGCGTCACCAAGAGCTCTGCCGTTGACAGAATTGGTTCATCGCAAGATTGTGGGAATAAGCTAGTGACGTTTTTAGTGAGTTTTTTCGGGCATTCGCCGGTCTTGCTCGAACGCCGCGCTATAACAATCCCGGGGGGGGCAGCGGCCGCAATGAACCGCTCTCGAGCGGACCTTGGGCACCTAGCGGAAAAAAAACTTTAGGAAAGCTGCGCGAGGATAAGCCCCCCGCGCAGTGATTGCGTTGTCGTAGGATCTATTCATGAATCCATTCGGAGATCCAAAATTTGAAACGCTTGAGCGCGCGGTTCGCGAGGCTGGAGCCTTCCTCATGAGCAAATGGCCTGGCGGATCAACGAAGGATGCCAGTCTCACAATCACTCAAAAGGCGGATGGTTCGTTGGTCTCCGCGGCGGATATGGGCTCGAATGAGATTCTCATGAACGCCCTTTCGTCATTGTTCCCGAACGATTTCATCCTTTCAGAGGAGATCGAATCGAATCCAGCGGACGTTCGCGCGGCGTCGCGCGTATGGATAGTGGATCCTTTGGATGGCACCTCCGCGTTTCTTGAGGGGCGAGACGATTTCTCGATTCTTGTCGGGCTGAGTGTTGATCGAGTAGCCCTTGCAGGTCTGATGTACTTTCCGGCTCGAGATATCATGTACCTTGCGCATCAAGGGGCGGGGGTTTTGCGGAACGGATCACGTATCGCGGTATCCCCAAGTAAGGAACCCCGACTAGGTAGGATTTACGCGCGACATTGTTCCCTCACAAACCGGGAGCTTGAGAGCCCTTTTATGGACTCTGGACTTGCGTTCGCCCAAGTGGCGACCGGAGAGTTAGATGGTGCGGTAGTTCGCATGAAAACCCACCGTGAGTGGGATCTCGCAGCACCAATGAGCGTTTTGCTTGAAGCTGGTGCCAAGGTCTCTGACGAAACGGGGAGACCTATTGAGATTGGGGTAGGGGAGGTCTCGTTTGAGTATTTCGTTGTCTCCAATGGCCTGTGTCACGAGGCCATCTTAGGACTCATAGCCCGATAATAATCATTAGATTCAAGCTGTTAGCCGCTTGCTCTCATTGGCACGATTTTTAGCTCATGCATTTATGCGCGAGTGTCGATCTCTCCCCATGGAAGACAATAGTGTCTCGAACCGGAAGGACTATGGGAATCAAATACAACGACGACCAGAAGCTTCTTATTACAGCAGCTCGCGAAGGTCACTTTGACGTTATCAAGCGTCTGATGGATGAGGGGTTTGACGCTGACTGCGAGCTTAAATACGGGTCCAGCGCGCTTATGATCGCAGCGTCCCGTGGCCATGAGGAAATCGTGCGTCTTCTCGCGTCAGCAGGTGGGAAGGTGAATCGACGCAATAAGTTCGGCATAAGCCCATTCTCGGAGGCGTCAGATCGTGGGCACCATCGGGTGCTGCGAACGCTCGTAGAGTTCGGAGCTGACGTCAACATGCTCCTTAACAACGGAGGGACCGCGATCCTTGCCGCTGTGGTGAAGAAGGATGTCAAAACCGTGAAGGTTCTCCTTGAGATGGGCGCAAACATTGATATTGAAAATTTCGATGGATGGAGCGCTCGAAAATGGGCCAGGTCAGATTCCGATCCAGCGTTACTCGAAGCGTTTGGGATTGCCAAGGCTGAGGTCGCGGAAACGACAGGAAAGGTCGATGCAGCAACACCCAAAGTGGAGCCAGTACCGACTCGCGTCAGTGTGAGCACGGTGGGACAGGCTTTCTGGACCGTTTTTATGCGAGCGGCATCGGCCGGGGATGTCGAAACGGTGCGCCGTCTCATTGATGATGGTGTGGAGATAAATGGTCAGAGTCCTAATGGGACAACGGCGTTAATTGCCGCAGTCAAAAATGGTCAATCCTCAATCGCCTGTGAGTTAGTTGAGTTGGGAGCGGACCTGACGATCTGCGATCAGGATGGCTTTAATGCGATTCAGTGGGCCCAAAAAAAGGGGCTCGTTCCATTCATCAAGGCGTTGAAAGAGCGCGCATTGGTGGGTGATGATGACTCAAGAGTCTTGGAAGAGAGTTGCCAGGCGGCGTCGTAGGGGTAACCCGCGATGATTGTACCTGGAGGGCCGGCGGCCTCGCCGGCTTGCCGCGACCC
>CAIXKI010000226.1 GCA_903920005.1 uncultured delta proteobacterium
AAGTGTCTCTCGTTGAAACTTGATAATAAAGGCGTATGAGTCGTTGCCGAATCATAGGAGTCGCAGGGGGAACGGCTAGTGGAAAAACCACTCTGGCTCGTGATATCTACCGGATCGGCGGTTCAGATAAAATCCAAGTTATAGCTCTCGACTCGTATTACCGATGTCACAAGCATCTACCGATGGAGCAGCGCGCCGCGATAAACTACGATCACCCGGATGTCTTTGAGTTTGACCTCCTTCGCAGGCATCTCGATACCCTGATCTCAGGGGAGGCGGTGGAGGTTCCTACGTATGATTTTGCGACACATTCTCGCGCCCAGGAGACGATGCGTATCGAACCGACAGATGTGGTCATCGTAGAGGGCATCTTAGCCCTTCACTACCCGCAGCTTCGGCAGGTTTACTCTTATTCGGTATTTGTTGATGCCTCAGACGACCTTCGTTTCGATCGTCGGCTTAAAAGAGACGTTCGGGAGCGCGGCCGAACTGAGGAGTCCGTGTACCTTCAGTGGAACCAAACCGTACACCCGATGCATGTGCAGTTCTGCGCGCCAACCCTTGACCTCGCGTCGGAGAGAGTGAGCGGGGAGGTTTGGGATGATTCGGTCATAGAAAATCTTTGGGCCAGCATCCGGGCCGCTCTCGGCTAGTGATATGGTCGGCTGCCCGTCTCGCCGGGGCCCCGCCGACCTCGGGGTCAAATGTTTCATGCGATTGATGTCGTGGGTTGCGACAAGCCGGCGAGGCCGCCGGCCCTCCAGGTACGATCGTTGCGGGTTCGTTGGAGGGACTGCGGGTACAACGTAGCGAACGGAGGCGTTAGCGTTGAGAGAGCGCCGCTCTTGTATTGTTGTACCCAAGAGAGATCGACTTAGAAGAGATGTCATTCTTCGCGTATTTAGCCTTAAACGTCTGAAGGATCTCGAAACAGTTTATTCCCGTGGGGCTTGGAACTTCGCACAGTGCTCGTAGCTGTCCTTCTATGACTCCAAGAATCGCGACCGAAAACTTTGTCGAATCGACGGTGCTTTGTAGGAAGGATTCGATCGTTCGTGTATAGGCGGTAGTCAGATCGCCTTCTTGAATAGAGAGTAGATTTCTCGAAAAGGTAAGCGCTTGGGGAGTGGCGCCGAGCTTAGCAAGAGCGTCTATCTCGGCGGTTTTTTCGGCATTCGAGATATTATACGCGGTAGTCTCGCACGTTGAGAGGATTAACGCTCCGTCAGGTGGATATAACGCGACCGGATTTGAAGCTCTATTCTTTAACTCCTCCTTCATGCGGTCATACTCTTCAGTAACCATGGGACAGCCGACTTTAAAAAGCTCACGAGAATAATGCCACCAGCATCGATCGCTCCCGGTTTGTCGTACGCAATGTTTAAAGAGGGGAAGCTCATTACGCCACAAGAGAGAGGCGTTGGCTGTGATTACGCTGAACACAAGGCACAAACAGCCCAGTCCGAATATCCATCGCGATCGATTGTTTTTGATCGTCTCGCTCCACTCTTGGGGAGATTTCAGGCATAGGGAGGCGCCCGCCAGAAGGTAGGGGAGGGGCATAAAAAGGAATCTGTCCGCCATGGTGAAATCGTTTCGTCCGAAGGTGAACGCGAGTTGGGGAAGGAAGAAGAGGAGTCCCAAAAACAATAGATAGATACCGCCACGAAGGCCCGATTTTTTACTATGTCGCAGGAGAAGAAACGAGAGAGCCACCAGGATACACAGACCGAGTGCGTTCTGCGGTTGGGTTGCGTCAAAGTAGATAGCCTGTTGTATCGGTGCCACTAATTGCCACACAGCGCGCCCAAGACCGAGCACTCCGTTTGTGATCTTAAGAGAAAAGAGGTCTGTATCTGGGTTTTCACCAACAGAGTAGTCCCTATTGTGAGAAGATTGGAAGGAGATCCACCACAACGCGAAAGCTGCTGAGGAGAGAATGAAACAATAGAGTTTCATTGGGGACTTTTTACATTGAGGCCACAGCATCCACACTATCCAGGCAGGGAGGAGCATCGCCGGAGGATGTGAAAGGAGGCTCAGGGCATAGAGGAGAATGAGCCCCGCAAAAACTTTACCCGGAACGGCCCCCGCCTTCGCTTTCGTGTCGATGGTAAGAATAACCGCGATAATAGCGAAGAGTGAGGCGAGTAGATGTTTCCTCGAGATGACCCACTGAAGGACCTCGACGTTAATCGGATGCAACGCGAGGAGTGCGGTAAGAGTAAGAGCAAGCGCTGGAGATACTATGCGTTTAA
Organism: uncultured delta proteobacterium; assembly: GCA_903920005.1. Classification (GTDB taxonomy): domain Bacteria; phylum Bdellovibrionota_C; class UBA2361; order UBA2361; family OMII01; genus OMII01. Next base: position 2,259 of record CAIXKI010000226.1, read on the forward strand.
AAAGGTTCCACGCGGCGAATACATATACGCAAAAAAGGAGCGTTGAAGTCATGATGAATGTTTTCATCCCAAGCGCTTTGCTTAGGTAGAAATCAAAGAGGTAGGTGAGGTCTCTTGCGGGAAACGAGAGCGAGTCTGCTTGCCACAGTCTCTCTGAGAAGTAGGTTCCGATAGTCATGTTGTCGAGTGCGCCAACGTAGGTAAGATCATCGAGATCGAGAAGAGGGCGACTAAATGGCGAGGGTATCCAGAGATGGATTGCGCATAGAAGAAGCGCTAGGCCCAAAAGGACGCTGTAGCTAATCTTAGTTGAAGCGTCGGTGATAACCTTGGTCTTCTTTTTCGGCTGCTTTTTTCTGCCTTTTGTCACGGAGCACGAGTTTTTTAGTCGGATTTGTCCGAGTATAAGAGGCCTGCGCTGGGGTCGAAATAGGAGAAAAGGACCCGTGCCCGCGATTCCTCTCGATGGTAGGGAGGTCGTTTTAGGTAAGGGAGAGAGAACGGTGTGGAACGCGCAAGAGGAGCGGATCCCGCGCTCTGTAAAAGCCTAAGCTGACCCAAAGAGACGGAGAAACCGTATCGAGTCAGCAGAGGCGCGTTGTTCACACCAGGCGAGGATCCACATCAACGGGCTGCCATGGTGAATCTCGATCCGGTCTGGCGTGGAGGGTGAAGGTAGCCGGCTGTTGCGGAGGTTCCGTCAAAGCGTCCTTTACCCATCTCCAAACCGGCAAGGGGTTCTGTTCTTTTGGGAACGCCCTTTTTAGCTCTGTCTCCGTTCCTTCCCAAACCGGGGTAGGAACTCGTTGGACTCCGATTCTCGCAAAAATAGCGTAAGTCATTAAAAAACCTTTCTGGCCCTTTGGGCCGCTTAGGAGCTTAAGATTGTAGGTAAAAACAGGTTCGCAAGTAAATATGCTGAAAAGTCTATTTCAAACAGATTAGCTCACCGGGGTGGTGCTGAATAGCGAAGAACGGGGTGCTACACTTGGGATCCTATGGAACAAGCGACTACTACCCACCGGACTACCGCTCGATCCGCGCGTTTTGCGGAGCACCTTTCTCACGATGTGTCGCGACTTCAGTCCGATCCGGAATTGCTTTCGGTGACAGGGGAGCGGCGCCTTACTACCTCAGCTGCGCGGGAGTCGATTCAGCTGCGTGATGCCTTTCAGTCGCTTCTCGATCCGACCACGGATCGTAGCCTCGTTAAGATGGGGTTCCTTTGGCATAAGGAGTACGCCGATATATTTTGCGACACCGTAGTTGAGAGTCTCTCAAGGGCCGGAGTCGTAGCTCACAACCTCTCGATAGATATACAGGGACGCGCGCGTAGCTTTGCTAAGGCCCTGGGGGTTTCATGTGTCTCTATTGATCTCTTATGCTCTCGCTTCCGCGGTGACGCGGCGCCTGTTCACGTGGATTATGGGGAACTACTAAAGCAAGGGGATGATGGATCGTCTTCTCCCCTCAATGATCACAGAGCGTTTTCGTTCATCATGCCCTATAGTGGAGAGGGAACTCAGTACCTCTCTCATCCCCGCTCGCTGACAGAGCGACGCCTACGAGAGGCTATTATCTCGTCGGGACAGTCAAAAGATGCACTATCTCAGTTTCTAAGCGAACAAATGGACATGGCCTCGGCCGAATGGATCTCAACGAGTAGTACATCGTATACGATTCACCGAAATGGCCTTGCAATACATCGGTCCCCGTCTTCAGATGATTGTAGACTTGTGCTTGCGATAGATGGGTGTGTTCCGGCTACCGCTATTAGAAATCCTCTTCAAGGTATCAGAGAGAGGATTATTAGAAATGAGAGGGCTGTTCGAGCGCTTCGTGCGGCTCACGGGTAGCGTATATTCACAAATAGATCGGGGCTCAGAGGAATTGAGACTTTGTCTTAGCTTTGGTTGATGCGTAGTAGAGAGCAGGGAATGATTCTATCACATCGAGCTCCCAATTTGACCTCCCTTCCAGCGGCGCACAGCTCTTGGAAGGTTACGACCGTCGAGGACGTTGTATCTCTTTTAAAACTTCTTGAGGGGAGGGATCCGGCATGGCGATTCCTTGAAGTCCGTCAGATCGAGGAGATAAAAAAAAACGTTGAGCGGGTAGTGCCTGACACCGAGAGGCACGCTGCTCTGAGTGGTGGGATGGCAAAACTTCCTATTATTGAGCGTGAGATAAAGCACGGTAAACAAACCAGAGCGCCTTTTCTGGCCCGCGAACTCTGTGTCGTGGCGAGCGCTCGCGAACGAGCGGAACGATGGGAGTCTCGGCAGGCGACCGATTTCGCGGATGCGCCGTTCCCGCTGCGCTTGCTACTCAACGCCCGGGTGCGACAGCCGAGTAAAAGGTTGAGCGATTTGGTCAGTTCTTCAACGTCCGCGCATATTCAGGATGCGCTATCCCACGCACGGTCAAAAGGGTGGATAGAGCATAAGCCTGGCGATTCGCCTACGGTATCTTCGGAGGCCCGCGATCGAATTATTGGCTGTTTCCGATCGAATGCGGTAAGACCGATTGGAGCCGAATGTCTGCCGAGTATTCTCAACACACCCGCACAGCGATGGGATGTCGTTGGGGAGAAGATAGCGCAACTGGCGTTCCAGGACCTTTCTTTTGGATTGTGTGCTTGGAATGGTCCCGCGAGGACAGAACAACGGAGAGGTCCATCATCTAAACAACAGGAACAGACGCTATCTCTCAAGTCAAAGGCGCCGATCGTAGAGCATGCTCTTGAGGTTCTCTCAACACGAAAGCGGTACACGCGAGAGGAAGTAGCGCGAGCAGTGCAAGCGGGGTTTGCTCTATTAAACGAACCTTCAGTTAAGGACACCGCGTTACCAGGTGAACTTATAAAGAGCGTCGCCTCGATGTTCGTTCCACACGCCGAGGGGTTGGGCCCAACAACTGGGGGTGAGTTCTACCTACGAACGTTCATGCCAAGCTTAAGAGCTATCCCATTTGGATTTGAGTCGTGGACCTCTCCTATCCAAGCTCTTCTGGACCCCAAATATCGTGAGGGCCCTCGACTCCGAACTAATATTTCGGGTCTTCAAAGGGAGCTTGTTTCATTGGTCGGCTGCTGGTTCTCTCGTATGGACGTGCCGGCGGCCGTAAAAGAGGATCTAAAGAAGATACTCATGAAAGAGACTGCATCGGTGAATCCTCGCGCTCTTATCGAAACGTCCATATATTGGATCGCCAAGAATCACCTGTCATTCTCAGACGCCGCGTTACGGCAGGTATCGCTTGACCCCCTGGCTAGGCAGGATCGTGAATACCTCTATCACTCTCTTTACATTAGCGCGAAGAGTGAGCGGGAAAAGGGCACCGAGGATGTAATGGGCTACCTCGAAATGGTTGTCGATCTTCTCAGAGAGAAGCGATTAACTATTGATGATGGTATCGCGGCTTTTCGAGAGGCTGGGATGTACACCATTCGGCGGGGTCGAGAGCGTTCTAATGGTTTGTGGAAAGCGCAGCAGCGAGAAGCCGAAGCTCTTATGGCAGTTGTTGATCAGCTCTGTGCTGGGGGCGCGGAGCGGGAGTGTCGTGAGGAATTGACTCGAAAAGCCGATGAGCGACGAATCTCCATTAACGAGAAGGTATACGAATCCCAGCGTCGACACGGTCGGTTTAGGGACATTGTACGGAAATACTCGTCGCTAAAAGGTCAGTAAGGGGAGCTCCTGTGGGCACCGAGGCCGGTATCCGAGTCGCATGCAGGGGCAGCTACTTCTTTTGTTTCTCTGACTTCCTGACTTTTTCGAGCGCCTCCGCGACCTCTTCATTTCCACGTTCTGTGTAGCGCATCGTAATCCGCACATCACTGTGCCCGAGCGCCTGCGCTACGAGTCGAATATCGCGTGAGTCATCGAGAAGATTTGTCGCGTACGTGTGTCGGAGTAGATGCGGATGCAGTTTTGTGTCGACCGAGAACGATCGAATGGCGCGCCAGACACTCTTGGGGCTCAATTCAAAACTCTTTAGATCTGAAGCTGACGCTCCGTATGAGCTGATAAAGAGAGGGAGTGTCGCATCCACCGAAGCGTTCAGCTTTGGAAAGAATCGCGCGAGTTCTCGCGCGCGAGCGGTGAGGTATTCCTGAAGAGAAGCGCGCATCTCGGTGGTGATGTATACATCTCGGTACAGCCTTCCCTTCGTGCGGACTTGGCGTATCCAATCCAGCTTATCCCCTAGCTGATTCATTTTAAGAGTTCGTATTTCATCGGCTCGAAGCCCAGTATCGAGGAGTAAGTTCAATAACGTTTCATTCCGACAACGGTTGAAAGAGTTTTTCTCGGCGCGGGACGAGGCTGCCTTGGTACGAATCTCGTTTACCTCCATCGCACGAATGGATTTCGGTTTACGAGGTTGGATACGAGGAGGCTTTACATCACGCGCCGGATTCACGAAGCCGGGGATTCTCTCCGAGAGGACCCTCCCCATATGTTTCAGGGTAGCAAGGCGACGAGATACGGTTGTGGGTGCCTCACCAACGCGGAGCGACTCATCTACGAATCGTTGAGTCGCTGACAAGTCCCAATCTCCGACGGTCAGGTGTTCTATCTCTTTTGCTCGTTTGTATCGCTTCAGAAACTCAAGGAACTTATCCGTATCGAGCTGCTTCGCGCGGGCGGTGTGCCCGCGGCCCTCGGCATAGAACGTAAGGTATTCACGGACCACGCCGGGAAGTGGCATCTTGGCGACCTTTTTGTCAGGTCGAGCTTCGGCAAAGAGGTCAGTGTGTTGACGGGGCATAGTAGCTCCTAGTGTACGGCAGAGCGTCGCGGAAGGGCTAGGACCCAAGTGGGGTTTGAAAGGCTGGGGCTGCAGGCGGGTTTCCCATTAGTCGAGATAGGTCGTAACTGGGTGGTGTGTGGTGTATGTTCGCAATACCATGACAAAAGCCCTCGGAAGGGATTAGACTGAAAGTCTATGAATAATGACCCACTTATAACGGGCTCGCTGGGTCCTACTGTACAAGTTATAGAGTCGGCTGTTCTCGCCGCGGCGGAGTATCTTGAGCACGCTGCCTCATCAGGAGTTGCTCTTGAGGTCAATGTGAAAGCTGACCGAACGTTGGTGATGAACCTCGATCTTGAGAGTCAACGTCGCATTCTCGGGGTATTGCCTCAGACCCATCCGATAGTCGCCGAGGAGGATGAGTCCTCTCACGCGCTCATTGACGAGGGTGGTAGCTATTTCTTGGTCGATCCTTTGGACGGTACAACTTCGTGCAAGCGTTTTTTCGGTCAGAAAGGTGGTCACGTTGGATACGGACCTCTCGCCGGTTTCGTGAAGGACGATGTGCTTTCGGTCGCCGCGTTCTATAGCGTGCCTCATGGAAAGCTCTTTACCGCGGTAAAGGGGCAGGGGGCGTACGTTTCGACTCCGGACTTCTCACAGCCAGGGCATCCAGGTAAGCGAGCGCGATTGCAGCCGAATCCCTGCACATCTCTGAGTCAGGCCGGAGTCCTATTTTTCATTGGGCATCACAATGAGTCGAAGGTGATGCAATATCTGAAAAAAAAGAACGCGATTGAAAATATGTATCGCTTTGGCGGATTCGCTAACGATTGTGCGCGTCTTGCTCAAGGATTCGAGCAGATGAGTGTGCAATTTTCGGCGAAACCGTGGGATTTCGCCGCGGTGCTTCTAGCTGCGGAGGCTGGTCTTGAGGCGTGGATGGATCCGCTCGGGCGCCGCGTTCCGCTTTCTCAGTGGCGCATTGAGAGTAATAATCCGCTCATGATTATGCATCCTGGTATCCGCGACGAGGTGTTCGCCTTGCTCGACACACTTACGTAAGCACTATTCAATGACGACTGTTTAATAACGATTGTTCAATGACCACTGTTCGGATGGATCCCCATGGGCACCTCTATGACGCCTACTCAGTGAGAGCGTGGTGTAGTGCTGCACTCACGAATCTGCAAGCAGGAGACGATAGCCTCGCAGTGGTGGTGGTAGTTGACCGTCAAGGTCAGAATTCCTTAGACCGTCTTCGACGCGAGGTGCCTTTGTTTGGTTCGTGGAAAGATCTTCCCGGTAGTCCCGCGGGTGTAGCGGAGGTGGATAGCAGGAAACTTCTCGTGATTCAGGGAGTTCAGTACGTATCCTCAGAGCGTATCGAAGTGTTAGGGCTGGGGGTAAGGCGAGTGCTCAGCGATGGACTCGCGGCGGGTGAGTATATCGAGTCAATTCTCAAAGGTGGTGGGGTCCCGTGTCTTCCTTGGTCTCCCGGGAAATGGTTGGGATCTCGGGGCAGACTAGTCAAAACGCTCCTCGATGCTCATTCCCCGGCGACTCTGGCGGTTGGGGATATCGCTATCCGTTCAGTCCTTGGTCCTCCATCTTCCCTCCTTCGCTATGCCCGGCAACGCGGTTATCGGGTGTTTCATGGGACGGATCCGCTCCCTTCGCCACGAGATGAGCGCCTGGTTGGGACTTTTGGAGTAGAGATCTCTGGAATCTCCTTTAGCGATGAGTGCGGAGGGGTGGATACTATTCTTGAGGCGATGCGTAGTCCGAAGGTTCCCTTCAAACAGCTAGGTAGGCGTAACTCTGGCTGTCGTGCTGTGGGGCGATTTGTTGGGCAGTTTCTCGGTCTTTAGCGCTCAGAAAAAGAGACGGGGGCTGAAAGCCCCCGTTGTCTCTTGAGCCCATACTTTTTGATGGACTACTTAATGGTCTGGTTACACAAACCTTTTACGCTGCCATAGCATTTACCTGCATCCGGCACCTCGGCACACTGTGTTCCCTTCAGCTTGAAGAAGATCGCCGCGGAGCCGGTATTCTTCACCGCGGTACGACGAAGGGCAGATGTCTGCATAGTGCAGCGGAAACGACCGCCGGCATGTCCGTGGGCGCTGGCCCATGGGCAGCTACCTATTTTTGTGCCCTTGGAGTCATATATAGTTGTACTTGAGGTCGTAAATCGTTTGTTCATTATGAGCGTTGGCTCTTTACGGAATCCTACGAGAGGGGTCCCTACGCCACCTGAACGAAGTGGGGCAGCGTTCTTGTAAATAAAGCTACCATTTGGAAGGGTGGTGGTATTTGAGCATGCCGCTATCGCGGATACGTTCACTCCGCGACGAGCAGCGTTGGCATCGGTTGCGAATGCAAGGAGCGGAAGACAGAGTGCTAGAATAATTTTTTTCATAGTTCCTCGTTAATAAAATCATCCCCACCCATTAAGAGGGGGTGCTATGCCGTTACGTGCGTGGGATACGAAATCTTTCGGAGGCTTTTGAACAACTACTGCCTGTAGGATCCCACATCAATAGTTTAGGGAAACTCAACCCAGAGCACACTAGGAAATATGTCTAAATAAGGTTTTTTTAGACATTCTGGCGAGCCCCTGGTTGGTATACGCTATAACGGAGATTCGTTTTTAGTCACAGCGGCTTTTTTTGCAACCAATTTGGTTCAAACGACATCTTAGGGCAGTCGTTTGAGCTCTACGAAAGTAGGGTCCAAGCCGGCTCCTGTTGGGTCGAACAATGGAGCGTTCCTCCTCCCAGAATCCAATCGCCACAGTGGATGCCTATCACTTTTCTGCCCGGAAGATTCTCCGCGAGTATGCCAAGCGCGTGTCGGTCCCGTTCATCGTTGTAGGTTGGAACAAGGACGATTCCGTTGGCGAAATAGAAGTTTAGATAGCCCGCCGCCCAGCGTTGATCGTCACAGTAGCGGGGCTCGGGAAAGGGGAGCTCGATGACTTTCAAGGCCTCTCCCTCCGGAGTTTTGTAAGCTCTAAGGACGGAGATGTTCTCTTGGAGCTTTTCGTATTGTTCCTTATCGTGTTTATCGGCGGATGCCACGACAACCGTTCGTGGAGCGATGAAGCGAGCCACATTGTCGATGTGACCGTGAGTATCGTCTCCACTGACACCCCATGGAAGCCATATGGCGTGTGGAGCGCCAAGATCGTTTGCGAAGATTGATTCGTAGTCCTGCTTTGTGAACCCTACATTTCGTTGCTGGGTTTCTGAGAGGAGACACTCCTCTGTCACCATAATCAAACCATCACCACTGACATCGAGCATTCCCCCTTCAAGTACGGGCTTCCCTCTTTCAGCAGGGGCGCGATGAAGGTTGATCTTTGATGCTTTGGCGATAAAGTCGGGGATTGTCTGGTCCAGTTCGACCTCGGGAAGTGCTCCCCATCCGGTAAAGAGGTAGGAAACCCATTCAGGGGTGTCTCCTACAACACCAATAGGACCAGAGTCGCGGAGCCAAGAACGATTGTACGCGGCGCGGTGAACGCGAATGTCTCCGGTGATCTGTTGTCGGGTAAGGCGATTCCTGAGGTCCTCCTCAAGTTCATCGGTGCAACAGAGGATGTTGAGCGTCTCGACCTTTGAGACATGTCTAATGAACTCACAGAATGCCCAGCGTACGGCGTCCAATTTTCCAGGGAAATCAGACTCCATATAGGGCCAGGCTATCCAGGTAGCCTTATGTGGCTCCCACTCTGCTGGCATGCGACGACGTGTCATTGGCGGTCCTTGTTTTAAAGCGTTTAGGGATTGGGTTGCGGGGGCTCTCCGGGCGTCCAAGGGCGTTGCCCCGTTACCCCGAGCCTTGTCGCGAACTTCTCTTTAATTATGAGATCTTCTGGCACGAGTTTGCGCTCTTCTAACCAGAGATAGATTCTTTCCGCGGCCATCCTGTGAGCGATCTCGTTCGGATGTCTGTCGACGCCTGGGATAACTTGTAGATGGTCGAGAGGGATCCCCTTGTAGATATCCGACACATCGAGAAGAGGTACGTCGAGAGACGTCATTAAGTCGTCGACTTTTTTGTGTAGTGGATAAAAAGGGTACCGCTCGTCCATCGGAAGTCCAAAGAGTGGAAATACGACCGATACCATGGGTACTTTCGCCGTTTTGGCGGTTTTCACCAGTTCGGTCATGGATGATACGAAAGGCTTCCAGGAGCGAGGATTCTCATACAGATCGTTAAAGTATTCGATGTAGGCGCGATGAGTTTTTGTATTGTGGAGACGGGTTAGCACGAAGCTGAGCGTTTTCCAATATTTCGCGAGCCATCCCACAAAACCTGTGAGCTGCATCCCTCCGAACTTATCCTGCATATTCTCCGTGATCCCCGAAGGCTTGTGATGTTTCACTTCGGGATCGTTGAGTGTGATCTGAAGAATGATGAGATCCGCGCCCTCCGCGATTGCGTTCTTAACGACCTCTACTTCGTGCGATGTGGAGTACGCGGGCACGCCGTAGTTGAGGACCTCTACCTTACGAGGGGCACCACTTACTCGAAGCATCTGTTCAAGTTTGTTCGGAAAGGTATCCGTAAATTGCATGTATGGTGCAAAGGTGAACGAATCACCGACCACGGCGACTCGAAATGCTCCGGCCTCCTTTTGTGGACTATACGGGTAGTCTTGCATCGAGGGAGCTGCTGGGGATCGGAAGTAAAAAATGGGCCTGTCGCTCCACGATGGACCTTGAGATTGTTTTGAGGGCATCGCAATTCGAACCACTATTTCAAGCGCTCCAAGCGCCACAATAGTGCCAAAGAGGGAGGCGAGAGTCGTTGCGATCAGTGAACGTGCGGTCATCACACCCCCTCCTATGCTAGTGAATGAGTTGTTGGAGCACCCTCTGATATCTTTTCGGTTACGATATCGTAGAGAGAAGATAGCTGAGATTCGAATGCCTCAACGGTATAGAGCTCCTGAGCCCTTTCCCGAGCTTGTTTTCCAAGCCTTGAGCGTAGGTCGGTATCATCCAACAGCGCTTTGAGACCCTTGGCAAACCCATCAGCGGTTGGTTGAGCAAGCATCGCGATGTCTTTGTCGAGCACCTGTTGATGGGTCGGGAGGTCGGTCGCGACAAGTGCTCTGCCAGAGTGCAAGTATGAATAGATCTTCATAGGAGTGTTGTTCCCTTTGATTCGGGGAGACACAAGGATATCCGCGCACGAAAGAAAGGTGTCAAGGTCGGCTACGGGGCGAGGCCCAAGGAAGGAAACCTGCTCTCCGCACCCTAGGGTAAGCGCTTTTGTTTGGTATTCGGTCACTGACGCGGGCGCTCCTCCAATCACGACGAGTTGAGGACGAGTTAGATGGTTTTTTATGAGGGCAAACGACTCAAGCAGGAGATCTATTCCCTGATAGAACTCGAGATTTCCTACATAGAGGATAACCGGCGTTGTCGGCGGGAGTCGCATTCCCAGCGTCGCGTTTCTGTCGATATCGGCTCGACCTGTTGGAGGAAGGAGAGACACGTCGCGGAGCATTACGGTGTGAGGAGAGCCTTGGTCATTGGCGAGCGTTTGAAGCGCGTCGCATACCGGCGCTACCGCGATACTCCCGCGCATGGCGATACCCTCAATCCAGTTAAGAAGAGGGAAGAGCCCCTTACACCACCGCCATTTCTCCGTTATCTGGAGCGACAGTGATGAATCCATGTCGTAAATGTATGGGATTCCCCACACCTTTTTAATGAGCCATGCGATGAATACGGATTCCTCTACGGCGTGAATGACCGAGTAGCGATTCGCCCTCCCGCGCCATACCAACGATAGAGCTGAGAAAAGGAAAATGACATCACAAAGCAGTTTCTTAATCGATAATCCTGGGCGAATTCCGCAAAGCGCTTTCGGCGCCGGGATGCGAAAGATCCGCACCCCCGGAATCTGAATATCTTCTCCCTCGTGGTAACAGAGGAGATCGATTGAAGCGGGATCTGATGCAGAGAGTTGAAGCTTACGAGAGAGGGATTCCACCGCGATGCGAACCGCTATCGGAGTTCCGCGCTCTTGGTAGAAGGGCTGAGGTGCGAGAACAAGAACGCGCATGGTTACTTTCTTCCAAAAAGAGCACGCTTTAGACGCGCGGTGTTGTCACGCGCAAAGAATCGGAGTGAGCGGCGTTGAGAGTTGAGCCACAGAAGCACATATCCCCAATTTGAGAGGGTTAAGTGAAGCACGTAGCCCCTTAGCTTGGGAAGGTGACAGAACATGTGGGTGAACATGTGAATCTCTGTCTTGACGAATTGCTTGCCTGATTGCCGTGGAAACCTGAAGCCGTGTGGGCCGTACGCAGGCACGGGCTTGCCCTGGCGTCGAAGGGTCTCAATAACGCGGAACGCGCGCCATCGCTTCTCTGTTCCCATCATACGATTACACGCGAGAGCCTCTTTCCTAGTAACCGGCTCCACGATGACGTCTCCGTCAGATATCGAGTTGTTGTAGGCCACAAGCCCTCGTTGATTCCGCACGAGCGCAAAGCTCCAACCCTTGTAAAAATCGACGTCTGAGTGTGGCGGGGCCATCCATGGATCGCCGACGGCTATGTCGGCGAACTCCGCGCTCGCGTCAAAGCAGGTGAGGCATCTCGCTGGCGTATAAAGGCGATAGACGATGTTAATAATCTCCATCGAAGAGGGGCGATAGCCTCGCTTCTCGCCAAAGTATACGGGATAGAGAGAGCCATCTTGCATCTCTAAGTGAGGTGTTCCGGGATGCTTTCCGATTCGAGAGATATACTTGGTGGCCCCCTTCACTTTATCCCCAAGACTGCCCCAGATAATTTTAAGCGCCTCGTGTTCGACTGCGGCGTGACAGAATAGTCCGATGGTCAGAACCACGCGCTCTTTCAGTCGTTGATCGAGCTCTGCGGCTTTGGTGAATCCATGAATCTGGCAGGGGAGTCCAACAAGGGCGTATCGCCCAGGGATGTTTCGGATCTCTCCAAACACCGAGTTCGTTGGACAGATAGCGTACTTCGATTTCATTGCCGAAAGTATCTCTTCGCGAGTTCTGGCGACTATCGGTTTGCCCTTCCATAGCTCCTTATCGTCGGACACGATCACCACTGCGCCATCTATTTCTCCGCGTTTAAGAAGATTGAGAAGGATGGCGGTAACGAGTCCTCCGCTGGTAGAGCGCTCGCGAATCATTGGGTCCGTCGCGTACGAGATGGATTGTTCGATGAAGTGTCCGTGCGTTGATGTCACGTCGGCATCGACTCCAAAGTTCTTCTTGTATGCATCGATCAGATCAAACTCATCTCCCGGACACACTTTCACGCACAGATCGCAGTCGGTACACGCGGAGAGGTTGTGGACAGCCGGATACTCCTCATCATCCAATCCGAGAACTCCAGTAGGACAGATTCCAACGCAAGAACCACATCGGTGGCAGAGCCCGCCATCAATGATCTTGGCAAGTCCACGCAATGCGCGGGGCGTTTTATCTTCGCGATCGTCTTCCCACCGAAGGGGGGCAATGAAACGTCCTCGATTTCTTAGGGGCGTGTAGGAGCTTTCTTCTGGAATGATGCGCAGAGATGCGGGGCGTTGCTTGGCTTCGGCCAGACGGGCTGCTTCGGTGTGTGATGACATCCTCTACTTCTCCCTCACAAACTTAGCGACAACCGGGGAGCCAAATAGTTTTGTAAGGAGGAGCAACTTTGCGGGCGTTTCTAATTTTTGGGAGATGCTGGTGCTCTTTAGCGCCCGATGTAACGCCATCGGCCAGACGAAGAGCTTCTCACTCTTTTCAAGTTTGAATCCGTGTTTCCTAAATTCTTGGGAGAGCTCCCACGTTGAGAACATTCGATAGGTTCGAGTGTTCCCCTCATTCGCGCGTTTGAGAGAGAAGAGTAGTGGTGTGAGGATATTGACGCTAAACCACACTGGATCATCGATAATCACGGCGTGCTCAGACACTCGACATAGCTCAGCGACAAGTTGGCGCCACGCTACGCAGTGGCTGAGGAGGCGAAAGCTCGTCGTAAGATCAAAGGACTTATTGTCGTAAGGGAGCTCCAAGAGGTTTCCAGATTGGAAGGATACAGTGCCCTGTTCAATTTGAGAGCTCAGCCGAGCTGCGCATACGGGAGAACTACCTAAGACGGTGACTGAGCGCTCAGTTTGAGCAAGGGGAATCGCGATTTGACCGTGTCCGCCACCAACATCGAGAACGGTCGTGCATTCTTGGTCAACTAGTGAGAATAGAGCACTCTCTTGAGCCGTGAGCATCCATTGACCGACTGAATCTCCAAAGCGCGCCGCGTATTCATCCGAGGATGCATGCACATCTGCGTCCTCGTAGTGTGGAAAAGACGGACGCGCACGTGATGAGAGTGGTGTTTCGGTGGTGTGCTCCGCCATTGGGCGCATGCGTTCTCCTGAGAGGGGAGGTTGGGAACGTTCCCCGATAAGTGTTGAAATGGTAAAATCGGTTGGGATTATAATAGCTTATCCTAATTAAAAGCAAGGTCGCCCGCCCCTAGGCCATTGAGGAGCAGGTTTAGTTCGCCAGAACGGGTAATAGCAAGAAATCTAAAGATTCCAGGAGGCTATTGGTGCCCTGGGGGAAGTGGAGATCGGGGGGCTCGGAAAACCTTCAGGCGATTGCTCAAAGTGCCGATAGTTTTACTCGGAAACCACTTTTGGGGGGTAGGCACGCATGGAATTCCCAATACAGATCGAAGGGGAGAAGGGGTACATCCGGGTGACGAGCGATCTCGATACTGAGACCGCTGGTGAGGCCCTGCGCTCAGCGTTTAACGAGGTCTACGACCAGGGAAAGCGGACTATCGTGCTCGATCTATCCGGAGCTCAAATCATAAACAGCTACGGCATAGGTAAAGTTTTAATGTGTTACAAGCGTCTTAAGGCTGAGAATGGGGTGCTTATGGTGAAACCCCTTGATGGTTTTGTGAAGGAAACGTTCGAGCTGTTGATGTTGGACAAGTTGCTTCCTGTGGATGAGTCGTAATGACGGGTGTGCCGTCGAGTCTCGTGAACAACTGTTTCGGAGCATTAAAGAGATGAGCGTGAGCGTGCATCCTCCCAACATATTGTTGGTGGATGGTAACGAACAAAGCAGGCAGACTTTCGGCAGCTTCTTTAAGGGGCGTGGCTGGAGCTATGACATAGTTCCAGATCGAACATCTTTGGCTGGAGCGCTTGAGCGCGGCACGTACGACATTATTATCGCTGATGTGGAGATGGCAGGCCCCGAAACCGTGAAGACACTGCGGGAAATTCACGAGAAGCGCCCCTCTCAAGCTATTATCGCCGTGAGTCCGACGTCGAGCTACGAGGATGCCCTGCAGTTGTTTCGAAGCGGAGCGACGGACCTTCTCGCTCGACCGATTGATTTTTCCTGGCTTGAGCGGGTCATCCAACAGGTGGCGTCTTCTCGACGAAAAGATGCTCGTGACAAGGCGTCGTATCGTCATGTGACCCGTGAGGAGATGGATCTCTGTTTTACCTCAGCCGATTTGGCTGATTTGGATTCGGTGTCGTTGCCGTTAGTAAGTCGCTTAGTGGATGAAGGGATGCTCTCGCAGAACGAGGGTCTGAAGTTGCGGCTTGCGGTCCAGGAAGCCGTGCTTAATGGATTGGAACACGGAAATTTAGAGTTGGATTCTAAGTGGAAAGAGGAGATAGCTACGGACGGGGCGGATAGGTTTTCTTCCATGCGCAAAGCTCGCTTGGCCGACCCGGAGTATGCAAGCAGAAGGGTGACCGTAAGGTTGTCGTTTTCTGATTTTCGATTGGAAGTGGTGGTAAAGGATCAGGGAGGAGGATTCCTTAATGGAAGGGGCGGCCCGGAGAGTGGCCGCATCGACTCGCTCTCATGTTCTGGGCGTGGATTAGCATTGATGTCGAGCGCTGTGGATGAAGTGCGGTTCGGTAGCAACGGTTCTGAAGTGACGATGATCAAGTGGCTGGATGCCAGCAAAAACAAGGAGGCTTATGGCTCTTAAATTTCGGCTGAAAGGACTCGCCGAGACGTTCGTAGATACGATCACGTGCCCATGTTGCGGTGTAACGGGCGTAGATGACCAACACTTTACGACTGAACTTACGAAGGTGACCTATCAAGGCATTATTGTCGTTGTGCAATGTAGAGATTGCAAAGAGATATTCGTGCCAAGCTCTCAGAAGCTTGGAGTTCTCGATAATTATGCGCTCCGTGGCGCGGTCGAAAAAGACAGCGTCGACAGCGGGGAAGCTATTATGAATGGGATTTCAGCCGTCCGCTTGAGCGCTGAGAAACTTAATGCCCTCAGGAAGGGGTGCATGCATTAGCCCCTAGTCCGGTACGTGTTTTCAAGCCACGAATTATTAGCCGCGCACAAGGTGAACGTGCCAGCTATAGGCATATCTGGAAGGTCCGTCACGATAACGAATAGGCCGTATCCGGCACTCGTTACTTCGTTACGTCAGCAACTGTGAGGTTGAACTTCTTGAGTGCGCCAGTGAATCCGAGCTTGTCGATAGTGCGGAGGATTCGAGTAGAGACTCGAATGCGCACAGTCCTACCCAGCTCAGGAACAAAGAGACGCTTTGACTGAAGGTTTGACTCAAACTTGTGGTGAGTTTTGTTGTTCGCGTGGCTAACTCGATTTCCGTTTTGATGAGTTACACCGGAGATATCACAACGACGTGCCATAGTACTTCTCGCTACATTAAAAAAAGCCTGCAAACCATATATATCTTTCAGAATATTGTCAAAGATTGGGCCATGTTTGAGCTGGTCTGGTAAGTAACTGTTTGATTTTATACCGTTTCTAATCCTGCTCGTGCGGCATTCGGGATGTTCTTTCGCAACGGAGCGCTAGTAGACTTGAAAGTTGGTAATGGTGGGGAGTTTTCCTGAACCAGCACCACTCAGCTCGGCGCTCGCCATGAATGCCGCGGTTCCGTATTCCACTTTCGCAATAACCTCATAGAGGGTTCCGGAAACGGAGAAAATGCCGCTTCTTGGGCCGGTAACGGTAACTCCGCATGCCTGAAGGTCCGAGACGCTCTTGAAGGGGCCCTGATTGCTTTGACCTCCCTGTCGACACGCAAGGATTTGCGCCGCGGAGTTTTGATCGGTCATAGCGGCAACTACCTCATAGGGGGCCGCGTTGAGATTGACCTGAGGCACATTCTTCATGGACACATACACAAACGGAAGAATCTTTTGGATTCGCCCTGGAGTAAAGCCAGGGATGGATGCGAGTTCGCTCGCGAGGGAATCAATCGTTCCCTCATTTCGGAACTGTACGTCGTCAGGGAGATTCGCCTCAACGCCAGACGCAAAATTATTTTGCTGATAATTGGTTTGATCTGAATCAAGATAATCTATTAGGTTTGCGACCATCTCCTCGGCGTTCACAAAGGGGGTGCTATTGCTGGTGTTGGTGTTTGGATCTGGAGTGTCAAACCCAAGGATTCGAAAGAGAGCTGTCACGATATCTCGCCACGTTGTGTCGGTTGGATTGCCTGCTTGCCAGACCCTCGCGAGGGGGATCTTGCCGCTTTTAGACGCAATCATAAGCGTTACCCTGATGTTTGGTTCAGGAAGGCCGAGCATATCACCAGGGACTTCGCGCCCATCAGCGAATGCCATCCAAGCGTCTTGTTGAGGATCGTCATACGGGGTGATGTCGGTTTTCACGAGAACCTGTGCAACGCTCACCGCAGACTTGAGGATGTATTCAGCCTTAATTCTGTGCTCAGCCGCTGAATTAAGTCTCATCGCCACGTACGTGGAATCGGTTAGCGATATGAGAAGCGCTGATGCGAGCGCAATCATGAAGACAACCATGAGTAAGGCTACCCCTCGTTGTGGTCGCTGGACGGAGCATCTGTTGTGAGGTTGAGGTTGTCGTACCATCGTTACCCTCAGTGTAGAGGGTCTCCGATAAGCCAGCAAGAAATCGTTTTACGGAGTATGGGATGATGCCGCTCATTTCTATTGAGGGGGGCTCGGCGCACACTCCTTCAGTACTCCGGGTGTGCTGTCGCCTGGAGCCTTCTGTTTTTTTCTAGAGAGGGGGTCCTATGATACTTGCTACAATCCGCTCTTTCCTTGTCGAATCACTACGAAAGGTTGCCGCAGTTGAACGTCAAATAGCGTGGGGTCTCCCCCGGGTGCTAAGTGGTGTTTCGTCTCACGAGCTTAAATCGGTGGTGCAGGAGTATCTTGCTGAGACGGAGAGCCACTGTGAGCGATTCGAGAAGATCTCGAAATCTCTCGGGGAATCCATGGCGGACGCGCGCTGCTTTGTGTCTGAAGCGTTTACCCGAGAGGCTATCGCGATATCGGAGAGGCGGGGTGATGATCGAATCTTAGATCTGGCGATTATGTCAGTGCTTCGTCAGATGGTTCACTTTGAAAAGAGCTCCTATGAGATCGTACGCTCGATCGCCGAGGTGTGTGGAGAGCGTGAGGTAGTTGAAGTTGTAGATGAGATTCTCACCGAGACCGAACATACGGAGCGTTCTTTTATTCTTCTTACAGAGGACATGATGGATTCCATCGCGGCGAAGAGGGAGGAGCCGCTTGTGCCTCATATCCGACCAGGCACAGAGGGCTCCGCATCTGAGCGGCGAACTCGATAATACCGCTCAAGGGTCTGGCGTGCCGCAAGTTTTGAAGTAATAGCTGGGGGGTTGTGTAATGAAAGGACAGCAGTATATCCGAGAAGTTTTTAGGGAGGCATTGTCATCCAGGCGCACGGAGCCTCATCTGTTAGATGGGTCGTTTCTCATGGCCGCGTTGGAATTGCTCAAAGAGGTTGAGTCCCCCTTACGAGAGGAAGCGTTTGTAAAGCTTGCGCTGCGTGAGGGGGATGGATGTGGGCAAGAGCTCGTACGGCGGTGCGCTTAGTAGGTATAAAATCCTCTACCGCTCTTTTTCCCATACCAGCCGGCTTCAACGTATTTAATAAGAAGCGGGCACGGACGGTACTTATCTTCTCCTAGCTCTCTGTGTAGTACCTGAAGGATGTACAGCAGGGTATCGAGGCCGACAAAATCGGCTAGTGTTAGGGGGCCCATAGGTTGATTGGTTCCAAGCTTCATGGCCGTGTCGATATCTTCTGGCTTTACCCCCTCTTGAACGAGGAAGATCGCCTCGTTGAGCATCGGACAGAGGAT
>CAIXKI010000227.1 GCA_903920005.1 uncultured delta proteobacterium
AAGTTGCGGTAGCAACCGGACCAGCCGGAGTCTCAGTCGCGACAGAAGTTGCGGTAGCAACCGGACCAGCCGGAGTCTCAGTCGCGACAGAAGTTGCGGCAGCAACCGAAACAGCCGGAGTATCTGTGGCGACAGAAGTTGGAGTAGCGCCGCAGGCGGAGGGTGTGGCGAGTTCATTCCCTTCGATTACGATATCCACTCGCCCCTTATTAGAACTCCACCCCGGCGAACTAAAGATCATCATCGGCTTGGGAGTACCCGCTGGATTGATAAGGCAGTCTGCGCCTCCGACAATTACCTTCCCCTGCTCTTGTGCCGCATCCTGAACGCAGTTATTGACCTGCTTGATAGTATCACAGGAGCCTTCGGCGATGAGCGCGAAGATCCCGACCGAGCCACCTGTTGTTGATTCAGACCGGTTAGCGGCAAACGTAGCAGCGCTCCCACCGGAAAAAAGAGTTTGAAAAGCGAGATTGAGGTGCGCCACCGTAAATCCGAAGAGAGAGGAAGGCTCTAAGGCAGGCACCTGCGCATTACAAACAAGGCTCGACCCCGAATAAATCTCGATACCCCCGCGACCGGAATCTCTATAAGGGCTCCCGACTGCAAAAAAATTGGAGAGATAACTTCCCCCCAACGCCGTGCCGTATTTTTCATCACTAACCGTCGAAAAGACGCTCTCTGTCTGGTTACTGTCGAAAAGGAACACTTGCCCAATGGCTCCGATGCTGTGATCAGGTTGCCCTACGATGACATCAGAACCATCATCCCCGTCACCTAATGCCGAGTCGGGTAATTCGGCTAGCGAAGTACCCATTCCTCCGCTTCCAGTTAAAGCCGTGAATCGGGAACCGTAACTCGGGGACACACCGCAGCCGCCGGACAAATTGAGCCCATACACACTTCCACTATCAGGGTCCGCGACAACGAGACGCTCGTTGTATCCTGCCGGTGTAAAGGGGCCGCGCAACCCAAGCATTGTTTCGCCATACGGCATGGAGAGCTGATGAGTAGTACACAACGAGTAACTCAGGACTGAACCAGACATGAAGCTCGTATAGATGTACACCGAGCCCGTTCCCGGTTCTCCCACCGCAAGGTCGTCGATACCGTCTGAATTTAGGTCCGTAATAAATGCGACCGAAGACCCAAACCCAAGGGGAGAAATATTCGGCGAAGGAATTGATAGTATTGGATTGACCGAATCTCCGGGATCAAAGATGTGCACCTTTCCTTGTCCACTGTTTTCGTGGGGAGCACCGACAGCGACATACGAGCGATAATTAGAGGTCGCATTCGCTTTACTGCACGCGAGGGCGTTACCGAATCGCGCACTTGAGGCAGTGCCTTCCAAGCTTATTGAGGGAACTATCCACGTCTCAGGCGTGGCAAACCCGTCGCGCGCGCGCACGATCCCCAGGACCGCGATAAACGCAATCACGCGGAGCACTCTCGAAATGCGAGCGAAGTAGCTCATGAGCGCCTAAGGTGTTAGTAAAAGTCCTCACAGTGGTCATCGACATAACCCGCCTAAAACCTTAGGGGATTTTTCGAGCAACCGGGCACACACACACGGCACCCAAGAGTCCCTAAGGAAGGAGACCAAAAGCCTAACAGAGACAGCACTATAGGCTCTACGAGCATCCTTGAGCCCAGTATAACAATCACCTACTCCACTAACTGCCGGGCGGTCGTTGGAGGGGCCTCCGGCTCAGCATCGAGATCCACCACCCGAAAAGTCGACGTCCACGACTTCCCAGTGCCCTCGTGCGAGAGAAGATCAACCCGCAGGAATCGCTGGATTGTGACCGATCCATTACCCTGCGTGAAATCAGAGGTTACCGCAACGACCATTCCTTGCGCCGCGAAGGGCGGTGTCTGATCACTCAGCAGGGTATCAAAGACTTGTCGAATATCGGCGTTCCCCGTCCCCTGTGAAACGATCCCCCCTGCCACAAACGAATCATCACAGGCGTTACTAAGCATCATGTTCGTGTACTGTTGTCCCGATGACGAGTTTCCAAATATATCGATCTTTCCCCAGTTACCCGCTCCCTGAGTTCCTTCGATTGAGAACGTGCCCCCTACAGGCACGTTAAGGCTCGCAAAATAGGTCCCCTCGACTCCTAACGGACGTATGCAATTAGCTCCCGATGATGTCGGGCTGTATCCAACAGACCGAGCCGTCAGTGTAAAATCCCCTTCGTGCGAAACGCGGGCGAACCCGAGCCTAACCGTCCTCCTAATTGTTACTTCAATCGCGCTCGTCGAGGAATCACACTGATTATTTGACGACGGGCTGAACGTTCCACCAGTCCAAGAGCCACATCGAGGGGGAATCAGCGATACCTCATCTATTGAGATGGAGTTTGCGTTAGAGATAGTTGTCACCGCGTCAAATACGCGGGAATAACTCGCGTCAGCGCCAAGAGTGGCGACACCAGCGAGCGCGGCGGCATCCGCAGCTATCTGTATCCTGCGCTGTTCGTCGTACACGTGACCTATATCAACCGCAAACCCTACCGCGCCAAAGACAAGAACACTCAATAGAGCGAATAAAACGAGCACAAATCCACCATTCTTTGTGTCCCGCATGAGTTGGTGCTCTCTCATCTCATTACCTCACTGCATGGTAGTATGAGCTGACAACTGAAACGTCGAGCCAGCATTTGGCAAAAACACACGAACTGGGTAGCTGAGCGTCACTGTTACTGGGGCATTCGCACCAGCCGGAAGTATCGCCGGACTCGTTTCACATACAAGAAGGCTCATATCAACGAGGCTAGTGAGTGAGTTTTTGGCAGCGTCACATACCTGCACTTGAGTCTGATTTGTCGAAAGTATCGCGGCCCTCGCTCCCACCGCTGAAGCGCTTCGCAACTGACTCAAAACACCGAAGGCGAAACCAAATTGAACCATTCCTAGGAACAGAAGCAGTAACATAGGAGCGACAAAGGCCGCCTCGATAAACGCCGCTCCACGCTCCGCCTCGCCCACGCGCCGAGCAATCATGACCTTATTTTCGAAAGCACGTGACCGCATATCTCACTCTCCTCATACCTTCGAACGAGAGATAGCCATGCGTATCCGAACCAAGTCGAATACTAAAATAGCGCGCCCCGAAACGAGTGTGGCGTTTCATAGAGCCGGAGAATCTTTTACTGAGTGTGCCGAAGCCTACAGCTTCCACGCACATGACATGTCGGGCAACTCCTATGCCAGAACTAACACGTTAGTCTTGAGAGCCAAGCCGAGCATGGAATGAGTAGGTTATCGAACCTTTCGATTGCAAGCATAGGAATCAGGGTTTCCACAGGTATTCACTTCATGCGCACCGAACGTGCAAGCGTCGATGAGTCCCCCCTTCTCGATTTCAACGATCAGAGTCAACTTGCCTGCTCGTTTGCGCCGTTGGGAGCGACTTTTTTGCGTTGCACCCTTTGCCACGTCCCTATTTCTCAGGGACCAGCAACCCTTTGAAACCTTGAGATATATTATCCTTATGCCATTCCCGAGAGGGAGAATGCCGTTATATTACCAAGAGAAACCCCTATCACCAGCCACTGAACCTCAAGTTCATCAGACACAGCACCGACTTATCCAACTAGGGGAAACACGCAGCGGGGCCTCCTGCCCTCTTTGCTGCCGTTTTTTTTGGGAATAGCACTATGGAAAAGATAGGAATCACCGTCGGTGTTCCAAAGGAGTCTGGAGCCGGAGAGACTCGGGTCGCCGCGACTCCGGATTCAGTAAAACGACTACTGAAGTTTGGCTTCGAACTCCATCTCGAAGAGGACGCGGGGCTCGCCGCGGGATTCCCAAACGAAGAATATGAGAAAGCTGGAGCGAAGATCGTTTCAGCGAAAGAGGCGTGGTCAAATCAACTCGTCGCGAAGGTCGCTCCTCCATCTGAACAAGAAGCTCCAAGTATCCAATCAGGCGCGATGGTCGTCGCGCTCCTGGAGCCATATCGCAATGCTCAGCTCCTTCAGGCGTTTGCCTCAGGAAAGGTGGACGCTCTCGCGCTTGAAGCGATACCTCGCACCTCTCGCGCGCAATCAATGGATGTCCTCTCTTCGCAATCAGGAATAGCTGGCTATCGCGCGGTGCTTGAGGCGGCCCAACACTACGGCAGGTTTTTTCCGATGATGATGACCTCTGCCGGCTCCGCCAAGGCCACCAAGGTGACGGTGCTCGGAGCAGGAGTCGCCGGATTGCAGGCGATTGCGACAGCGAAAAAACTCGGAGCGACAGTGGAAGCGTACGACGTGCGACCCGAGACACGAGAACAGATACTCTCTCTTGGAGCAAAACCTATTGAGATTCAGCTTGAAGAATCTGGCGTTGGACAGGGCGGATACGCCAAAGAGCTCTCTGACGAGTCTAAAAAAAGGATTCAAGCTGCCCTCGACGAGAAGCTCTCTAAAAGCGACATCATAATTACAACCGCCAACGTTCCTGGTCGCAAAGCGCCCATCCTCGTATCAGAAGCGGTTGTGCGAAGCATGCGCTGTGGCTCCGTGATCGTAGACATGGCGACACCCAGCGGTGGCAACTGCACTTTGAGCGTGCCAGATATGGTAATCGATGTGAACGGCGTCAAGATCGTCGGACACACCAACTATCCAGCGATGATGGCGACCGACTCGAGCAACTTTTTCGCCCGCAACCTCGTATCCCTCCTCGATCTATTTGTAAAAAGACAAGACACCGGCGGATCGACGTTCATTGTGAACTTAGAGGATGACATCATCGAAGCATCTCTTCTGGTTCACCAAGGCATTTTAAGAATGAAAGGTAAATAACGATATGTCAGGGACGATGATCGCAATCTATGTTTTCACACTCGCATGCTTTGTCGGCTACCACGTTATTTGGGGTGTAACACCTGCGTTGCATACACCTCTCATGGCGGTAACCAACGCTATCAGCGCCATACTCGTTATCGGAGCGATGCTCGTGGCTGGTTCCGCCCAATCCACTGAATCAATGTGGATTCAAGCCTTAGGCTTTTTCGCCGTACTATTGGCATCAATTAATATCTTCGGTGGGTTTGTCGTTACTAACCGCATCCTAGCTATGTTCAAAAAGAAATAACGAAAGAGCGCCACTATGAATGTAACTCAAGATATCTTCGCTTTCGGCTACCTTATTGCCACGACCCTGTTCATCTTCGGGCTGAAAGGGTTGAGCCATCCCAAGACGGCACTTCGAGGAAACACACTCTCCATGGCCGGAATGGCAGTAGCGATTGTTGTGACGCTTTTGCGCCCAGACGTTAATAATTACGGCATTATCCTCGCGGGGCTCCTCTCGGGGGCGCTGATCGGCGTTCCAATCGCGATGAAGATTAAGATGACCGCCATGCCACAACTCGTGGCGGCCCTTCATAGCTTCGTCGGGCTGGCCGCGGTCCTCGTTGCCGGTGGAACCTATCTTATGCACGTCCAAGAGGGGCATGTGACGCCCCTACTCCTTACTGAATTGGTGGTCGGTAGCGCCATCGGAGCGGTAACTTTTACTGGATCTCTTATAGCCTTTGGAAAGCTTCAGGCGATCCTCGGCTCCGCTCCACTCGTATTCAAGGGACAACACCTCTTTAACGCGATACTGATCGCGATGATCTTTATATTGTCGGCGATGTTCGCGATTAACCATAGCGTAACGCTCTTTGTGGCGGTCACCGCGCTCTCGCTCCTCTTGGGATTCCTACTCGTTCTTCCGATTGGAGGCTCGGATATGCCCGTGGTAGTCTCGATGTTAAATTCCTACTCCGGCTGGGCAGCCTCCGCGACCGGATTCACCTTGAACAATCCACTCCTTATCGCGACAGGCGCGCTCGTAGGATCAAGCGGAGCGATCCTCTCCTACATCATGTGCAAAGCGATGAACCGTTCTCTCTTAAATGTTATTCTCGGCGGATTTGGAACAACGGTGGAAGCCGCGGCGGCCGACGGAACTCAAAAAACGTGTCGATCAGCGAGCACGGAGGACGCCGCGTTTATGTTTGAAAACGCCTCCAGCGTAATTGTCGTTCCTGGATACGGAATGGCAGTGGCTCAGGCGCAACATGCAGTGAAGGAGCTCTACGAGCAGCTTCACCATAGGGGGGTAGACGTCAAATTCGCTATCCATCCCGTCGCGGGCCGAATGCCGGGACATATGAACGTTCTTCTCGCTGAATCTGAGATCCCCTACGATTCAGTTCTGGAGCTTGAGGATGTGAATCCAGAGTTTGCGCGCGCTGATGCAGTTCTCATTATCGGCGCAAATGACGTCGTGAACCCAGCGGCTCGAACGAACAAGTCGAGTCCACTCTATGGCATGCCGATCCTGGATGCATACAAATCAAAGATGGTGTACGTGATCAAGCGCTCGATGAATCCCGGATACTCGGGCGTTGAGAACGACCTCTTCTATCTCGACAACTGCTCGCTCATCTTCGGAGACGCGAAAAAGGTTTGCGAGGGATTAGTGAACTGCCTCAAATCGGCGTAATAACTTCGATATACGAAATTCCATGGACCGGGTAGCGGCAGACCGGCGAGACGGGCCGCTGGCCCTCCAGGTAAATACATCGCGGATGCAATAAAGGGGCTAGAACAACCCAGTCGGGCTCTTCGTCATGATCTCAACGCCCGTCTCGGTGACGAGCACCGTGTGCTCCCACTGCGCAGACAGCTTTCCATCGGCGGTTCTAACGGTCCAGCCGTCCAACTTGGAAAGTGATGTTTTATGAGTACCCGCGTTAATCATCGGCTCGATGGTAAAGGTCATGCCAGGCTTCATGATATCGCCAGTTCCCTTTCTACCAACATGAAGAACTTGCGGGGCCTCATGGAACTCACGTCCTAATCCGTGCCCCGTGTACTCACGAACGATCCCATATCCACGATCAATGCCACGAATATACTCCTGAATCGCGAAACCGATATCCCCGATCCGATTGCCTGGTTTCACCTGCCGAATGCCGGCCATGAGCGCTTCTCTCGTGACCCGCACGAGTTCGCGGGCGTCAGGAGAGCACGCCTCCTCCCCCCCAACGAAATACATTCGGCTAGAATCACCATGAAACCCATTCTTGTATGACGTGACGTCAACATTCACGATATCTCCCGCTTGGAGGACAACGAACGGCGCCGGAATCCCGTGACAGATCACGTCATTTGGAGAGACACATACCGACTTTGGGAAACCTTTGTAGTTTAAAGGAGACGGAATAGCTCCTAAATCCGTGGTACGCCTATGCACGAAGGTGTTGATCTCCTCAGTGCTCATACCAGGGCGAATAATCTCCCCCACCTCATCAAGGATCGTCGAGGTTACGACGCACGCCTCTCGCATGAGGGCGATCTCTTCTTTATTCTTTATAGTAATCTTCTCTCCCAACTGAACTCCTAACGGGATGCTTTTGACGAAAGCTCTACTATTATATCGAAATGCTTTTCCGACACCGGAACAACGCTCAACCGAGACCCCCTTTGAAGGAGGGCTAGTCCCGCCAGAGACGTACAGTTCCTCAGTTCATCTAAGGCAATGAGCCTCGACAACTTTCGCACAAACTTGAGGTCTGGGCAAAACCATCGAGGAGCATCTTTCGTGGCCTTAGGGTCAAAATACTCACTCTTTTTATCAAACTGAGTGGGATCCGGAGAGGCGACCTGACAGACCCGAGCGATTCCAACCACCCCCGAGGGCTCAGCATTTGAGTGATAGATGAGAACCTCATCCCCAACTGCCATTGCTTTGAGGAAATTCCGCGCCTGATAATTCCGTACACATGTCCAGTCGGTTACTTTGTCCCGAGCAAGGTCATCAATAGAATAAACGTCAGGTTCGGTCTTTACCAGCCATGTAGCCATCGTGGGGATTGTGATTCGGGAAAGGGAAAGTGGCAAGACCCACCTTAAAGGGCAGTTCTATCCGGCGTTACTTGGGCACCGATTTGCTCCAAGACAAAGCCTACATCTGCTGCCGCGAGACTATCTCACGGATGCCATCGAATCCGGGGCTCGGAAGCTTGACCTTCGCGATCCGACTTCCGATCTGCGCCAGCGCGTTTGCGTCAGAGAAGGTGAAGAGCTGGAACTTCGTCTTTGGCCATTTCTTCTTGAAGTACTCTGTGGAATCGCCATACGCCAGATCGAACGCCCTGAATCCGTACTTATCAACGAGCTCAGGGATTACAGACATGCGATGGGGTGTCTTGTCTAGTCGGCTTGGGATCGCGGTTCCGTGAAGGTCAGCTATCGCCTTTAGCAACACGTCAAGAGAGACCGGCAACACGAACTCCGGATTGCCTCGAGCCGCGACCGGAATCGAGAGATCTCGCAAGAACTGTTCGATCCGAGCACCGGTAACTGTCTCGGGAAAGAGACACGAGATCGTGACATCGGAGCACGAACCAACAGTGGCTCGTACGCTCACACCAGGAATAACGGTGAGCGGAGAACCTTTTGCCGCGGCGACCATACGATCAATAAACTCCGCGCTATAAAAATCCGTAATCGCGATCACATCAAGGCCTTTGACCTTAGCGAGTCGAACGATCGCTGGAGCTGAGTCAAGCCCCTCTACCCCGAGATAACCCATGGATGCCGGGCTCTGGACTCTGAGATCCATCACGTAGCTCTTCTGACGTGTGCGGGTTTTTTCAATCTGACCCGAAAGAGGCGTTGAGGAGGAGGCTTCTTTCTTCTCAGTTGTCATAGCTCACCTGCGTCCTGTTTATGATTCCGAACTCGATTTAATGCCCTCTCGCAATTTGCGGCTCTGCTCTTGCGCCGCCTCGCGATCAGATCGCTCCTTAATCGGTCCCACTTCAGTTCCAACAACGTCAAGAACCTCCCGCATCATCGATTTAATTGCCGCGACTTGCACCTCAACTCGACCGATATCGCTCGCGGATGGAACAGAACTAAACATCGAAAGACATCTGTCTACTTTGGTCAGAATCGCGGCCACTTTTGATGTGAGAAGATCAATCCGTCCCTCCAGAACTCTAAGGTCACTGGTCGAGGCGATGCCCATCATTCGGGCGACGGTTGCGGCACTCACGTCTATGCGGGGGGTATCTGGAATCGCTGATGCTCCAGGCACAGAAGCAGCACTGCGGGAATCCTCGACCTTCGCAACATCCCCTTCTCTTGAAGTATCTCTCGAGATCGGCTCCTGCGGAGTCTCTTTTTCAACTGGGGCGACTTCAGTAGTTTCTAAATCCATAGCCATAAGCTCCTGTCAGCTATGAGTTGCGGTCGAAGTAACAACTCACCCTCCAGCGGGTAGGTGTGGGATTTTGAGGAATCCCTTAAACAACGAGTTTTTTCCGTTACTCAGTGAAGATGTACTTTGGAGCGCAAATGATTCAAACGCGGGCGTAAAAACCCACTAAACAGGCAAAAACTAGGCTTTACGGTGAGTTAGATTCGTACCGTTAACGGCCACGGGAACGTCCTCGCCCTCTTCTGAATCGACGGAACGAGGAACAACCCTGACGGCAACTCGGGCGATGTGGTGGCGGCGAACCTCTAGGATCGTACACTCAAGTCCCGATAGGTCGAGGACCTCTCCCTGATCAGGAAGCCGCCCCACTCTATCCAAGATAAATCCCGCGATGGTATCAAAACGCCCATCAGAAGCGTTGATACCAAAACTCTCCGGAAGCTCATCAATAGGCGCGCTTCCCTCAATTATCCACCGACCATCGGTCTCTTTCATACTGGGCTCGCGCTCCGAGCCTACATCGGTTTCATCGAATATCTCCCCGACGATCTGCTCAACAAGGTCCTCCAGGGTTACGATACCTCCAACACCACCGTGCTCATCGAGAACCACCGCAAGATGAACGCCCTTAGAGCGAAGCTCAAAGAGAAGATCGTCTACTGGCTTGGTATTCGGCACGATGTAGGTTGGCCGTACAAGCAACCGCCAGGTATTTGTGTCGCTAGACTTTGCTATGAATTGCAGAAGGTCTTTCGCGAGAATCATCCCTTTTACGTCATCAAGATCGCCACCACATACCAAAACACGAGAAACTGCCTCGCGAGAAAACAACCCTATGACCTCTTCCGTAGAGGCGGTTTCTTTTACCCATACGATATCTTTACGAGGGGTCATAACCTCACGGACTATACGCTCAGAGAACTCTACAGCTCCCTCGATCAGGCGCTGCTCGTTGTGCTCCAAAGAGCCCGCTTCCGTGCTGAATTTTACGATCTCGCTGAGATCATCTGCCGTTACGGCGATGTCGCGCTCCGTCGCCAGTCGAACGTCGAACTTAGCGAGCACCTTCGCTACCATGGTGTGAATGAAGAGCAAGATTGGCGCGACGACAGCGCACGATAACGAAAGCGGCAACGCTACAAAACAGAGAGCCTTCTCAGGAAACTGAAGCGAAAACGCTTTCGCAATCTGCACCGTTACAAGCGTGCTCACCATAAATACAATTGCTGCTAGACTAGCCACGGCGATTCCGTAGTTTGAATAGTCACTCACCGCGCTATCCGAAAAGAGTCGCGCAATATGTCCGGTGAAAAAAGCCAAACAAAATCCAGCGCCCACTGAGGAACATAAGCGTCCCATCTGGGTGCAAAGCAGATACGAATCCGAACGCTCAACTATTCGGTGCGCCGATGACGCCCCAAGTGCCTCCAATGCGACCAGCTCCTCAAGACGCGTAACGCTACTACGAACGATAGAGAGCGAGGCGACGATAAAGAAGACGTAACTAGACGCCGCGATGAGGAGCGGAACACCGAAATAAATAACTGAACCGATGGTGGACGATTGGGCGAGCATAGGGTTGTCCCGGCGCTAGAGCAAATGAGTGGAGGCAACTACGGGAGCCCGACCCAAAAACCAGGACCTAGTCCTTTGACTGTCGTTTTTTGGCTCAATGAAGCTGCTGAGCCAGCCCCCGAGAACAAACGGCTCTTCGACCGATTGAATGGGAGCTCGTATGGAAGATGCTTGGCGGAGCCTGCTGGATGTACTCATAGAGTATCTCTCTATTGTCCGGCCCGGCGTCGACGGTTGTCAACTTGAACGAAGAGGCGCTTTTTACACTGCAATATCAAGCTTTTAGCAACCCCCAAGTGCTTCAAAGGCTCCCTTTC
Source organism: uncultured delta proteobacterium (assembly GCA_903920005.1). Taxonomy (GTDB): domain Bacteria; phylum Bdellovibrionota_C; class UBA2361; order UBA2361; family OMII01; genus OMII01. Next base: position 11,115 of record CAIXKI010000227.1, read on the forward strand.
CCGGCGGCTACCACTGTTTCCAATCCATCCCGATCCGCCCCGCACTCCTCTTCAAGCAGTCCCCAGGCCTCCCCTAACCCACACCGGACCGTCAGCTCCCCTTTACTGGTCCATGGAAGAGCAAGCCAAAGTCACCGCATACCGGGCAACTGATACGCTAAAACCAGCTGGTGTGAAGGGGGGGATACGACTACCTTACGTGTATGACACCAACGCGCGAAATAATGTGGAATCTCAATACGCTGCCTAACGTTATCGGCCTATACGGGCTACTTGTGGTGGCGGTGATTATCGGGGCAAACGGGGTCCTTCAACGGACCCGCCTCTGGAGAACTGGCAAACCGGCCTCAGAGCACCTTGGCAGCTGGCTTTGGCGGCTCGACGACATCCTTCAGCACGGCATGTTCCAACGAAAAGTTGTCCGTGGCGCAAGCGGATCGGCAATAGCACATCTTCTGGTCTACCTGGGATTTCTAGTTTTGACCTTCACGACAACGATGGTGTTCATCCATCACGATCTTGGCATTAAGATCTACCAAGGACAATTTTATCTCTGGATAACGATCTTTAGCGACGTGTTCGGGGTGCTCCTTCTCGGGGGCATTATCTATTTCGGATATCGTCGCTATATGGAGAACGCCGACGCTGTTCATAAAACATGGAACGATGCCTTTATTCTGGTCATGCTTGGTGTTCTTGTCATTCAAGGATACGCGCTGGAGGGCCTGCGTATTCACGTGACGAACGACCCGTGGGCTCTTTACTCCCCGGTCGGGTGGCTTGTTGCTAAGTCCGTATGGTACATGCCGCATGAGCAAGCGCGAACGGCTCACTTCCTCATCTGGTGGTTTCACACGCTCACGGTTTACGCGTTCGTCGCCCTCTTCCCATACACGAAGTTCTTTCACATGCTCACAAGCCCGACGAACCTCTTTTTCGCGCGCACGGCTCGACCACGTGGCGCGCTTCCGTTCATCGGAGACATCGAGAAGCTCATGGAGAGCGGCGAGGAATTCTCGCTTGGACTCGGAACCATCAAAGATTATACGTGGAAGAATCTTCTCGATCTCGACGCATGTACCCAATGTGGACGATGCCAAGAGGTGTGTCCCGCGTACCTGACCGGAAAACCCCTCTCACCGAAATGGGTAATTCTCGACACAAGAAACCACGCCCTAGCGCTCCACGCGCAGGGGAAGATTGTTGAATCGCCAGGAACGAATCCAGCCGCCGCGCTTGACCGATCGTTAGTCGCAAACGTAACGCTCCCGTTTAACGCACTCGAGCAAACGGAATCGGGAGCGTTCTCTGCGGCGGGTTCGTACCGCGCGCATAACCCACTCGTACAGAGCTCCGTCCGGGCGCTTGGAGCATCCGCCGACGCGAAGATCGCTGGAGACGTTATCGATCCAAATGTATTCTGGAGCTGCAACACGTGCATGGCCTGCGTTGAGGCATGCCCCGTCGGTATCAATCATGTCGACCAAATTGTAGGTAACAGACGACACCTCACGATGATGGAGGGACAACTTCCCCATGAGGCTCAGGGAACGCTGCGGTCTCTTGAGAGCCGAGCGAATCCATACGGACCTCCCGAAGACCGAGTGAAGTGGCTTGATGGCCTCGACATCCGCCTGCTCCAACCAGGGGATAAAGTTGACTACCTCTACTGGGTTGGATGCGTCTCGGCGTACGATCCTCGCAAACAGAAGATAGCGAAATCTCTTGTTACGATTATGAATCGCGCGGGGCTTTCCTTCGGAGTTCTCGGTTCAATGGAAGGCTGCACCGGAGATCCGGCCCGGCGCCTCGGAGAGGAGAACCTCTTTCAAACACTTGCAAAGCAAAACATCGCGCTTCTAAAGTCGGTATCGTTTAAGGTTCTCGTCGCGAACTGCCCTCATTGCTTCAACACAATCAAGAACGAGTATCCGCAATTCGGAAATCTTGGAGAGGGCAAACAGCCTGAAATCATCCATCACTCGGTCTTGCTACGTCGACTCATTGAGCAGGATTTATTACCACTCAAGGAAGACGCGATGAAAGAAGTTACGTTCCATGATCCATGCTATCTGGGCCGCGTTAATGATGAGTACGAGGCTCCACGAAAAACTCTTAAAGCCGTTAAGGGGCTAAAAATTATAGAAATGGAGCGTAGCAAGGAAAAGGGCCTTTGCTGCGGAGCTGGTGGTGGTCATTTTTGGATGGATCTCAAGATAGGAGAACGAGTTAACTCCGTACGAGCGGAGGAGGCGGCCCAAACCGGCGCGTCTACGGTAGCTACCGCATGCCCTTTCTGTATGCAGATGATGGAAGACGGAGTTAAACTTACTAACAATGAAGCGAAACTCGACGTTCGAGATATCGCGGAAGTTATTGCTGAGAGACTTCAATGAGAGCGATTCCCTATTACGCCGAACACGAGGCCTTCGTAGATTCGGTCGCGAAACTCATTCATCAGGAGCTAGCTCCAAAGATATCAGAATGGGAGCGTGCCAATCACTTTCCTAACGAGGTGTTCAAACTCCTGGGGCAACAAGGATACCTTGGGCTATTGATCTCAGAGAAGTATGGCGGTATCGGCGGCGACTATAAGCTCGCGGGAGCGTGGTGTGAAGTTTTCGGCGAACTACCCTCCGTAGGGTTAACCGTAGCGGTTAATATGCACTCCCTCGTTATCAGCCATGCTTTGGAGATCTACGGAACGGAGGAAGCAAAATCAAAATGGCTTCCCAAGGCTGTCATTGGTGAAGCGCTCGGCGCCTACGCGTTTACCGAACCAGGCGCAGGCAGCGATCTTGCGCACATTCGAACGACCGCGACTCGGAAAGGCTCCACGTGGCTCATCAACGGCTCTAAGACCTTCATCACGAACGGTGCCCGAGCTGAGTACATCCTCGTTCTCACAAAAACAGACCCTAACGCCGGATATAGTGGCTTTACGACATTCGTAGTCGACGCCAAATCAAAAGGATTTAAAGTCTCCCGAAAACTTCACAAGCTCGGGTGGCACGCGTCTGACACGGCGGAACTTTTCTTTTCCGATGTTGAGGTCGATGACTCATGCATCCTCGGCAAGGTGGGGGAAGGATGGGCGCAAGCAGCGGCAAACCTGAACTGGGAGCGGCTCATGCTCACCCTCACCTCGCTCGCCGGGGCCCGAATGTGCCTCGAAACCGCCACAAAATACGCGCTCGAGAGAAAGGCTTTTGGAAGAGCTGTATCTGACTTCCCCGTAATATCTGGATATCTGAAAGACATGGAGAGAAAGATACTCCTTGGGGAAGCGCTCGCGCATCGAGCACTTGACGACCTCTCAAATCACCGAGACTGCCGGCTTCTCGTCGCCGCCGCGAAGCGGATGGTGTGTGACGATGCTGTATGGATCGCCGACAAAGCCATACAGATTCACGGTGGATACGGCTACACAACTGAATATACACCGGAGCGATGGTGGCGAGACTTACGACTTATGCCCATAGGGGGAGGCACCAGCGAGATTATGGGCGGCATTATCACAAAGGAGTTAGCCAGGGGCTAGCTAGATCGGCCGGTTTTTCGCCCCAGTAGTCGGCGTAAACGAGCAGCCTTAGCGTGAGAGGTCGCAAAAACTTTAGGCACGCAGCAGTCGTATTTATGGCTGCCCGTCAGCGTCAATTTTCTTTCTAAGTTCTTGAATCGCCACTAGGGTGGGCTTTCGTGTTCGTCGTCGATCAATACCGAGCTTAGCCGTCTCCTGAGCCGCCACTTCCAGGCGTTGGGAAATACGGACAAGAATCTCATCAAAATCTTTCTCCCAAAATTCCAGCGGAGACCACTTTTCGTCGACACGTTCAAGTACATACTCTGGAACAGGCGCTCCATCTGCGAGAAGAAAATCAACAAGGCTTATCGCGTCAAGATACTCGCCGCCATATAACAGCGTGCACAACTCCGCATAAGCACCGTCGAGTTCTTCAACGAACATAAGCGCCCTATACCAGTTCCCCTCGTTGAACACGCTTACGTAGTCAGAGGTATATTGGTTCAGTAGCTCTACGCGGTTCTTGTACTCGTCAAGGACGAGCTCAAACTCCTCCGCGGCTCGGTAGGCACTACCGCGATAACGAAACTCAAGAAATCGGCGCAGAATAAACCCCAAGCGAGCGACGAAGCCACGCACGACATACATCACCCCTACTGCCGCCAATAAGGCGCACAAAATGATGCTGCCGGTCGTAAGCATAGAACCGCCGAAGAGGATATCTTCCATATTGATATCATCGGCAGGGGCAGACAGGGTCTAAAGGCCGCTTTTGAGGTACCGTTAGTGCCCGTTTTTCTTAAAAAATTCAGCGACTGCCTCAAGAGATGTACGCTTCCGTGAAACGCACTCCTGCGCCAACCGGTTCAACAGTTCCTCCCGACCCGAGAGCTTTTCGTCAAGCGCCCTATGTGCGATCAACGAAACAAGCGTCTGGGTTACCACAGCAAGTCGACGCGAGGCTCCTTGAGGGGAGGTCTCCAGCCATTGCAGGTGCTCCTGTGTCGAGACCACGGCCTCAACGACACCCTCTCCGCTTGTCGCGACCGTTCTTAAAATCTTAGGCTTCCATTGGCCCGGGACAAACTCCTCCAGGGCCAGGAGCGAATAGAGGTCTTTCTCAAGATGCAAAGCGCCCTCCCGATCGGCTTTGTTAATAACAAAGATATCGGCTATCTCCATGAGTCCCGCCTTAATTATCTGAACACTGTCCCCCATGCCAGGCACAAGAACCACAACACAGGTATCAGCCGTTCGAACGATATCAACCTCTGCTTGTCCTACTCCGACAGTCTCAACCAGAACGATGTCGAACCCGGCACTATCAAGGACATGAACCGACTCAAGAGTAGCTCTGGCAAGTCCTCCCAAAGACCCGCGAGTCGCCATGCTGCGAATAAATACGCCCGGATCTTCAGCCGCGAGATTCATGCGAATTCGATCACCGAGAATCGCCCCTCCAGTAAAGGGGCTCGAAGGATCTACCGCGATAACCGCTACAGATTTCCCCGCGGCTCGATAGGCCCTGATCATAGAATCGACGAGGGTCGATTTTCCAGCGCCCGGGCTTCCAGTAATACCGACAACGTGTGCGCGACCGCAGGCACGTCGCATCGACGCGGCGAGGGCCGCCGCTTTAGTATCGTTGTTTTCGATGCGCGTTATGAAACGAGCTATGGCCCGGTAATCCCCCGAGAGGGTCCGGGCCACGAGCTCGTCGTCAGAAAATTTCATAGTTTAATGGTACTGCTCAACCACCCATTAAGCCAACTGGATAACGTCGTTCAAGAGCTGATTAATCGTAGTTACGATACGTGTACTAGCCTGGAATCCACGTTGGAGGGTGATGATACGTACGAATTCAGACGCGATATCCACCGTCGAAAGCTCGACGGTACCAGATTGGAGCTTACCGAAAGTTCCAGAAGCTGGCTTGCCGTAGATAGGATCACCCGAAGCTACAGATACTCCAAGTTGGTTACCACCGAGACGGGTAAGCCCCTCTGGGTTGGAGAAGTTCGCGAGAGCGATCGTTCCAATCTGGCTCACCTGCCCGTTGGTAAGAAGAGCAGACACGACACCATCCATACCCACGCTGATACTCGTAACGGAACCAATTCCTTTACCATCTTGAGTTACAGAGAGAATATTGGATGCCGCCGAGTACTGAGTTAGCGGATTCATGTTGAAATCGACAGAGCTCACATCAGATGCGTTGTTCCACGTTACATTTGCCGTGAAGTCAGGAGTTCCGACAACAGGCTGCGGGTTACGCTGTCCATTTCCGCCGAAGGTGAAGGTCCTCTCTGCCACAAATCGCGGGAACCCCTCTTTTGTGAGTGTTCCTGTGGCATCCACCTCTTCGTTGTTCACGTACCCACGCACGAGATACTCATTCGGTGCGGTATGGAAGAACATAAGGCTCATCTGGTGATTTTCACCGAGCGAATCGAACACATCTACGACGGTAGTATATTCCGCAAACGTCGCGACGTCAGCATAGGTCACTGACGGAGGTACAACATTGCCCGGATCAGGGATTGCCGCTGCGGTTACCGTAGTAGCAGAAGCATTTACGTTACCGGCGATCGTAATCTCATTCGTCGCGATACTACTCTGTTCGATATTGTACGTATTAATCGGCTCAAGAGCTCCGGATCCGTTTGCTGGAAAGCCTAATATCGCGTTCCCCGACTGACTCGTGATAAATCCTGCTGAGTCGACCTTAAAATCTCCCGCGCGGGTGAACATTCTATTTTGCCCATCCGCCGTTATGAAGAACCCGTTACCCGAGATACCAAGGTCGAGCGGGCGACCCGTAAATTCAAGGGTGCCCTGCTCAAAAATAGTCTGAACCTTGCCGACGTTTGATCCGCTTCCCACCTGCTTGCCCAAAACTCCCTCGCCCGCCATCACGTCCTCGAAATTGGCGCGATTGGATTTGTAGCCGATAGTATTCGCGTTCGAGATGTTGTCACCCGCCACCGAGATAGCTACACCGTGGCTTGAGATTCCTGAGCGACCTGCGAAGAGTCCGTTGATTATACTTGGCACGTGTTCCCTTACTCAAAAAAGAGCTGCTTAAAAGCTCGCCCATAAAAGGCGCAAGCCCAGCTGGTTAGATGGGGTACTACACAGCACTTCATCCTATAAGAACTGCCATGGAAACGCCGTCCGTGAATCGTTTCCTTTTTCCTACCTCGCCCCTAGAACTTTGGGGGAAGTGTCACTTCTTGAACCGCACCAACAGAGACCTCACGATTCCCGAGAACAAGCTTAGGGTCGGGGCCCGGAATGAAACCTGTTACCAGACCGCTTACCGCCGACTCTGGTGAATAATACCCTACTCCGCTACCGCGAACCGCGGCGACGCCATAGCCATACGTGCCGTCAGGCACAGACAGACCATCAAGCGTTACTATCTGCTTGCCAGCTTCAAGACCTGAGAAGGTCTTTTGTCCAACTACTTTTCCAGCCTTATCTAACAGATCAACCCGCACCTCAGACGACGCCTGGGGAAGGTTGATCTGCAACTGTCCACCTTGACCACCGCTTACCGCAACATTCTTATCGGACAACATAACCTGCTGGCCGAGATATCCAGCAACCGTGCTGATAGAGGATGTCTGTCTATTTAACTTCTCATCGATCGCCGTCAACTTCTCTACTTGGGTGAACTGCGCGAGTTGGACCGCAAACTCTTTACTATCTACAGGAGCCTCGGGGTCCTGGTTCTTCAACTGCGCGATGAGGAGTTGCATGAACTCAACCTGACCCATCTGGTCATTCTTCTTAGTCGTAGATGTCTGGGTTGGCACCGTTGAGGTGGCTCCAGATATCATGCTTGGATTAAAATTGCCCATCGTTATACCTAGCTACTACGCTATCCAGTGGTCGGCGTTCGCGGTTGATGTCTCCGCAATGCCAGCTTTTGGTACATCAGCAAATTCGTTGCCAAACCTATTTTCAGGGACTTGGCGCTCCTGACCGGGCATGTTGTTCCGGTCCCCTTGGAAACTCTTGCCGTCGAGGAAACCCTTTGAGTCATGAATCGACTGCTGGAAAGAATCTCCCACAACTTGAACCGTTACACGCTCTACATTCAATCC
>CAIXKI010000228.1 GCA_903920005.1 uncultured delta proteobacterium
AGTACAGCTGTCGCGACACTTCGACCGACCTTTCTCGCTCGATTATATCAAGTTCGTCTTTAGCGATTTCGTAGAGCTTCACGGTGATCGACTCTTCCGAGACGATCCAGCCATCGTGGGCGGAACGGCGCGTCTCGGAGAGGTTCCTGTCATGATCGTCGGGCACCAGCGTGGTCGCACCACGACGGAGCGCCTCAAGCGAAACTTCGGAATGCCGAATCCGGAAGGGTACCGTAAGGCGCTTCGGCTCTTCCATCTCGCTGAGAAGTTTGGGTTGCCGCTTATTACGTTCATCGACACGCAGGGGGCTTTCCCTGGTCTTGAGGCTGAGGAGCGTGGACAGGCTGAAGCTATCGCTCGAAACCTTCTTGAGATGTCCGAGCTTACCGTTCCAATTATCTGCGTTGTTATCGGAGAGGGTGGTAGCGGAGGGGCGCTCGCTCTTGGTGTAGGTGACCGCGTTCTTATGATGGAGAACGCCTGTTACTCAGTTATCACCCCTGAAGGTTGCGCTTCGATCTTGTGGCACTCCGCTGAGAAGGCTGATGTCTCTCTTGAACAGGCTTCGATGGCTGCTGAGGCCCTTAACGTAACGGCTAAAGACCTTAAGCGTCTCAACCTGATCGATGAGATCGTGGCTGAGCCTCCAGGTGGCGCCCACAGTAACCACAAAGAGGCCGCTGAGATCCTGCGGGCAACCCTCGTGAGGACCTTGGACCCGCTCTCTAAGCTTACCGTGAAGGAGCTTGTGGCGCAGCGTTACGAGAAGTTCCGTCGAATTGGAGCGTTCTCGGGGGACAATTAGACCTCAAGGGGCGCTGCCTTCCCGAGTTGCATAAAGGGGCAAAGGAGGGGTAGTCTGCGCGGTATGCGGGGCAAAACCTCGTTAATGAGTAGTATTTGGACTGACCAAGAAGATGGCAAAAGACGGAATCGAACTGAACGGAGTTGTGAAGGAGTGCTTCCCGAACGCATTCCGTGTGCAGTGTGATAATGGCCATGAGGTGCTCGCGCACCTTGCAGGTAAGATGCGCAAGTTCTACATCCGTGTACTTCCAGGCGATAAGGTTGTCGTTGAGATCTCACCGTATGACCTCTCGAAAGGTCGTATCGTTCGTCGTCTCGTTGAGGGACGAGGAAAAGGCCCAACGGAGCCGACTCCTTCCTAGTGTATCGTCTCGGTAGCCTCTTGAAGGCTACCGCTGCTTTTCTCCTAGTTCATAGAGATACGAAAACGGGTAGATCCCCGTGTCGTGTCCGTCTGCCCAGCGCATACCAAGGGCGTATTGGCCAATTCCCCAGATCTCTTGAAGAGCGGTCTCTTCTTTGATGGAGCTATCAACGATAGCGAGCGAACGCTTTTTTCCGGTGAGGGGCTTAGCGTGCGTGGTGTCACCGCGCTTCTCCTTGCATGCGGCGCAGGGACATTCACGCCGAAGCAGTTCCGATGAGAGCGTTGTTGTCGCCCCGTCCTGCCAGGTAATAGTGAGCCCTTCGGTGGTCTGGCGCTTGATTTCTATTGGGGTTGGATTCATGAAATGTAAGGCTTAAGCAGAATGTTGTTTGCCGATCTTACGGGTATATGATAGCTCTTTCAATGCTACCTCGTTCAATTTGCTGAGGGGTTAGTGATATATCTGATTTTAAACTATAGCCACGGAGAAGATATGGGCAGAGGTGATAAACGTACTCGTCGAGGAAAGATCTTTAAGGGTTCTTACGGAAACACCCGTAAGCAAGAAACAGTGACGAGCTCTAAGCCAGTTGCTTCGAAAGCGGGAACTACGAAAGCTGTAGCTCCGAAGAAAGCTCCAGCTACGAAGAAGGGCAAGGCGTAAGCTCCTTACTTTTTTCGTTTGAAAGCCATCGCTCACGCGGTGGCTTTTTTTATTGGAGCTAAGAATTCTTGGCGAAGAGTCGACGGTGTAACGATACGGTATTGCTGATGGGAGGAGCTCGCGCGGTTACTTGGCCTCTATCTCCGCGCGGTGCTCGCTTAAGTACTTAAAGAGCCTCGTCTCCACATCCCTCGCCATATAGCGATCGTACTTTTTCGCCAGTCGTGCCGCCGTAGGATTGGCGATTGGGCCCGTGGGCGATGGAACCCGAGAGTGGGTGGGGTTTTCTTGAAATGCCTGCCACGATGTTTCGAGCACTCGGGCAGGATCGTTTGCGCCGATTGTGTCGAGGGCTGTAATCGTTGGTTGCGCGAGCTCAGGGTTCATCGCCTCAAGGCATCGATATAGACCGAAGGCGCGCGAGCGAACGTTGAGCTCGTAGGCGGCGAGGAAGATGTATTGCGGGGAGCTTCGAGGGGCTTTTATGACCGTCTCCTCTGGGATGATGAGTGCTTCGCGCGAACCACCGAGCGCGAGATAGGTATTCATCAGCTGGTCCTTGCGGTCGCGATCCGCGAGCTTAATACGATAGCCCGCTACGCTCGCGGTAACCCCTGCGATAAGGAGCAGTCCAAGCATGAAAACAACGGCTACCCAGTTCTCTCGGAGTGGATACTCCCGTCGGTGATGATGTTCGTCTTTATGCGCGTTAGGTTCGTTTGACATAGAGTCTCCTTGTCAGGCCTCTTCTGAATATTACGGGGCCGCGGAGCGAAGCCGCGCTGTGTTAAAGAGGCAATCTATTTCACGCTCAATGGCCGCTAGTTTTCCGTCGGATAGCGCGAGCGTTGAGGGGTCTTTCCAGCACTCCGCGAGCATTCGCTTGTACTTATCTAAAGCCTTGAGAAGGTTAGGCTTGGTTTGTGGGTCGATCTGCTCGTGCTGGACGTATCGCAAAACGTCCTGATAGCGCTTCTGTTTCGCAGCGATGCGTGGTAACTCCATACGGCTCATCCCTTTGTTAGGTGTCTTGGTAAATGATAGTAAATCGGGGTTCTCAGGGAAACCCCATGAGAGCGTATCTCGAAGTAGACCACACTAGTGCGGCATAAAACTATGGCGACCAAAAGAGCTTCACAAACTAAGATTGGACGTCCCGTTGATACCGCGGTGTTTCCAGGTTCGTTCGACCCTCTCACCTTCGGACATGTGGATATTATCACTCGTTCCGCTGAGATCTTCGATAAGGTAATTGTGGGCGTTCTGTACAATCCCTCCAAAAACCTCCTTTTCACCCAAGAGGAGAGGGTCGCCCTGATCGAGAAACAGTTCGAAAAGTATAAAGGGCGGATAGAGGTCGTGAGCTTCTCGGGGCTCCTCGTCGAATTTGTTCAGAGCATCAAGAGTCGCGTCATTGTGCGCGGGCTACGGGCGATCTCCGACTTCGACTACGAGGCGCAGATGGCCCTTGTGAACAGAAAATTGGCTCCGCATATCGAGACCTTTTTCCTTACCGCCAGGGAGGAGCATTCGTACATAAGCTCTACCGTGGTGAAGCAGGTGGCGATGCTTGGGGGCGACGTGAGCAATATGGTGCCCCCCGTGGTGGCTAAAGCGCTTGCAAAGAAGTACCAGGAGCGAAAGGGCGTGGGACGCCGTTCGGATAGTCGATAGGGTGCCCAAAGGCGGGCTAAGGTCCTGAAAATAGCGCCATTACGAACCTTTTTTGTCGAGAAACCCTATTGGGTTCAATGGCTTGAGTAATAATCGAGGCCCGTCTATAGTGCGTGGGCACGGTTTGCGCCGCAAAAGTCCTCTTTGTAGGGTTTTCGTCGCAAGACTCCATGCCTTTTGGGGAGGGGCACCGTCGAGTGACTCGATCCAACGCTTGCGTAGTGTCACCAAAAACCACCCCCTTGCTAGGGGATTGTAACGGCTAAGGGCTAACGGCCCGCGGATGACAGCAAAGGCGTTAATTTTTAAAAAGGATAAATTGGTTATGACACAAGAAAGAACCCTCTCAATCATCAAGCCCGACGCTACCGCACGAAATTTTGTTGGTAAGATCCTCGCGCACTTCGAGAACGCAGGTCTTTCGATCGTTGCCGCTAAGATGGTGACCCTTACGCCAGAGCAGGCTGGTGAGTTCTACGCGCAGCATAAGGAGCGTCCTTTTTTCGGTGAGCTTGTCGATTACATGGTTTCCGGCCGCGTTCTTATTTCGATACTTGAGGGTAACGATGCCATTAACCTTAACCGCACCTTGATGGGCGCGACTGATCCTAAGAAGGCTGATCCAGGAACGATTCGTAACCTCTACGCTGAGAGCATCGCTGCTAACGCAGTGCACGGTTCAGATAGCCCAGAGGCTGCAGCTCGTGAGATCAAGCTCTTCTTCCCAGAGCTTAAGTAGTCTCTTCTCTCGTTAAAGAGGTGTGTTGTGACGGGACCAGATAAGGATTTCTTTAATTATAGTTACTCCGAGCTGGTGGACGTCCTCGCGAAGGAGTTCGACGCGACGAAGTTTCGCGCGACACAACTCTTTGAGTGGGTTTATCGTCGCGGCGTAACCGATTTTGACCAGATGACGAATATCAGTCGCGAGCTTCGTGTGAGGCTTGCCGATCGCTTCGTCTTTCCGGTGGCCGCTGTCAACGATCGCCAGATCAGTACAGACGGCACGAGAAAATACCTCTTTGAAGTTGAAGGGGGAGACCTCGTCGAGTCGGTGATGATTAAGCAGCCCAACCGCATGACCCTCTGCGTTTCGTCGCAGGTGGGTTGTGCTATGGGGTGTAAGTTCTGTCGCACCGGTACGATGGGATTGAAGCGAAGCCTCTCGACGTCAGAGATTATCCGTCAGGTTCGAGGCGTTCTTGAAGACGCGAAGAACTTCGGAGATTCGTTCTCGAATATCGTGTTTATGGGAATGGGGGAGCCGCTCCACAACTTTGATGGTGTGACGCGAGCGGTCAAGCTCCTTACGGATCCGATCGGGCTCGGCATGTCGCCTCGCAAGGTGACGGTGTCGACGGTGGGGCTCGTTCCCGCGATTCGGAAGCTCGCCGCGAGTGATGTTTCGGTTAGTTTGGCTGTTTCTTTAAATGCCACCACGGATGAGATTCGCTCTCAGGTAATGCCGATTAACGATCGCTTCCCGATCAGTGAGCTGCTCGACGCCATTAAGGCGTTCCCTGTTGGTCCGCGAAAGAAGGTAACGATCGAGTACGTGATGCTCGGTGGACTCAACGACACAGAAGAGGATCGCAAGCGTCTCGCAAAGATGATGCGAGGGATGCCAGTTAAGATCAATCTCATTCCCTACAACGACAACGCGGGGCTCGGATTTAACTCTCCGTCTCGCGAGTGGGTGTACGAGTGGCAGCGTTACATGAGCTCTCAGGGACTGCAGGCCTTCATTCGTTGGTCGAAGGGGGCTGATATAGCCGCGGCGTGTGGTCAGTTGGCGACGAACTCGAAGCGCCAATCTCGTCTTCCGGTGCTTGAGCAAGCGGCCGCCTAATCAAGGGATCTCGTGACTCGAAAGATTCTCCTCATACCGAAGGGCTTTCTGGGGGACATCCTTCTAACGAGTCCGGTGCTCTCCGCTCTAAAAAAAAATTCGTCTGGTGTCTCAATCTCGGTTCTCTGTTCTCCCGCAACGGCGGAGATCGTGCGGAGGGACCTGTTGGTAGATGGCGTGCTCGTGTTCGACCGGAGGGTCTCGCACCGTGGATGGCGGGGCTTACGAGAGTTCGCTGAAACGATCAAGGAAGAGGGGTTCGACGCCGCCTATTCGTTCCAGATGTCGCCTCGGACAGCGATCCTATTGTGGATGACCGGTATCAAGCGTCGCGTTAGTTTTGAGGGGTCGTTCTCACGTTTCTTCTACACCAATCTGGTTCCCCGAGTCGCTCGATATCACGATGTGATTCGCAACCTGACCCTTGTGCGGGAAGAGCTGGATCATGCAACTCGTGCTGACGTCGAAGAGTTAGCCAAAGATATCGGGCTTGATGTGCCATGGAGTGGTCTCAGGATTCCAGAGATCGATGAAGAGGAGCTCTCAGATTCGGTGAAGCAGATCCTGGCAGGTAAGACGCCCCGAGTGGTGCTCTCACCAGGGAGCGCATGGGAGACGAAGCGATGGGACGCTCAAGGGTTTCGAGGTGTCGCCCAATCGTTACGTATGAAGGGGCTCGATGTCGTGATCGTAGGCGCTCCGGCGGACGCTGAGGTATGCGCCGAGGTTGTGCAGGGGTTAGACGTGTCTAATTTGTGCGGGAAAACCTCGCTGAACGAGCTTACAGCTCTTATTCGAGGCTCGGCGTGTCTGGTTTGTAATGATAGCTTAGCTCTTCATATCGGGTCGGCGGTTCAAACGCCTACGGTCGCCATATTCTGCGCAACGTCGCCCCGTTTTGGATTTGGACCGTGGCGAAATCGCGCGGTGGTGCTTGAGAAGAGTGATCTCTTTTGCAAGCCGTGTCGGCGACACGGTTCTCGGGGGTGTCCAACCGGCACTCGAGCATGTATGACTGGAGTTTCGAGTAGCGAAGTAGTTTGCGCGGTGGAGCGTTTTTTGGGAGAAAGTGGTCGTGGAAGCAGTTCAGGTGGTTTGCGAGTCGTTAAGCACTAACGTTGATATGATGACTTCTTCGAATACGCATAGTGAGGGTGGTGAGTTTCTCGATATCGTTCGAGGGCCGTATCTCCTTACCGGTCGGAAGATGATCAACGACGCGCTCGCGACGAAGATCGTGCAGGTGATGCGAACCGTGCCGGAAAACACCCCGAAGGGAACGCTCGCTGGTCGTGGATACACTGGAGTCCAAGAGCTTCCAGGTATCGGCCGCGTCTTTGTGAAGCAGTACGCTCATGGTGGGATGCTTCGTGGTCTCACAGGTGGACGATTTCTCTGTGGGGCAAAGTCTCGTTCTCGCGCTGAGTTCGATATGCTTGAGGCGGTGCGCGCGTTCGGTGTGAAAGCTCCGCAGCCGTACATCTGCGTGACAAAGGGATCTTTCTTCTATCAAACATGGCTCATCATGGAGGAGATTCGGGACTCGCGAAATCTCGTGCAGGTGAGTCGGGAAGATGGGGATCTTCTCCAAGACTCGATGAAACGCGTGGCAGAGCAGGTGTTACTCCTGATTAAAAACAATGTGTTCCACGTCGACCTTCACCCTGGAAATGTATTGATCTCGAAGACGGGAGAGGTCTTCATCGTTGATTTCGACAAGGCGCGATTCTACACCGGATCTTCTCAATCGCTCAGAGAGCTTTATCTCCGTAGGTGGCGACGCGCGGTTATTAAGCACGGGCTCTCGCCAATGCTTACGGAGCTGATGTCCCTTACGCTTAGGAGCTACAATGAGTGAGAGCGCGGCGGAGAAGCCGCTGCGAGTTCTCGTCATCTTGATGGGGGCATTGGGAGATGTTGTACGGGGGCTCTCCGTTGTTCATGCGATCAAGGCGCATAATCCGAAGACGCATATTACCTGGCTTGTGGAGCCGGCTTGCTCAGGGATCGTGTCGCTTCACTCCGGTATTGACGAAGTTTTGATATTCAATCGAGTTCTCGGAGTGCGAGGGGTATGGGGATTGCGGCGGGAACTCACCGCTCGCACGTTCGATGTAACGCTCGATCTACAGCGCCACGGAAAGAGCGGGCTTTTTTCGTGGATGTCTCGCGCGCCTCGAAGGATAGGATTTCATAGAAAGGACGCGAAGGAGGGGAACTGGCTCTTTAACACGGAGTATGTTCCTGCGCGAGGCGATGGAAGCTCTAAGATAGAGCACTATCTCTCGTTTGTTGAGCAATTAGGAATCAAGAGACCGGAAGTTCTTGATGGTGGGCTGTCTCATTTGACCTTAGATGGGGTGGCCGACGATCTACGATCTCAGCTCCAGGAGCCGTACCTCGGATTGATACTCGGATCTTCTCGCGACTCGAAGGATTGGCCAGAGGAGGGGTATGCCGCTCTTCTTGAGCAGGCTCAACTTTCAGGTGTGAGGGTCGCGGTGCTGCTCGGAGATACATCAAAGATTGAGATGGCTTCTCGACTTGAGAAGGTACGGTCGCCGTTAAGGATCGTAAATTCGGTGGGGAGGACCTCCCTTAAGGACCTCGTTGGAATTATTCATGGGGCAAAGGTGTGCGTTGGCCCTGACTCGGGCCCAGCCCATATCGCGGGTTCGTTGGGGGTTCCTCATGTCACCCTGTTTGGACCCACTCCTAAAGAGCGTAACGCCCCTCGGGGGAGCGAGCAGCTCTCGGTCGTGTCAGCTGTCGGGTGCTCTCCCTGTCGGAGACGGGTGTGTCCTGGGCTCGATAAGCTGTGTATGCGACTGATTAGCCCGGGGCAGGTATTGGACCGCATTTCTGAGGTTCTTTAGCAGGGTGGTGAAAAATGGTTCCGTCGTGAGCATTTTGATCGTTGAGACGAAACGAGGCGGAGATTGCGAAAAAACCGGAGGCGTATCCTCTGAGATACGCTGAGGATTTTTTCGTGGGCTCCAACGAAGTTGCAGTCC
>CAIXKI010000229.1 GCA_903920005.1 uncultured delta proteobacterium
ACACGTCGCGGCCACCACATCGAACACCATTAGAAGATCAAACATCTCCTGGGACGGTCGTTCTTTCTGAACAAGAGCCGAAAGCACCACCTCTCGTTCTGCTTTTTTCTGGCTAACGATAGAAAAGGCCGTCTCAAGGGAGAAAGGACTACTCGGACTCGCGCGCAGCGCAGCTATTACATTACTCACCAGCGACTCAAACGAAGCTTCGATCATAGAGCTCAAAATCCTTAAATCAAACGCGCTGACTCACCGTATCATACAAGACGCGCTCCGAATCAGCTCATCATTTTTCCTGAAAAATCCGCATGGCATCCTCGGGGGCAGAAGATTCATCGGATATTGATTCCTCCTCTGGCGGGAGCCCCGTCCTCAAGACCTGAATCTCATACTCCATCTCATCCGGAGTTGATGGAATGTATATCCTCTTGGATGGCAAGGGATTCCCCTGTCCTTGCACAAGTCCCTGCCAACCGAAACGCCACAAACCGAAGAACGCCAATCCTTTCTTGTACGAGTCCTGCAACATCGCCTCCAAGGTGCCAGAGGAGATCGATTGAGAGGCCGGGCGATTCGGATACTCGAAACCTGTTCCATCAAGGGTAAATCCGTCGTTAACGTCCAGAGCCGGGAAAATCTCTCTCCGATGATCCTCTCGCGGCTGCCCTAGCGTCTCATCATCAGTGCCCGAAACTCCGCACCCATTACAAGGATTTCGGTAGATCGTAGCAACTCCATCAAGCTCTGCGTTCGCTAACCCCAGCATCACTCGATAGGACTCCGTATCAAGATTATCCTCAAGCATCACTACGGCTACGTTTGTATTTTCAGGGTTAGTCTCAAGGCTGAACTCAAAAATCGCGCGAGCGTCCCGAGCGATCTGAGAATATTGCTGCTGAACCTGCGTACCCGTGCGACGAATCAACCCTCTAAAACGGACCGGATCCTCGCGCACGAATGGCGCTTCAATCAACGTCTCCGGATTTCGTTGCGACGCTCCGTTCGCGAGATATAAAGAGAGGGTCAAACGACGTCCGTCACCCGACAGTCGCGTAATAATGTCCCGAAGATAGGTAAAATCCCTTCCAAACGTACCATCAATAAGAACCGCGATATACGGCTCGCGGACACGCGAAGCCAGTAGCGCCGAGATGTTCGACTCAGTAACGGCGCGCGCCTCAGGCTGCAGGGCGTAGAGCATCGCATACCCGCGCGCCTGCCCCGATACCCACGGAAGGGCATTTGAAGCGGTTCTCTGTGGCGTAGGAAGTATAAGCGGCGCACTGGAACGCGACACAGCAACCGCTCCGAGCATCTCCTGATCGGGAGAGAGGGTTGGTTGCGGAGGCGCAACCGTTAACGACCCCCCGTTGCTCCCACTCGTTGGCGCTGGTCCGGGAGTATCATCATCCATTTCGCTGGCTGTCGGCGTACTCGTTGGGAGCGCAGCCTCCGGCGTTGGAGGCTCCCCGGGATCCCCTCCATCAAAGAAGGCGGCATCGTACGCGGATAGCGAATTGGACTCAGCTCTGGGCACTAGCGGAACAGTGGTCGGCTTTTGCGACACGGAATGTGAGCCGCCGAGATCCTCGGGGGCCGACCCCCTACTCCAAGGGACGCCACTATACCCACTCCCTGAGGACCCATGCAGGAGCAGAGCCATCGCCAGCCCTAGCGCTATCCCAGCAAGAACAAGAATACGGGTAGTGGTCGATATCTTCATGATTCACTATAGCAACTAACGCGACTGACGATTCTCCGAAAGGATAAATCCTTCCAAAACCTTAAGAAGCGCGTCCGGGTCCTTCAGGAGCTGATGATTATCCTCGAAGGTCTCAAGCCTCACCCAAGGCCGAGTCGATGAGAACTCCCGGCTCTGGGAGACCGGGACGACCTCATCTTTAGCGCCATGAACGATCAATGTTGAGACCTCGTATAAAATCGGCGAGACAGAGAGTTCCCGCAGCTCTTCAACGAAACGATAGTGCACGGGCACCTCTCGTCCCTTGCCAAGATCGATTATCGGAAACGTGCCTTTTTCTCTCCAGACGCGCTCCCGGTCAGGGGTTAGAAGCCCTCCCAGGGTATCCCACGGGTCAAAGAGGGGGGCGATAAGGACACATTTGGCAACCTGCATTCGCTCTTCCTCGCGGAGGAGGCGAAGCGCATGGTTTGCGACAAAAGCCCCGAAACTACTTCCAATAAGTACAAATTCTCCCTGAAGACTCGCCTTAATCTTCTCAGAGACGAACAACACGGCCGCTTGCGGAGAGAGCTCTTCGAGCGATGGTAGACTGATGGATGGCAGTGCTACCTCATACCCACGCGTAGTAAAATGTTCCCCTATCAGTTGTGCTTTACGGGATTCTGGCCCGGAGCCCAGACCGTGGAGATAAAGCATTTTTCGAACCCCTGTCATACCTGTATCCTGAACGCCTGAATTTTTCTTTCGGCCGCACGTCTTTCATGCTACACGACCTTTATCCCAAATATATGTAATTGTGGCGGTTTTTGGATTTATGAATGTAGATAGACAAGCTCAAGCCCTGGTTTTTAATCTCATCCACAAAAATCATCCCTCCACAACACCAAAGGCACAACGACCGACCATGCGACAGACAGTACTCTCATTCGCCGCCCTCGCACTCTCCGCGCTCGCTTCACCAGCTTTAGCCGAAACGACATCCCCGGGCACACGTCTAGCAGAAGAGCTCTCTCAAGCGTTTGAACAGGTGGCCGAAGGGATCACTCCATCAGTTGTGACGATCTCAACCGAGACAAAGGTCAAGAAGAACTCCAAAGGAAATGAAGCCCTCAAAGATTTTCTCGGCGAAGACTTCATGGACAAGATGGTCCCTACTCCACAACGTGGATTAGGTACAGGAGTAATCGTTGACGAGCAAGGACACATCCTCACGAACAACCACGTCATTGGAGATGCCGACGAAGTAACGGTTCGGTTCAGCAACGAGAAGACCGTGAAGGCGAAGGTAGTCGGAAGCGACCCGCGCACCGACCTCGCCGTGATTAAGATAAAAGTCAAAGAGAGCCTCCCAAAACCAGCGAAGCTCGGAGATTCCGAAAAGCTTAAGATCGGGGAATGGGTCGTGGCCGCCGGCGCAAGTTTCGGCCTCGACAATACTATTACGGCGGGAATCGTTTCCGCCAAGGGGCGCGCCCTCTCGGGTGGAAGTCAGTATGAGGACTTCATCCAAACCGATGCCGCTATCAATCCGGGTAACAGCGGCGGCCCCCTAGTAAACCTAAAGAGCGAAGTGGTGGGTATCAACACCGCGATCGTTTCCAAATCGGGCGGTTACATGGGTATCGGATTCGCGATCCCGATCAACATGGCCAAGCAGGTCATGGAGAGCCTCATCTCGAAGGGCAAAGTAACCCGCGGATGGCTCGGAGTAGGAATTCAAAACCTTTCGGAGGACCTAGCGAGCTCATTCAACTATCCGAGCACCGAAGGCGCGCTCGTTGGACACGTTGATGTGAAGGGGCCCGCGAAAAAGGCCGGCATAAAGCAAGGTGACATCATCGTACAGGCTGGCAAGGAGCAAATTAAAAACGTGAACCAGCTCCGAAACTTCATCGCCTCTCTCAAGCCTGGAACAGACCTTCCCGTGCTTATCGTTCGCGATGGTCGCAAGGACACCGTTAAAGTCGAGATCGGAGAGCTGCCGTCACAGCCAGAGGACGCTCCAGAGGTTAACGAGGAAGGTGAAGACGAGGATCTCGGACTCACCATCGAACCCCTGGGCGACGGCGGTGCTCGCAAACCGAAGTCTACGCGAACCACCGGTCTCATGGTAACAGAGGTCGCTCCTCAAGGACTCGCGGCCAAAGCGGAGATTCGACCAGGCGACATCATTGTGAGCGTAAACGGTAAAGACGTGACCACTATATCTCAATTTAAAGATGCAATCGCTAAGGGAGACCTCGCCAAGGGAATCCGTCTCGTGGTCGAGTCTCAAGGGATGGAACGCTTTGCGTTCCTCCGTCAGAGCGTGACCTCGGGCGAAGAGGACGAGTAGCGCGGTTCCCTCTCTGTACCGGGGCTACTGCGACAATCCTAGTCGGAAGTAGGGGCCGAGCCCGGACGGATCACGGAGAAGGACGCATTTTCCCTCTCTGTACCGGGGCTACTGCGACAATCCTAGTCGGAAGTAGGGGCCGAGCCCGGACGGATCACGGAGAAGGACGCATTTATAGGTGGAACTGTCGATAGAGTCGCAGATTTTAGATACACGTCCACCCTGCGAGTCGGAGAACGCAAACGTCCGGTAGGACAAGGGCTAGCGCCCAAGAGCATTGGCTAACTTCGGCATTGACGGTGGATACAATCCAGGTGGATATGGAACAGTAACATCCCCCATCTTCCACCGCTGCCGTACCGCTCTCGCTTTCTGCATCAGCTCTTTAAAAAATCTGATAAACTCA
>CAIXKI010000230.1 GCA_903920005.1 uncultured delta proteobacterium
GGCCTCGCAATAACTCGGTCCTTCGATCAGGTTGCCCGCGTCCTGGAGGGTCGGCGGCCTCGCAATAACTCGGTCCTTCGATCGGTTTACCCGCGTCCTGGAGGGCCGGCGGCCTCGCCGGCCGCGGGTACAAATGCAACGCACTGGCCTCAAAAGGCTCGCTGCCCAACTACCACCGCTCTCCGTCAGCGGCCCCTGACTTCGCTGCCGCTTCCTTCTTCTTTTTTTCTTCTTCTTTTTTGAGTCGGGTGTAATCGAGATAGCTTAGGTTTGCTTGAATGTTGTCAGTGTTGCTGTAGACGTAGGCGAGGAAGAACTCTGTAATCGTTGCTTTGCGAACTTGTAATTCCTCCGCGAGGCGCAGAACAAGGGGCATACGAGTTTTATTCTCGTTCTCAAAGGCCTCCCACCATTTTCGGGCGCTTCCAGTGGTGTTGTCCCAGTCGAGAATCTTCTTAACTTCTTCCAGTTTCGTTGATACCTGTTGGTCGGTCCAGCCAGCGGTGTTGGTGATTCCGCTTGGTAGCCCGTTCCCTCCTCCTCCGCCTCCTCCACCACTGCTCGCAGCGGGCGCAATCTCAACGGGTTTCTCATCGTATTGGATCGGAGCGTCTCGAAGCTTGAGTTCGTTGTTATCGAACTCGCTAATACGCTTAACCATCTCCGGAATCTTGTAGAACGGAATGAGATGCCCTTGAAACACTGGGGTGTTCGGCATGAAAAATGTGCAGATGTTATCTACCGGTCGTCCGATCTCGTCTGGCGTAAGCACCGCGCGCTGTTGTACCTGTTCCTGCGTGCTATCGTTTCGGCTGGCGAATACTTCGATGAGCTTTCTATTAGCGCCCGTTGATTGAGTCTGAAAGCGGATAGTCATCTGACCGCTCTCTTTAGATGCCCATTCCGCGTCGGTCAGGTCGAGAGCTGGCATGAAGATCTTGGTGCTGAAGCCCGCGAGTACCGAGTCGGCGTCATCGCTATAATTTGCTTTAATTTGCGCGGTTGATTGAATCGCGGCGACGATGCTCACGTTACGGGAGCGAAGGGTGTTCAGCTTAACTTGAATATCAGGAAGTCGTCCAAGAGCGCTCGCGAACTCGTCGATAACGAGCCCTACAGGGCGTGGAAGTTTAACGCCAGGGCATTGCTCGGCTCTCTTGGTAAGAAAGCGAAGGAGCTCTACCACGATAACGTTCGCCATCGGCCGAAGCATTTCCAACTCGGACTCTCGAAGTTCTACGATGAAGAGGGTGGGTTTGGAGATCAGGTCTTCTATATCCAGCTCGTCAATGTCAGTTGTTGCGCGGATAGCAGTAAGGTCCCACGCGCTCAACCGCATACTCAACTCAGACATAATCGTGTCTGCGTTTTGAGAGCCTGAACGAGCGAGCTCTACGAAGGTTCTCGTGTTTCGAATCGCGGCTGGATGTTGCTCAAGCCAGTCGCACAGCGGTTTCATTCCTGACTGCACAAGCTCATGGATGCGGGGCATCGTAAGCTTTTCGTTCTCATCGTGGAGGAGGCCCACCATGATTGAGTTGAGAATGGCGAGAGCGTTGTTTCGGAAGAACGGGCTATCTGATTTGGCTTGTGGCTGGTCTGTCGCCATGATGACGGTATTGGCGATGAGCTTCGCGTCGGTGTCATCTTCGATTTTGGATAAGATGTTCCAGCTTAGTGATCGTGCTCGGTCGAGCGGATTAAAGAGAAGGATGTTTTTCTCAGGATTATATTTCCGCGTCATTGCTGCGAACTTGCCCCACATGTCCGGCTTAGAATCGATAACGATCGTTGATCGCTGTGGGTCAAGGCAGTCATTATACAGGATAGGGTCGATGAATTTAGTTGTTTTACCGCTACCGGTTTTCGCCACAACAAGAACGTGTCTGTTACGTTCTTCACGGGGAATGACGAGCTTTGTTTGATTGAAGGCGATTCCTTCACCGCCTCGCAACTCGTTGACGTAGAGGTGAGTATCTCCCGGTTTGCCGGATGGTTTTGTCCACAGAGCAATCTGGTCCGTACGAGCAAGATCTCCAGAGCCGAGCTCGTTGGTCTTAGAACGGGTAGGACGACGGTTTTTATCTTTAAAGATTCCCGATACCGATACGTCACCCATCAGGATACCGGTGGTGCGGTATCCGGTCCAACTGTGACGAGCAACCAACGCAAGGTATCCGAAGATAATAACGAAGAGGCACTCCTCAAAGATGTATCGACTCCCGGCTGGAGCTATCAGCACACTGAGTAGAGGTTCGATAATCGGAACGGAGGAGAGAGTTGAATCTGAGGATCGAAGTGCCTCCTGTAGTCCCTGAGCGTGCTCTCTCACCCATTCAGGTCTTCCGTAGTGAGCACTCTCGGCAGCAAGCAAGAGGACCCCGACGACGCCCGGCACGAACGTTTTTCCGAAGGTTGTGCTCCCCGTGATGAGAAATTGCGCGAGAACTCCCGCCACGCCTGCGATACCAAGGGTGACCAATCCCACAGCGGGGCCGAGTGAGTAGAACCACTCAACGAACTGTAAGAATAAGATCTCTAAGGTTCTTAGCATCTCAACAAAACCAACCGGTAGAATCCTTACCGCGTGATACGCTCACTTCGCCGAAACGGACGCGCGACGACACGTATACCGAGGTTTCCTTTTCTTGAAGTATAATCGGCTGGTTATGGCACGACCATGAATTGATTCTAGCCACCCCTAACCACCTGCATTGCTTCATACTATTCTCATCGCGTCATCAGCGTGAAGAGTAACACTCACACGCGCTCCAAGACGGTTGCGATTCCCATCCCGAGGCCGATACACATCGTCACGAGCGCATAGCGCTTCTGAGAACGTTCAAGCTCATCGATCGCCATTCCTATGAGCATGGCGCCGGTCGCCCCTAGTGGATGTCCGAGGGATATTCCTCCGCCGTTAATATTCATCTTCATCTGATCGATGCGTAACGCTCGAGCTGCGACGAGTGGTACCGGAGCGAATGCCTCGTTCACTTCCCACACGTCGATCTGGTGAGGCAGAAGATTGGCCTTGGAGAGCGCCTGTTTCGAAGCTTCGATCGGGCCGGTCAACATGATGCGAGGAGGCGATCCCACAACCGCTTGAGACACGATGCGCGCCCGGGGCTTTAGGTTATGTTCACTGAGAGCTTTCTCACTCGCAAGAAGGACTGTCGCGGCTCCATCGACGATAGCGGACGCGTTGCCAGCTGTGATGACGCCGTCCTCCTTAAAAACTGGTTTCAAGCTCTGAAGGGTCTCAAATGAGGCATCGTGGCGGGGATTATCATCGTGCCAAAGAACATGATCATTCCCCGAATCATCTTTATAGGGAATCGGGACGATGCTTTTTTTGAAGCGTCCCTCCAGATGCGCTCTCTTTGCGTGCACCTGTGAGAGGTACCCGAAATTATCAGCCTCTTCACGGGTGACGGTAAATTCTTGAGCCAATATCTCCGCCGCCAATCCCTGTTGCACAAGGTCTGGGTGATAATGCTTGAGCATGAGACTCTCTTCTCCTCCGGCGTCCGAAAACATCGGCACGCGAGTCATATGCTCAAGTCCGCCCGCGACGACGAGATTGTATTGACCTGCTTGAATACTCGCCGCTGCAAAGTTAACGGCCTGTTGGCCAGAACCACATAGACGATTGATGGTGGTAGCCGGAACGGTGAAGGGCCAACCAGCGGCGAGAACAGCGGCTCGACCAACGCACCAACCCTGCTCGCCAACCTGAGTCACGCATCCAACGAGTACGTCTTCGACCCATGAAGGATCGACGTTATGTCTCCGGACGATCTCATTCAGAGGATAGGTAAAGAGATCTACGGGATGAATCTTCGCGAATCTCCCCTTTTTGCGAGCTCGTGGAGTGCGAACGGCATCGACGATAAATGCTGCGGACATACTTCCTCCCTTGAAATGCTGATATAGAGCAGGGGGTGCTACAACGTTCCTACGGTAGTTGTATCACCCATTCACCTTATCGAGAAATGTAAACATCTACTCTTCGATTGAGTTGGCGACCCGCGGGTGTTGAGTTGGTAGCGATCGGCTTCGTGGCTCCGAAACTCTTCACATCGATCTGGTCGAGAGCGATTCCCCGCGCCGCGAGGTATGCGCTGACCGTGGACGCGCGAGCCTGTGATAAGGTCTCGTTATATTTTGTATTCCCGGTGTCGTCGGTGTGTCCAGCTACATACACTGTTCGTATCGAGCTACTACCCTTGATAGCCTCGGCTATCGTCTCCAGATTAGAGACCGCTCCGGAACGAAGATTTGTTTGATCCTCGTCAAAAAACACTTGGTATACTCCGTCGACAGCATTTCGACCGCGGCCGTTATCAAGGTGTCCCTGTAATTTTTCCAGCTCACGTTGATTGGCGGCTGCCTGTATCTTCAGCGATGCTAATTGTCGGTTCTGCTCAAGCTGGACGCCCTCAACGAGGTCATACCCCATGCCGTGTAGCAGTCCGGCGGTAGCTCCGAATCCAGCGCCGACCGCCACCCCCTTATCGGGAATTGATACCTGATTTCCAATGACCGCACCGGCGCCCGCGCCCCAAGCGGCTCCCAGGATAGCTCCTGCCGCGCTCTTGTCTGGACCAGGTTGAGGGTTTGAACAGCCCGTAACTGTGTGGGCAGTCGCGGCAAGAAGGGAAACGAGAAATGCCCTGGAGAATAGTATCTTAAATGACTTCATCGTCAGCTACCTTTAGACAACGTAGTAGTATGACGCCCATCTACAACTCATGTCGTAATGAACATCTACATCTGTTTGGGCACTATCGATGGGAACGTTACAACTAGCCCATGATCCGCTCCCTTTAGCTGAGCTATCGGCGAGACTCACAAAGAACCAAAGTGGAAAAGAGAGGGGCCTGATTATAACGAGTGACCAAAGTCCGTAGCGAGTGAAATCTCTCAATCTAGTTGTCCCTTCGAGGAGCTCCCGATCATAGGAAGGGTGGACGCATGCCAAATAGCAATTGCCCCCCAGAAAAGCCGCTAAATCCTTAAGCTTTTACAAGAAAGGAAACCTAATCGTTCGTATCTCAGTTGGCCGTAATTTCGCGTCGTATTTCTGTCAAATGCTATAGTTCTCAAGCGAAGAGCCCGTTGTGGCGAGGTAGTGGGTGTGGCTATAACCCTTTGGCGCCACCCCTTAAAGCCTACCGATGTTTTATTATTATTGGTCGCATGGGAATTGTTCGAGGACCGCGCATAAGCTCACTCTTATTCTACTTGGGTGTCTCCATGGCGGTGGGCTGTTCCGAGGAAGCTGCTCCACCTGGACGCATTTTAGTTAAGAACGATTCGCAGGATCGAGAGTTCAACGTGATCTCCGTCTTGGGAGGTGGCGGTTACGCGATCTTGAAACCGGGAGAGCGTTTTGTCCTACCTGCGGGTACGAGAACCTTCACAGCCCAGAGAAAATACAAAGAATACACTCGTCGATATACCGTAGCGTGTCCGCCCCTTGGTGCAAATGGTATTACGGTAAAGATGATTGACATGCACACGAACAGGATGCCGGCAGGATGTAAGACGGTATCGGCGTCAAAACAATGATCGGAACAGCGCCTTTCGATAGTTATCTGCGTCGTATTACCCGCGCTACAACAATAAGCGCTCCGGCGGCCGCGATGAACAGCCATCCCAGGGAGATCGGGTAGTGTGAAAAGATCGTGCGGTACGACGAGAGACTTATATCCATGGGGAGTACTCCTTCCGAATATGGCGCGAGTGACACAACTGTTCGTCCAATCGGATCAACGACCGCTGTGAGCCCGGTGTTCGTCGAGCGAAGGAGGTATCGGCGTGTTTCAATAGCTCGGAAGCTCGCGATGAGGTGGTGTTGATACGGAGCGACCGTGTCTCCGAACCAGGCATCGTTAGTCTGATTGATGAGGACCTCCGCTCCTTTTTGTACGGCCTCGCTGGCTAGCGATGGAATGATATCCTCGTAGCAAATGAGGGGAGCGACCTTAACTTCGACACCTGATGAGAGCGGGAATGAAAGAACCTTGGGAGCGTCCCCCGCGGTGAACTGGCCAGCAGTCGCGTTAATGTCTTTTAAGAAAGGTATCACTGATGAGAGCGGAGTGTATTCTCCGAAAGGCATCAAGATCATTTTGTGGTACGGCTCGGCGACAGAACCGTCGGGCCGGATCAGTATAGAGCTGTTGTAATATTCTGAGCGCGACTGAAAGGTCAGCCCTCCAACAAGAAACGCGGACCCATTGTTTAAGAATGGAAGCAGTTCTGAAGACTTCGCGTCACGTGTTGACGCGGGGATAAACTCCGTAATAGTCGATTCAGGCCAGACGACGAGCGAATCTTTCTCGGCGACCATCGCGCTGATTTTCAGGTACTGCTCTCGATTAACGGTGAAGTATTGGAGGTTGTGTTTGCGGTGAAGAGAGATGTTGCCCTGAACGAGATACGTCTTGAGGTTCGTTCCGGGAACGTTCGGGATCTTCTCCCGCATGGCGATACCATACGACAGTGAGGAGATGAAGCTGATAAGAGCCGCTGCGACCGCCGTTGGAGCCACGCGTCTCCGCGCTATCATCGCCTCGGCGACCCACATCATCACAAACGTGATGCCGGTAACGCCGACTACGTCCGCAATCTGAACAAATGGACTGAAGGCGAGCTGTGTGTGCCCAAAGTCCCACGGAAATATCTTAATCCAAAAGTGATGAGCAATGAGCCATGAAAAAGCGGTTGTTAAGCCCAGTCGCGCGAAAAGAGCGGGAAGGTGCTGCCACACGAACCCCCAGATAAGAAATTGAACGGCGCTACCGAAGACGAATAGGAGGAAGACCGGAATCGCGGCGATTAATGGAAATCCTCCGAAATCTTTAATCGTCCAGAAGAGCCAATAGAACCCACCGACATAGGTTATACAGCCCGCGGTAAAGAGTCTTTTCAGTCGCGCCTGACTGATGGAGAGAGCGATAACGAAAAGCGCTATCGAGCTCCATCCGAGAGCCGCGCACTCAAGAGAACCTGGAGTTCCCCATGCGGCGACGTTTAGCGCCGCCGCTAGGAGGGTTATTAACCAACTCATTATGCGAATGGGTTCTCACAGATTGATTGGCCAGCGAGGAAGGTCTCGATCCAGAGCAATCGATTGTACTTCGCTGTTCGCTCACTTCGGCACACTGACCCGGTCTTAATCTGACCGCATCCTGTTGCTACAGCGAGGTCGGCGATGGTCGTGTCCTCAGTCTCTCCCGAGCGGTGAGACATGACCGAGCGGTAACCGTTCTTGTGAGCAAGATTGATGGCCTCAAGCGTCTCGGTTAGGGTTCCGATCTGATTGAGCTTGATGAGTA
>CAIXKI010000231.1 GCA_903920005.1 uncultured delta proteobacterium
CGACATCAATCACATCGAAACATTTGTACCTGCGGCCGGCGAGGCCGCCGGCCCTCCAGGTACAATTAGGCGTTGCACTCCGGGCAGCCGCAAGGGAACATCAAAGAGATAGAGGTAGTATCTATGAAAGACCCCCTAGAGAAAGTTGGCCACATAATTATCAAAGCTATCGGCGAAGATCCGAAACGGGAAGGGCTCGTCAAGACACCCGAGCGTTTCGCTGGAGCGCTCAGAACGATCCTCTCAGGATACGAGAGAGACACAAGCGACGTCATCGGCGACGCCCTGTTCTCAACTGAATCAACTGACCCTATTATGGTGCTTCGCATGAAATTCTTCTCTGTATGCGAGCATCACCTCCTCCCCTTCTTTGGCGAATGTTCGATCGCCTACATCCCAAACGGAAAGATCCTCGGACTTTCAAAGATCCCAAAGCTCGTCGATCTCTTCGCTCAACGATTACAGGTTCAAGAAGATCTTACCCACCAGATCGGCACAGCACTCCAGGAGGCTATCAAGCCAAAGGGAATCGCCGTGCTCATGAGCGCCACGCACCTCTGCGCGGTTATGAGAAACTTGCAGGACTACGATTCTCCGATGATTACGTCGTTCAGACGGGGGCTCTATAAGGACTCGCCCGAGCTCTACGACGAGTTCTCTAAAGCGGCTCTTCAAAACGCGAGGGGATAGCCCTACAGATTAAGCGCAGTCCGACTATTTGGGCGCGGGTGTAGAAGCTAGCGGGCACCCATTCATCCCGACAGTATTAGCACAATCACACCCCGCGTCTCCCGGCGAGATACATCGATACTGATATCCGATCTCCGTTTGACCGACGGATTGGTTATACACCCACGTTGGAGAATGCGAGTACTGAAACCCATCAGGGACAAGTAACTTTCCTTTATTGTTAGGACACGCCGTCGTAAACTTCATGCAATTCAATTTACCGAAGCCGAGGGTTACACTCGCCGAGTCCACACCCTGCGAAGGACAACAATTATCATCTCTACAATCGGTCTGGGTTCCTGATACATCAGTTACAATAGCTGTCGGCCCCCACGACGTTTTTGTTGTGCACTTCACGTTCTCCGAGGCGTCCCGGTTGTTGCATTGAATTCCTACGAGCGTCTTACATCCTCCACCCGTGCAATCAAGTTTACAACCCACGCATTTGCATCCTGACCTACACCCCGCAGTCGCTCCGTTACCCGTGTCACACGTCTCTCCCACCGCCGTGTCAATCACTCCGTTTCCACAGAGTGCCCCACTTCCTCCCGTACCGGTACCGGCGCCCTGGTAGCCACACGCAGTAGCAGAGCAGCTCACCGTATCAACCTTCTTAACACTATCCCACCCGTACACATACACCGGAACGTCAACCACTACGGTCAGTCCATCCGTTGTCCAAGTGTCGACAGTTGGTTGTAAATTGACACTTGCTTGCGAGCACACGTAGGAAGGCGTCCTTCCGGTCATTGGCCCCTTTGGTACTGTCTGCGTTACAAACCCTACCTTGGTACCGTAGGTAGCGACGCAACTTGGAGGTGGCGGGGTGTTGAGTTTACACCCTGCGGTACAGGTGCTACCCGAAGGAGCATTCGCGGGAAGCGGTGTCCCGTCACACTGTTCACCGACATTTTCATTGATAAACCCGTTACCGCACAACTCTTGCAGCGTGGTGCCACACACCAATCGACCATTGCTCAGTACGATATTGCCGCGAGGACACGGAGCGATATCTGGACAGTTACAGGTCAGCCCTTGGTCCGGCGCGTAGCTTGCGAAGCGTTCGCACGTGTTCTTATCGATCACGCTATCGGCCTTCTTGTAGCAACAATCACACTTTGAGTTAATGGTTGAGGCCATCATATCAGACGCGCTGCAACTTCCATCTTCAACGCAGATAGCAGCGCATATTCCATTTGCTGACGTTGCGGACTGTTTCTGAAGAGCCCCCATGATTATGGAGCCAACTCCTCCGTATACCGTCTTACCATTTTCGAAATAGATACCAGGGATATCGATAAAGACCTGCGTGCAGGTTCCTCCGGAACAGCCTGATCGATCTACCTTTACCGTGGACATACTCTTCAGATTACCTGGATTGTTGGGGGACGATGGCAACGTTACACTATCCACTCCAAGAGCGTACTGAGGACTCTCGGATGGATTAACGCACCTTAGAGTATCGTTCCACTTGAGAGTCAACGTGTTTGAACACACGATCGTCATCGTTAGACCCAACGAGCCCTGTTCTCCAAGATAGGTTTTTGCGCACGTTCTCGCTGTGGCTGAACACGTGTCAGTAGTGCAATCGTTATTGTCGTTACAATCAGTGGCCTGATTAGCGATTGAGCAATCCGAAACCCTAAGCGTTCCTGCACACGACGCCTCGGCATACTGCGCCGAATTTGTCGGAACAAAGGTAGCAGTTACTCCGTAGGAACCTTTAGCCACCTTGATGCCGTACGTAACTGCTTGATTTGTATAGGTGTACTTGTAAGACCAAGTACCCGCTAATGCGGCAGAGTCAGCTGCCGTGAACGCGCTCTTGGCCTCAAGAGCCGCTTTCGTTACCGTCTCATTGACCGATATATCGAGGGTCGACATGGTACACGAAACTGCGGTCTTCGCCTTCACGTTAATAATACCAGAGCAGGTCGATCCGTTATAGTTATTCGACGCAGAGGGCGTGAAGAGAGCGCCCACATTAATGACATCTCCAGCCTTTAACACGGTTCCAACTGAAATCGCGGCACCACTTCTTGTGAACGAGTACGCAAACGTTCCTCCAACTCCTCCTGCACTACTTGCAAACAGAGAGGTGCCAAGCACTGTTCCATCCAAAACTTCCACATTCGTTACAGAACATTGCGCGTTAGCTTTATTCACAGTTTGTGTTGTGAAACATTGAGAACCCGCATACTTCGCGGTGTCTGTCGGGGCGAAAGTCGCCGTCATAGTATGAGTGCCAGCATCAAGTAATTGTCCTGCTTGATGGGTATACGTAAAGCTGCCAGGAATAGACGACGACTCTTTAGCTCCTCCCAGGCTGGAGTTAAAGGTGGCCGCCGGAAGCACCGTTCCATACGTAATTGCGGACGGCACAACCCAATTACAACTAGTAGGCGCTTTTCCGGTTACCTTGAGCGTCGCTGGATTTGTCGTCACCGCATAGTTGGAAGTCGAAGCCGGCGCTGTCGCAAAATCCACGTTGTATGTAGCTGCGGGAGCGTCTAGTGCGGGACCAGCGGTGAACGTTCCTGCGGTAGATATCAGAGGGCTGGCATCTCCGTTTTTACTATCCACACACGTATATCCAAAGTTCGGATTCGCGAACCCGATATATCTTTCATACGACTTTCCACTACAGATAATTGGAGCTTTATTGACTACCTGTACGGTTGTGCAGGTAGTTCCGGCGTATTTTGCGGTATCTGTTGGCGTGAAGGTCGCCGTCATCGTAACCGAACCGGCATTTAATTGATCGCCAGCCTTATAGTTGTACTTAAACGAGCCGGAAATACCCGAGTTTTCCTTGGCGCCACCTGTTGCATCGAAGGTCGTCGCGGCTAGACCTGTACCGAAGGTGACCGCCGCCGGTTGCGCCCACGTGCATTTGGTTGCGGTCTTATCGAGGACCGTGAGAGTACCGTTCTTAGTTGTCACCAAATATCCGCCATGAGTTGGAACGCTTTGGTATTTAATAGCGGCTGTGCCTACCGTCGATGTGGACCCCTCTACAAAGAGATCGGGAGCTCCCAAATCAGCGGTTGTCTGACCTAATACCAAGCCAACGCAGGAATGGGTAAGTGCGGGAGTAGTCGCGCC
This sequence comes from uncultured delta proteobacterium, assembly GCA_903920005.1. GTDB lineage: Bacteria > Bdellovibrionota_C > UBA2361 > UBA2361 > OMII01 > OMII01. The sequence goes on from CAIXKI010000231.1 coordinate 3,835, forward strand.
AACCGTGACAGTCTTAGAGTCTGCGGTACACGTTGCCGCAACCTTGGAAACCACAAGAGAGGCGGGAGATGTCGTCACCAGGTAGTTCGAACCCGCTGACGGCTGTGTCGTAAAAGCCACCGTGTACGTCCCCGCCACGGTATCCTTTGCAGGACCTACGTCGAAAACCCCCTTCGTATTCGACGTTGTGAGCGGTGTTACATCAGTACCATTGGCGTCCGTACACACGTATTCAAAAACTGGATTTGCATCTCCATAGGCCCTCGAATAGCTCTTGCCCTTACACGATATGGGCGCGGGATTAACAACCTGACTTGTTGAACATGTCGTACCGGCATAATTGACCGAATCCAGCGGTGTAAAGGTCGCGGTCATAGTTACCGAACCGCCATTTGGAACATTTAAAACCTGTCCTCCGTAGTGGGTGTACTTAAAGCTTCCAAGGATCGACGACTGCTCTTTTGCGCTGGCGCTCTTGGTCGCATCAAAGAGATCGGGATTCAACCCAGCACCATAGGTGATAGCCGCTGGTTGACTCCACGTGCACTTGGACTGAGTTTTATTGACGATTGTGAGGATGCTGTTCGTCGTTGCTACCTCATATCCACCGTGTGTAGGGACCGCATTATATTTAATAGTTGCCGTTCCCACCGTTGAGGTAGATCCTTCAACGAAAAGATCCGGCGTACCTAAAACCGAATAGGTATGGCCAAGCACGAAACCAGAGCAGGTATGGGTCAGGGTAGGCACCGTGCCCGATACGATCATCGTCTTCGGATCCGCCGAACAAGCGACCTTTACTTTCGTAACGGTTATCGAGGCCGGAACTGCGTTGATAGAGTAATTCGAACCAGCTACTGGAGGGTTTGTAAAACCAACCGAATATGTATTCGCCACCGCATCCTCGGCTGGACCCGCCGCAAATACTCCGGCGGTAGTAATGAGAGCACCTGCGTTTGATCCCTTGCTATCGGCGCAGGTGTATCCCACCGTTGGATTCTTGGAGCCGTACAGCCGGGAGTAGCTCCCCCCCGTGCACGTAATCACCGAAGGGTTAATTACCTGCGTAGCGGTACACGTTGAGGCCGCATAGTTTGCCGAGTCGGTGGGAGTAAAGGTCGCAGTCATGGTGACCGTACCGACATTAAGTACCTGTCCAGCGGAGTGCGAGAAGGTAAATTGGCCGGGTATTTTCGGCGTTACCACCGGAAACGCTGCGTTTCCATCCGTAAAGAGTGCCGACGAAAGCCCTGTGCCATAGGTTAGCGCCGCCGGAGTTCCCCATGTACAGGATGTGGCGGTCTTGTTTGTGACCGTCATAACGCTCGATTTTGTCGCTACGGTATAACCGACATGAACCGGTGCGGTCGCGTATTTAATGTTTGAAGAACCAGCCTGGGTAGTTCCTCCCTCTACAAAGAGGTCAGGCGTACCCAACACGCTCTGCGTTTGACCTGCCGCGAATGAACCCGCGCAGGTATGAGTGAGCGTTGGTTGCGCGCTCCCTACAGTCATACTCTTAGAATCCGCCGTGCAGGTCACATCACGCTTGGTAATCGAAATCTTCCCTGGATTGGTTTTGACCGTGTAATTAGCGTTTGAGAGAGGATCGGTATCGAAACTCACCACGTAGTCGCCTGGGGTCGCCAATGTGACCGGTCCGGCCTTAAAAGAACCCTGACTCGTGAGAACACCCGCTTGCGTATCCGCGCTCTTCAATCCTGAACATGTGAATCCAAAGGTCGGATTGGAATCTCCATAGAGGCGTGAATAGGTCCCTGCGGTGCAGGTCAGCGGAGCCGGTGCGATCGTCAACTTCGCGTTGGCTATCGAGAAGGCATAGTTAGTTAAGACCGGCGCAGTTAACTTTATGTCGTAGCTAGCACCAACCGGAGAGGTGCTATTCGCTGTTGTTGTCGGCAGAGTGGACCCAAAGATTGACGACTGCGTATCAGGACTCACAAATCCGGTGCAGCTAAACGTGAGGGGTGGATTAGCGTCTCCATACACTCGACTCTTGGCGTCGACGGTACAGTTAACCGCGGAGCCGCCAATTTTCAGACTACCGGGAGCAGTTGCTAGCTTGTAATTAGTCGAGACAACGGGATCCGCGTCAAAAGTAATTAGATAGTCGCCTGCGGGACTCGTCTTAACGGCGGCGGTCTTGAGCGTACCCGCGGTCTTTACACTCTCCGAGTTAACGAATCCGGTACATGAATACGTAAGCGGGGGATTATCCGCTCCAAACGACTTGGCTTTATTGTCAGCGGTGCACGTTACTGGCACCTGTGTAATCGAAAGGGTACCAGGCGCCACGGTAAAGATATAATTGTTCGATGACGGCGAGGTAAGGGTATAGGTTTGTGCAGATCCAACAGCGCTTGTAGCGTTCGCGGTAGACGTTGGAGCCCCGAACCCAGAGGTGGAATTATCACCACTGACAAAACCCGCACAACTAAAGCTGACAGCTGGATTCGTTGAGAGTCCATACGCCCTGCTCGCGCTACCAACCGTGCATACAACCCCTTTTTTGGTTACATCGAGAACGACACTGGCGGCGGCAGGGGTAGAGTACTGCGCTGTATCCGTTGGCACAAAGGTAACGGTGAGATTTTGCGAACCTGGAACTAGGATCGCTCCCGGAGCGGGAGCATAGGTAAATGTACCGGCAACTTCGATGCCGTTATTCAGGGCCCGCGCATTAAGTTGAGCCCCAGAGAGTGCGGTTCCGTAGACTATCGATGCTGGCTGAGCCCATGAAATAACCGGCACTTTTTTGGCAAATATCTTGCAATCCGCTGTGCAGCCGGCGGAGGCGGAAACTCCGGCCGGGAAGACGTTTCCGTCACACTCTTCGTAGTTAGACGGATCAATACGATTATTACCGCAGACGTTTGGTCCATTAATGTCGCAACCACAATAGAGCTGACTCAAATAGCCAGTGCTACTATCTGCCGCGACACATCCCTTCTGAAGAGGAGAGCTTAAGACTCCGCCCATTACCGGTAAAAATCCGCAAAATTTATTGTCACCGGGTGAGTCAAACGCCATCACCTGATAATCCCTGTAGGTAACAGCCTCAACAGCGTTAGCCCCTAAAAGATTTTTACATATCTCTCTGAAATTATAATCACGTACCGCAATTCCAACCTTATCGTTCGCTCCCAGTCCGAATAGCGACGCGAGGGTTGAACGCCCTCCTACAAGGCGCCAACCACCAACACACCCTGCGCACGGACACTTCGGACACACTATCTGTCTGGTTTGAGGACTACACGTTCCGCCATTTACGGACGGAGTTATAACCTGCTGAGTTTGCGAAAAATCACCCCCGTTAAAATAGCATGAGTACTGCGGTTGGTAGTCACCCAGAACGCAATCTGCATACACCTGCATCGTGCCATCCCCGGTAGAGATGGTATAATTCGCGGCTTGCGGCGCTTGCGAGAACGTAATCGGGTAATTCCCTCCGACTTTCGTATTCGCGCCATTCAAAGTGAGAGTAGGCTGAGTCGTAAATACCGCCGCGGTTTGATTTAATACAAAACCGTTGGCGCACTCCCAGGTGAGATTGGGGGCAGAAGTGCCCGCGGCCATTCTCTGATCGAGAGCTGTACAGACGAGGGCTTTCTTTGTGACCACCTGCTGAACCGAGACACTACCAGGAGGGGCATAGGTATTCAGATCATTAGGTGTAAATTTCACGGTATTAGCAAAGGTTCCCGCGTTGAGCACCGTACCTAGGGGATAAGTGTACGTGAAAGTTCCCGGAACGTTCGCTCCATTTGAGGTAGCGGTCGCGTTTAATTGCGCCGATGAAAGGGCCGTGCCGTAGGTTATTGCGGCTGGAGTCCCCCACGTGAGAGTTACCGAGCACTTCGTATTACTGATCGTTTGTTGAGTTGGCCCGCACGCTACTCCACCATACGCGGCAGGTTTAATAATCGTTCGAGACTGTGTCTTTGTCGCTCCACACGCGGGTTGATTTGGAACATCAGCCCACGCGCTCATGACGCAGTCTTGTTTGCACGCTGACACATCGTAGACATCCAGGAGGTATGCATAGCTCGCCTGTGTGAGCGAGTTTCCGCCAACTATTGATCCTGCATCCTGATAGCCGAAGTACGTCAGGCGCCCCTCGTAGTTGCCGGATACCCCAACGAGAGAATCTCCCGCGCCACCTGAATAGGTACATCCAAGAAAGCCCGGGTTAGCGTTTGATATTGTCGTGAGCAGCGTCGAGTACGGAGACGCCAAGGTGGCCGCCGTAGGTTGACACGAACAACCCGAGCCGGTTCCTGTCTTAAACCAACACGCAATCGATTTCGATCCAAGCGCGGTTCCGCAGCAGGGGCCCGCGGTACGAGTCTCGGTGAGGTACGGACACGCGGCACCACCGTTAGCGGCTTGAGTGGTAACCGTTCGGGTAGCCAGATAGGTCGTTCCACACGCGGGGTTCCCTGGAACCGACCAATTGCTCACCACGCAATCCGCATACACCGAGAGCGTGCCGTTGGCCGTCACAACGGTGTAGTTCGGATGTGATGGTGGCTGAGCGAAGGTAATCGTGTAGTCCGCGGCCTTGGCGGTATCCAACGATGGAGCGGAAAGAATGCCGGTAGACCCAAAGATGCTCGTCGTGTCGCTACCGACAAATGGCGTACACACATACGTGAATTGCGGAACCGCTGAATTCACGAGCATCCTCTTGTTCTCAGCACGACAACCGACCTGAACCGGATCTACAAAGAGCGTAGCGCTTGGCTGCGAGGATACCGAGTAGTTCTTAACGGTCGGTAGCGTCAAGGTTATAGGGTAGCTTCCTACTCCGCTCACCGTTCCTGCCGTTGTCTCAGGGGTTTTATTTCCGAACACCGACAAAAACGTGTCGTCGAACACGAAGCCAGTTACGCCGAACGTGAGGGTTGGATTAGCGGCTCCATAGACCTTACGTACGTTGGGCATAGTTATACTTAATACTTTCTTTTGGACGATGAGGCTGACAGTCGCTGTGAGAGACTCCAACTCCTTATCCTCTGGGGTAAAGACCGCTTTCAATTGATACGTGCCTGCTTCAAATGCGTGCCCAGCGCGAAGCAGGATATCTGCACCTGTGGAAGGATCCTTATAAGTATAGGTCATTGTCCCCGAGACCCCTGTTGGGGCTATCTGCGCATTGAGATACGAGAGCGGAAGCACCTGACCGTATACCAGAGGTGCGGGAGATGCCCAGGAAAGAGAGAGCGAAGAACAGGTCTTCGGATAGGTGAGATCCGTCATGAGAGGCTTGCCGATCGCCGTATTCGGACATACCGCCCGCCCACTACCCGTGCAGACACAATATCCCCGGGAATCGTAGAAGAACTGAGTAGTGCCGATCTCCTGACATGCCTGCTTGCACTGGTCCTGCCCTACGGCGCTGTCGTTCGGAGGGGCAGGATAGACGCAGGCACATCCGCCGATATTCGCCATACACAAGAGCGGGTTAAGCTCGTGGATCTCACACTGTCCCCGTTTGGTGCAGTCGCAGAGCGATTCGGTACAGGTCTTTAGATTTTGACCAGAGCACACGGTCGCCGCGGGCTGAACGCATGTTCCCGCCCTATCACACGCCGGAGGAGGATCGCAACACGTAGAGCGCACGCCTCCTACCGGATCACTACACGAGACACCAGATAACTTAAAAACATCCTGAGGGGAACACTGGGTATCGTTGGTGCAGGTATACTGAGTGCTTCGACAATCACTCACCTTTTGGGTGGGCCAACACGTTTCTCCAAAGGCGTAGGAGATACCAGCTATAATACATCCGGTTGGCACCTCCATTCCCTCGGGACTCCGCAGCCATGCGTCGGCTTTAGGGGGGCCAGAGGTCGTGCCATCCAACGACGTCTTTTCAGGAGCGGCCAGAGAGGACGATGCTATGGAAAATAAGGAGGCAAAGAAGATCAGCAACCCAAGAAAGAGGCGACACCGACCAACACTGTCTTGGTGACCTTTTCTACTGTGCATATGACTGACGGAATATACCCTTGAATTGTAACGTGTTGATCGTGCCACGCGCAGCTCTTTTCTCGCGGAGGACGCTCGTAGATAAGAGATATCCGTAGTGAATATCGACTCGTACAAATCGGTGAAAGGCGGCGTTTTTTAAAGAGAGAGGGCCCTGTCTTAAGAAGAGGGTACGCCAGCAAGCAACGTACTAACATCGCACGATTTTATGGGCTACCGCTGAAAACAAAACAACGTGCGAGAAACCCGCACCCCCTGCCCGTGACCTGAAAGGGCCCTATCTCCGTCCCCTACTCCGTCTGCGCCAATCCTTTTTTCCCCGTGGTGGCGCACCTCCCGGTCGATTCTTTTTGAGCCGTCCGATCAATTCTTCAAGGGGCTTTTCGAGTAGAGTTTGAATATCGTCGCGTCGCTCCAGGACGTTCATCACCTCACCAACGGTCTCGACACTACTGAGACACCCAGTTCGAGGCTCTTTACGAATCGCGTCGTATCGTGAACGAAGCTTAGGTTTGAGCACAAGACGGGGAAGTTTTAACAGCCAGGCGTTCCTCCACCATAGCGTCTTCGCCTGACTCCACGTTCCATCAAGGATAACGATACCTTCAAGTTGTTTGAGAGTCGCGTCACTCTGCTCAAGAGGTACACCCTTCTTATCAACCGCGAAGAGCGAACGAGTATCCGGCAGATCCTCAACACGAACGCTACCTAGATAGAGAACGCCCCACCGCTTCTGATCGACGTCCGCACCTAAGATCTTCTTTAGATTTGGCCATGAGAGTCCCGTTTTCACAACCGTGCCTGGGAACGCTGCCGAGAGTATCGGAGCGGTACCAATATCAACTCCTGGTTCTTGTGGATGCTGAAGAATAAGGAGCTTTGTCTTTGTCCTTATCGACGTAACACAATCACACACACAATACCGAGCGACACGCTTGCAATGAGAGCACGGCTTTTCGACTTCTACGATCTCTTGAAATTCTTCGATGGTCATAACTACACAACTCAAAGTGGCGGCAGGTCCGAGCTTTTCACTGACCTACGTTTACCACATGCCAAGTTAATCCGGCCGGTTTGGCACACCCCAATTAAGCTTCGTCCTTAAGATATCAAAATAGCTCTTATCTGGCGAAATAACGAACCGCACGGTCTGCTTCGCTTGGCTTACTCGAACGATATCACCTGCCTGGAGCCTTTCCGAAACCTGTCCGTCGATGGTTACGTACAGCTCATCTTTGAACTTAGGTACGTCGATCTCTATCGTACTAGAACCGGGCAAAATAAGGGGACGATTCGTTAATGAATGCGGACATATCGGCGTCACGAGAATGACGCTCAATGATGGATGCGCAATCGATCCACCCGCAGCCAAGGAATAGGCGGTCGATCCCGTGGGTGTCGACACAATTATACCATCCGCTCGAATACGAGCGACATCGTGATCATTAACTGAGAGATCCAGTTCCGGTAGCGGGGCGCGAGCGCCTTTCTGCACAACCACATCATTCACCGCTTGAGACTCAAAAGCCACAGCGCCATCTCTTACAACCTGCACATAGAGAAGCCCGCGCTCCGCGGATGAGACCTTCTTCGCGAGAGTCTCCTCTAGAACATGAAATAATTCTTCCGGTCGTACCTCAGTAAGAAATCCGAGGTTACCGAAATTGACTCCGACAAAAAGTGGCGAAGCTCCCTTCACAAAGCGAGCTACTCCGATCAACGTTCCATCACCACCAAGTGTAACGATCGGATCCGCTCGTTCTACGATCTCTTGATTTGAGAGCCCTGGCACATTGAGCTTCAGTGATTTGACGGTCTGAGCGTCAACGAGCAATTCAAGATTTCGGTCAGCGCACCACTTAACAAGCTCTCGAGCTCGAGCTACGACTTTCTGATTTCCTGCCCTAATAACTAATCCAACTCGGCTCATTGTCCCTTATCCTTCATCTGCGCTCGAGAAGTATCCGGCGTTCCGTCAGCGAGAACCTCACGCAACTTCTCTTGAGCGACATCACGTGAACGATACTCTCGCCCCGCCATCGCCGCGACCATCCTGCCTGGTCCGGACACTAGGGTATCATATCCATCAGACCATGCCCTACCCTGCTCTTCAGGAAGCACCGATGAGACCGTAACCGGCTCATATCCCGTCAGCGAAAGAGCGGTATTTCCAAGGAGGTAGATGATGTACGGGGGGAATACCACCACAGTCCCAAGGTTGACCGCGGCATCACCAAGACCTGGGCCGTAGGCGAAATTACTTCCAACTTCGCCCAGAACCTCTTTTGCTTTCTCCGGTGGCATCTCCTTGCCAACAACAGAGAGCTCATCAGGTTTATCCTCCGGCTTCTTCTTGATTACACCACACCCCATCCCGGACAAAAGAAAAACGCATAGGAGGCCGGTTCCGTATGAATAACGAAGGGATCTTTTGGGCAATCGTGGACTTTTTACCCGAAGGGACATCGTAATAGCTCCCAGGCTCTCGCGATGAGCGATGCCAGTCTCTCCATGTTGCCCTACCACCGCCGACACCAAAAGAGAGAAAAACAGAGTTAGTCCTTCGTATCTGGAATCAAGTCAACAAGCCTTCTCTGGAGTGGCCCACCGCGTAACTCTTCCAGCGCCTTTTCTTGAATCTGCCGAATACGCTCCCGCGTGAGTTTAAAAACTCTGCCCACCTCTACAAGGGTCTTTGGGGGCTCCCCATCAAGCCCGAAACGCAGAACGAGAACCCGCCGCTCCCGATCTGACAACCGCCCAAGAGCTTTATGTATGATCTTACTTCCAGCGTCTCGGTCGAGAACATCGTCTATGTCCACGGGGCGACGATCCTCTAAAATACCAGCACCAACGAACTTCCCACGCGCGTTGCTCATACCATCAAAACTCGCTACGGAGCAAACAAAGGGCCTTAGGTAACGCACATCCGCCGGATCCGTTCCAAGGGTCTCCGCAATCTCTTTGTCACTTCGCCGGTCATCAAAAGAGAGCTGCTCCCGTAGCTGTCCAAGAAGTTCTCGTTGATACGGAGGTATCGTCACGAATTGGGCCAAGCGATCATATTCTCGGGACGTCATCTGGAAAACCCACCACGACGCATAGGTCAACAGGGCATTCCCGCTATCAACGTCAAACTTCTCGATCCCTCGCATCATTCCGATCATTCCGTCTTGCTTTAAATCCTCTCGCCATCCTTTGTAGCGATCCTTTTTCTCAACCAGAGCGCAAACGTACCGGTAATTTGACATCGCGAGATACTGCTTCACCCGCAGATAAGGCTCATACAGAGATGTAAGCTCTTCTATCGAAGCGCGAGCTTCGATGGCGTTTCCACCTAGCTCATCAGCGAGCTCTCGCCACAGCCCGTAGGTACTGTCCCCAGCCTTCCCCCCGGCCTTACAGGATCCGTGAGCGCGTATGAGTCCAATCTCACGCGCTGCAAGTTGCTCCAACTTGACACAACACTTTCTAAAAAGCTCATTAACGTCGTCAGGATCGATGGGCAACTCGATCAGCATTTTCGCGATTGCGGCCCTTTGCGACCGCGTCGGCTGCCGACCCTCGACACCATTCAGAATCTCCAGCACTTTTCTCTGAGCTTCGACAACACAACCTCGAAGAGCGTCTTCATCGGCGGCCTTCGCTGAACAGACATGCAGCACAGAACCTACTTTTTTGTCGCTATTAATAACGTACGCAAGTAAGTCTCTCGCCGTTTCCTGAACGATGGGAAGCTCGTAAAGCTTCCGCCAAAAAGCTTGCCGGAGGTCAGTGAACGCCCTTAACAACTCCCTACTTTGGTTGGGTTTAAGGATCTCTACCGAACAGGGCAAAGTCGTAAGAGAAATTGAGATACCGGCGGCGCGTTTGATCAGATCCTCGATAACATCCGCGCGTCGTGAAAGCTCAGAACGCCTTGCCGAAATCGCCTCGGATACGCACGGCGGAACTCTTTCTCGACGAAGAACCTCAAGCTCTCTTGTTTCTAGCTCGACACGCGCCGAACACACCTCTAAATGGCGCTGAAGCTTGGCGAAGGTCTTTCGATCCGACGTTGTCACGATCGCAGAGAGAGTTGGAAGCTTTTCAAGCACCCGTTCTGTCAAAGCCCGGTGTCGTTCAAGCTTGGCGAGCCCGCTTCCAATCGAGGGGGCGGAGAGGGTATCCTCTCCAGCGCCATTTCGTTGTGATGAGTGATACTCCCGCATGATGCCTCTGCAATACTACCGCTCTAACGTCGACATGCCTTGAGAACCGCGTCCGATGAGAAGCACACCAAACGCGATAAGCCCGAGAGCTATGCACTGCGCTTCGCTCATACCGAGGACAACAACAGGATTACCGCGAAGCGTTTCAACGAAGAGACGCTCTATCGAAATGAGGACGAGGTAAAATCCGAATCTCTGAAATGGCAAGCAGAGAAGAGTCGCGCTCTTTTCTACGTATGAAAGGATAGAGAGAACTCCAATCGCAATCGTTGATTCAAAGAGCGGTGTCGGATAAACCAAAGTCCCTGGCGGAGTCGGAACAACTCCTGTGCTGTAGGACATGCCCCAGAATCCGGACGTCGCGACTCCGTAGTCTCCGTCTCCCGAGAGCTGACATCCGAGCCGACCAACCGCATAGCCCAACGCGAGACACGGCCCGAGAGAGTCACACAACCGACCGATATTCGTGCCGTCTTTTTTCGCGAGTAGATACACCACGATGCTAGCGATGATAAATCCGCCGTAGAAGGTAAAGCCTGCGCTTGAGAAGATCGCGCCCCACAGATCGTGCTGCACCTCGCTCCAATTCTCTCCGATGTACCATACCCGCGCTCCGAGAAGACCCGAAACACCCGCGGCGGTTACGTATCGCTCAGCTAATCGAGGGTCTAACCCGTACCGACGAAAACTTAACGTAAGGCGAATAGCTCCCGCGAAGAGCGCGAGGGCAACCATCAATCCGAAACTTCTTACGGGAATTGGTCCTAGTTCTAGTAAGGTTGGAATCATACGGCTACTTTAGTAACGAATTCACTAAGGCGCCCACACGAGGAGAATCCCATTCGCGCGGTCCCCATAATCGGGTTTGAGGTGTACCATCAGCTGGATCGGTGACTACCATTACTCGGTGCTCACCGTCCAAAACAAAAGATTCAGGGAAGCCCTTAACCTGGTACGCGCGTTTACTCTGCGCGTTGTTATCGATGATTATTGGATAAGTGATTCCATACCGCCGAACCGCCTCTTTCACGTTTTCAACGGTATCGTCCACGGCGATGCCAACAACTTGAACACCACGAGCCTGAAACTTAGTATGAAGGGACTGAAGCGCGGGCAATTCCTCCATACACGGAGCGCACCACGTAGCCCAAAAGTTTAGGAGAAAGAGATCTCCTTTAACGTCCCACAACGCGACTGGACCGTTGTCTTCGTCAACGCCCTTTACGTTCGGAGCTTTATCGCCTGGATTGATTCCGCTTCGACCGTCAGAGCATGAGGTACACGCCAAGAGTGCCGTACAAACCAGCACCCTTTTCAGGACAAGCTTCAAGGGGCGACCCTATTAGTTTTCAGTGGTAGTAGAAGGAGCCGCTTTCAAAGCGTACTTCTTCTTGAATCGGTCTACGCGACCCTCAGTGTCGAGCAGCTTCTGCTTGCCCGTGTAGAATGGGTGACACTGTGAACACACTCCAACTCGTATCTCAGGGACTGTAGCGCCGGTTACAAACGTGAAGCCACAACCACCGCAATAAACGGTAGCATCGTAATAAGTTGGATGAGTATTCTCTTTCATAGCGCCCGAAGGGTACTGTACCAGGGTTTCAGTGTCAACCTTTGGCCCAGCCTAAAAACGCTATTGCAAAGTCGCCCGGGACGTCCATACCACGGCGGGTGTCCATATCCATAAAAACCGATTCGATCCTGGCGTCTACGGCTACCTTTCCACGCGTATTCAGTATCCTCTGACGGACTAGTAAGGTTCGCCCGTCAATCATCATATCTTCACAGGTAACGCTAACTACACCCTTTTTTACCTCTCTTTTATAGGCCGCCTCAACCTTGGCGATGACAAGCGCTTTTCCCTGCCCTAGGAGCATA
>CAIXKI010000232.1 GCA_903920005.1 uncultured delta proteobacterium
AATGTATCCTGATAGAAGACTCTGGCGATCAAGATTGCCACCGGCGGCTCTGGGAGCGTTACGGTGACAAGAATATAGAGTTCATTTTTAACACACCAAAATTAGGGCATATCAGCTCCATTGACCTCGCGTACAGCCGTGTTGAAACGCCCTACATTTTCCACTGTGAAGACGATTGGGAATTCTACAAACCGAATTTCATCGAACACTCGAAAGCGGTTCTCGAATCTGATCCAAAGATCCTTCAGGTGCAGATTCGGCACTACGAGGATATCAACGGACATCCCGTCAAAATAGATACGATACGTTCGGTAGGAGGTCTCCAGGTCGTAGACCTCGAGAGGGGGTATCTTGGAATTTACGACGGCTTTTCATGGAATCCTGGCCTTCGGAGGCTCAAAGAGTACAAAGAGCTTCCCAAGACCTATAAGGAATTCTCGAATGAAGCAGCGATAGGACATCACTATGCCTATTGGGGATTTAAAGTGTCCGCGCTCGTGAATGAAACAGGATACGTGCGTCACATCGGCTGGGATCGTCATATCGAGACCGCCGGAAAGTAGCGCCATTTTCAGTCGAAAAAGAGCATCCACTGAGTAAGGATGTGGCCATCAAGCTCCTTAATGACCCCTTTGGCGAGGAGATTGTCATAGATAGTTTTGAGCATCTCGCTTACGCTCATCTCTTCGCGTACGCCGGCCTCAATAAAGTCGAGGATAGTTTCGTTCCAGATGTACATTTCGTACTCGGACTTAAAGTCCTCGGCTATATCGTGATCGTTCCGTTCTTGGCGGACATTCGCGGATGTATACATCAGAGTTTTTCCGAGCTTACGCATCAGAATGTTCACGATTATTCCACGGAGCACATCGCAATAGCGGAATGAGACGGAAGAGGGGATCAGCATGCTCACGAAGAGCGTGGGGTCAATCCAGAAGGTGTTCTGGCTATTGAACGGGCAGACATTATCATTGGAGATAATAACTCTCTTGCCTTTTTCCCATGTGACCTCGTGATTACAGGTAAGTCGGAAAATGGCGTCGACGTCGGGGTCGTTCTCAGCGAGGCCGGTTACGACAGAAGGTTGCGCGGCTCCTGAATCCTGTACCGTGAATTGAGGGGAGCTTCGAATGAGGGATATCGGATATCCCCGAGGCCAGACTCGGGCGTCTTTGGAGAAGTATCTGAATATATTAATCCAGGGGCTTCGTTCCTCTTTGATTGTCTCAAGGCTTGATGGCGTGAGCGCGAAGTCGAAATTTTCAAGGGGGATATTATCGTCATCGGTTTCGTAGATGACCTCGTATCCTCGCGCGATAGCGTACAGGTACCCAAGATTTTTTCTGCCGTAGTGATTGTATGGGATGAGGTCAGCCAATTCAGGAAATAAAACTCGCTGCGCGTCGACGCTAAGGAAGACCCCTTCAGTGGGGAAATAGTGCGCGGGCGTTTTTTTGTCGCCTACGATGATGGTGTCGTATTCCTTGTTTTCCGTATGTTTGTGAATAGCCTCTGTGCCGGCGCGGATGGTCGTAATGACAACACATTTTTTCTTTGGGGGAGTAAAGAGTTCGTCGAGCCATGCTCCGACATCGGGATTAAGGTTGAATTTGATGGGATGAACGGTAAGGCACATTTGCCTTCTGAAGACATCGAGCAGGTAACTTTTGTCCGTGAGCTTCGTTCGATCCTCCTTGCTCCACAGTACATGAGATCGGTGTGAATGATACTTTGAGAGGTCGGGCTCAATGAATGAGAGTATGCTTGGTATGGCCATTTCTAGAATCACATCGTGCCGAGCGAAGATCTCAAAGAGCGTAAAGAGCGAAGACGTGAGGTATCTTTTGGGAAGGTAGAAGTAGTCAGAGAATTGGCCTCGGACCTTTGTGAACCCAAATTGTTGAATTTCAGGATCTTGAAGAGCGTTTTTAACTTTATTTTTGTTCTCTTCGCTCCAGTGCCATCCGGAGTGTTCGTCAACGGTTTTCAGTCCATCGTGGAGATTATAGTCCGTGGCCGAGAGGGTGCACTCGTAGAGTATCTTGTCGGTCGAGTAACAATTAAGGATGTTCACGTTGATGATGTTGTCATCCATTGTGTAGAAGATGCCGTCGCACTGGGCCAATTCGTCCGCGTAGTGTCGCCGAAAGTGCTCAAAGATTCGATACACCACCCAGCCGTTACGAATGGCGAGATAATGGACCTCAGGGATGGATGGGGTCGCCGAATCGTATGGAATATCAGAGTAGAAGAGTATCTTTTTAAAATAGGGCGCGTAAAAGCGGCGGAGTCGCTCGATATTGTTGCAGTTCGACGCGAAGGTGAACGCTACTATCAAAATGCTATTTTTGTAGTCGCCTCTCATAGTGGTAACCGATCGCGCGTCTCTTAGCGTTGGGTAACTGATTTATAAAATGTCATGGCTTTATCGTCGAAAACCTCATTAAAATTATGCCGGGCGTAGTCAGAGTCTGGGCGTCGGAAAGAGGGGTCCCAGTCACAGTGACCCTTGTCGCGCTTGATGCGCCACTCTTCGATCGTTTTGCAGAAGTAATGATTTAACTGGACGCAGTCGATTGGTCCACCGTCGTTAAATATATCTGGGATGATTCTCCCGTTTGTATCGCGCGTGAGCTTGCCCTCAGCGAGTCGCACGCCGTGGGTGAAGAGGCGCGCGGTGAGATCCTCGCAGCATGCGATGGTCTTTATATGGTGATTTGGGTAGCTCTGGCGCATTGTAAAGCGTTGGGTAACGGGAAGGGTGTCGTACGTTGTGAGCCCGTTGTCGCCAAAAAAGAGCCAATTAATCGCGAGTGCTCCGCCACAGGGGTAGAGCTTCTCCTCCAGGAGCGCGTTCACGTCCTTATGGTGATGAAGTACTAAGAACTCGTCGACGTCGATAAAGATGACGGCACGATGATTAGTTGGATATGTTTTTAGCCAATGTTCAGTTCCACGTTGGTTTACGTACGGTCCGGGCATGTGATGAACGGTGACTCTATCGGTATACTCACTCTCATCGAGAGCGGTATAAATTAGTTTCTCGTCGTCGTTATTGTCGTAGAGGTAAAAGTGATCTACTCCAAGGTGGGCGTGGTACGTGATCCATTCGTTGAGGTAGCGTTCCTCAAGTTTCACGTTGGTCATGATGCAGATTGAGGTGTCCTTAGGGGTATCCACGCTACGAAGCCGAAAATCCGTTTATATTCGTAGCTATAAGATGAAGGCAGCTCTCAAATAGCCTCATTTCCCCATTTCAAGGGTCATCGCCGACGTCGCTTTTGCAACGTCGGTTGAGGCGCCGAGCTTGTTCAGGGTCAATCCGATCGCTGTTACGCCCGCAAGTACGTCGAAAGGGTCCACAAATCCCATATGGCCGATACGAAGGATCTTTCCCTTAAACGCTCCCTGGCCGCCCGCTAGTCGAATTGAATACGATGTTCGAACTTCGTTGCGAACCTTGTCCGCATCGATCCCGTTAGGCGGGAGGAACCCGGTGACGCTTGGGCACGGCGCGTCGGTCGCGAGGAGTTTGCAGCCGAGCGTTTGTATACCGATGTGGCACATCCTTGAGAGCGTACGGTGACGAGTGTACATCGCCTCTAGCCCTTCCGCTTTAAACATCTCAATCGCCGCGTTGAGCCCGACGATGAGGGTTGAGGTCGGTGTCCATGATGTCTCTCCTGATAGAAGCGACTTTCGTTCAAGCAGGAAGTCAAAGTAGAGAGACCGACGAGGAGTCTCCTCGACCGCTTTCCACGCTCTTTCAGAGAGAGCTACAACTGAGAGCCCCGGTGGTAGCATGAGCGCCTTTTGGGAGCCCGCGATAAAGATGTCGATGGTTGTTGTGTCACCGGGAACTGGCGTGGTGGCGCACGCGGAGATGCCATCCACCAATGTCAGCATTGAAGGTGAGAGTTCCTTCACTTTTCGTACTATTCGCTCTACCGGATGAAGAACCGTTGTGGAGGTTTCGCTATGTTGAATGCAGAACGCTCGCGCTTCAGGATGTTGCGTGACGGCCGCTACTACTTGGTCCTCTGTGACCGGACTTCCCCACTCAACCTGAATTTCGTGAGCCTTTAATTGGAGACGCTCCGCGATCTGGGCCCAGCGCGCTCCAAATACCCCGCCATTTACCGTGATGATCGTATCGCCGGGTTTGCAAACGTTCAGCACGCTCGCTTCCAGAGCGCCTGTGCCAGAGCATGCAAGAAAGAGTGGATTGTTATCCCAGGAAAGTAGCCAGCGAATCCCATCGCACGCCTTGAGTAGCTCTTTCTTAAACACCTCGCTTCGGTGGTGAAGCATCGGCAGCTCCATCGCCTGAAGAACCTTCTGAGGAATAATCGTTGGACCGGGAGTGAGGAGCCTCTCTTTGAACATGGCACACGCTTAGTAAGTACACGGTTTCGGAGTGATGCTGTCACCTGGCAAGAGACTTGCCTTGGTATTCCGTACAAGCCTTAGGTGACGAACTGCGCTCGAGTAACCTCATGCTAATTCAAAGGGTTAGCCGGAGCAAGGAAGAGAGCAGAGTCAATCACCTGACGAGACAACCGTCAAAAGCCATGCTTTTGACAGGGGGTGGGCCCGGCAGGCCAGTGAAAAAGGGTTCCGTTGTACGCATTTTGGGAGTTTAGGCGAAACGAGGCGTCGGTGGCGAAAAAAACCGTAGATGTATCCCCGGCGATACATTGAGGATTTCTTCGGTACCTCGAATGACGTAGCGGCCAAACTCTCGAAATAGGCGGCAAGAGAGGATTTTTCACCGGGATGCTCGGTTAATGTAAGTGAGGATAGCGATGAATCAGATACAGATCTGGCAACTGGTTATAGACCTAGGCCTTGTAGCCTCAGTGCTGGTTATGACGGTACGAGCGTTTAAGAGCTCCCGCCTTTCAACGATGTTGCCACAGACCAGGGAGCTTGAGGGGAGCCTTAGGGGGCTTATTGGGGATGCCGAGAGGGCGGGGCAGCACCTGAATGAGCAGCTTCTTCATCGCGAGCAGAATATTCAGCGAAATCTTACGAGTATTCAGGATACAGAAGCTCGGCTCTCAAAGATGATTGCGGAAGCAGAGACCCTTCACCAGAAACTTCAAGCCACCCGCGTGGAGACGATTAAGGTAGTCCAGGATCTGAAGAGCGGTCTGGAGCAGGGCATGGTTAGCGAGCAGGGAAGATATGAAGCCTCGGTCGCCCCTCAACGAGAGGCTCGATCACAGGTAGCTCCACAGCAAGCAGCGCACAGGGAGGCTGATTTTGCTCGAGAGTCTTTTGGCCGAAGTGGGCATGGCTATGATACGGCGGCAACTTCACAGCGTGAGCACCGTACCGCTCAGACGCCAGCGGACACGGGAGCGGAGACGGCCCCAGACCTCAAGACTATCTATGAGGCCGCTGAGACGATGATTAAGCAGGGTACCGCGATAGAGCAGGTTGCTCGACAAACGAAGATTCCGGTGGAAGGGATTCGGTTGCTCGCTCAGATGATCGAGATAGAGCGTGAAGAGGATTCTCGTAAACAGGATCCTTTCGCGAAGATCCCAACTACAGACTCCCGTTTGGGAGCCCTGGGTGGAATTAAACGTCAGACAACGGTTCTCTAGGAGAGTAACGCATGGATATCGCTACCTACTCAGCAGCGTCCGCAGGAATGCTCCAGATGAGAAAACTGGAGGTGCAGAATAACAATTTGGCCAACGTGAATACCGTTGGATTCAAGCGGCAGTACGTTGTAACCGAGCGGTCTGATTTCGAAGATAGTTTCGCCAAAGCTATAGAGGGCGGTGATCCGTATGCTCGTGCTGACCAGGCTCGTGTATCAAATGTAAGTGAAGGAGAGACGCATATCGACTTCTCTCAAGGGCCTATCAAGAACACCGGAAATCCCTTTGATGTGGCGCTAAAGAATCCGAATGATTTCTTTGTCATCAATACCCCAGAAGGAGTGCGATACTCTCGCGCTGGCAACTTTACACTTAATGCGACGGGAGAGCTGGTTACCCAAGATGGATACCAAGTCCAAGGAGATGGTGGCGCGCTGATCGTCCAAGCAGCGGGCGCTAGTATCGCTGCTGATGGGAGTGTGGTCGCGGGAGTTCAGAATTTCGGCCGTGTCCAGACAGTTCGATTCACTGATACGAACCAATTATTACAGACTGGAGGTGCCCGCTTTAAACTCCAAGGAGGCGCGGCGCCTCAGCAGGTTCCAGCCGACCTAGAGCCAAAAGCTGTTGAGATGTCCAATGTATCCGCTGTAACCGGAATGATCGACTTGATTACGACCAACCGGGCTTTTGATGCCTACACGAAGGCGGCTCAGACGATTGATAACCTCAATCAGTCGGCCATAAACCAGGTGGGTAAGCGGCAGTAACGGTAACATTTAGGGAGATCCTATGATTCGAGCACTATACGCGGCAGCGACTGGCATGAAGGCTCAGGAGACGAACATCGATGTTATCTCCAAGAACCTGGCCAACGTAAATACCACGGGCTTCAAGAAGAGCCGCGCGGACTTTCAGGACCTCATGTATCAATACGTGACGGAGCCTGGCGCTCCGACGTCTCAGACAACGATTAATCCGACCGGTATTCAAGTCGGTCTCGGAGTCAAAACCGCCGCTGTTCAGAAGATGTTTACACAGGGCGATTTAAGCTCTACGGGGAACCAGTTTGATGTAGCGATTGAAGGAGACGGCTTCTTTCAGATTACTCGTCCAGACGGAACGCTCGCGTATACGAGAAACGGCTCCTTTCGTCTCGATCAGAACGGACAGATGGTAACCGCGGATGGCTTCTTGCTCGCTCCAGGTATCACTATTCCACCGGATTCTCTTGGAGTAACGGTCGGACAAGACGGAACGGTGAGCGTAAAGCAGCCGGGTAACGCGGTTCCGGCAAACGTGGGACAAGTCATCGCTGTTAGATTTCCCAACAATGGGGGCCTTCGAGCAACTGGGCAGGGCTTGTACGAAGAAACGCAGGCCTCCGGAGCGCCCGTCACCGGAATATTTAGCCAGGTGGGCTTCGGGCGACTTAATCAGGGGTTCTTGGAGAGCAGTAACGTGAGCGTCGTGGAGCAGGTTGTAAATATGATCACAGCGCAACGAGCATACGAGGCGTCGTCGAAGGGAATCACGACTGCTGATGAGATGCTCAATTCAGCGATTAGCTTAAAGAGGTAGTAAGATGAAACGTATTGTTCTTGTAGTACTAGGAGTGGTGCTGGGAGTTCTCGCGACGACAGCGTTCGCGGAGAATTTGCCGAGTCCTCCGACTACAATTCGACTAGTCGGTCGAGCTGAAACGGTGGTGACCGAGTCTACAATTCGACTATCCGATGTAGCTCAAATTGACTCTCCGAATCTTCTGGATGATGAGGCGATCATCCAGTTAAAGAAGATAGCCGTTGGAGCAAGTCCAAAGGCAGGAGAATCGCAGGTTATCGAGGGAACTCAGATCCTTGAGAAACTGCGTGATCAGGGTGTGAGGCTCTCGTCACTTCGTTACTCATTTCCACGACAGGTGACGGTAACGCGCGCGTATCGGGAGGTGAAGTTGGACGAGATTCAGCGAGTGCTAACTTCGTTCATCTCGCAGAGTGATCGCCACATCGATGTAAAACAAATTGTGATGGATAAGCCGGTGCGTATCCCTACAGATAGCTTCGGACTCGAAGTTGTCTCGCTACAAACCACACAGCCAGGTCATCTCGGTGTTGACTTCAAGTCCGTCGCTGGCTCGGATGAGGTTCGTTTTCAACTCAAAGCCATTGCCGACGAATGGCGGGTGATGCCAGTCGCGATGCGCCCCTTAACGCGTGGTTCGATCGTGAGCGCCGGAGATGTGCAACTGCACAAAATAAACGGAACCTCTGTAGGTCGAGACGCCGTTGAGAACATTGGTGATGTTGTCGGTCGTAGTCTTACGAAAGACGTCGGCCAGGGAGAGATGTTTAAGGCAGGAGCCATAATTGTGCCCCCGGTTGTGACCGCGGGCTCGCGGGTGGCGATCGTTTTCCGCTTTGGTCGGCTCGAGGCCACCGCGACAGGGGTCGCTCTTGAGAATGGCGGGTTTAACCAGGAGATTCGGGTACGAAATGAGGGCTCTAAGAAGGTTGTTGTTGCGAAGGTTCTTGAGGCTGGCCTCGTGAGTGTAGGGGGAGAGTAGTCATGAATAAGAATTCACTTTTCCTCGCGGGGTTATGTGTTGGCATCAGCAGTTGTGCGCCGACGACCCAGAAAGATCCGTATGTTCCATCAATGCGATACGCGCAGCCGGGTTCTCCCTCACCGTCGATTCACGATCTCTCGTGGAAGGGCGGTGTTATTGAAGAAGGCTCGGCAGAGGAGAAAGGACAGTTTAAATTTCTCTCCCCCAACAACGCCACCCCACCAACAAGACCGGTGATGCAAAAGGCGACGGCCGAAGGGCCGGTAGCGAAAGAGGTGCAGATGTTGGGTGAAACTCCAGATCTTGGCGATGGAGTTAAGGTGATTCGTAGCACTGAACAGCTCCCCCGCGCATACACGGGACCACTGGATTTGGGAGATCCTGGTGTTGGGGCGTCGCTGTGGCGAGAAAGTCGGGCGGGTAATGAGGTATTCCGAGACTTTCGAGCGTGGCAGCCCATGGACCTTCTGACCATCGTTGTTAATGAGATCTCGATCGGTCGGCACTTCGGACTTACTGAGGTTAAGGGAAAGAGTGAGTTCCTCGCTGGTATTGAGAACTTCTTCGGACTCGAGGAGCAAACCCAGAATTGGAGCCAACCACCGGATTTGAGCAGCCTTATTAAGGCTTCAACTAAGAATGACTATAAGGGTGAAGGGCAAACAAATAGACAAACCCAGTTAACGGCGCGTATCTCTGCCGTTGTCGCTGAGGTGTTGCCATCTGGGCTTCTTCGGATTGAGGGAGAGAAGATTATCTCCGTTAATAACGAAGAGCAGGTGCTTGTTATCTCTGGGCTCGTTCGGTCTCGAGACATTACCTCAGACAACGAGGTTAACTCGACAAAGATCGCTCAGATTCGAATCGACTACTACGGAAAAGGAACTGTGGGAGAAGCGCAGTATGGTGGATGGGGCGCTCGGCTCCTCCGAATACTATGGCCTTTTTAGGAAGCTCTATGAGATTTATCGCTATCTGTATCGCATTAGTAACCACACTCGGCATCCCTATGCGGGCCGACGCCGCGCGCCTCAAAGATATCGCCGATATCGAAGGAGTACGTGGCAACCAGCTTCTGGGATACGGTCTTGTTGTTGGCTTGAACGGTAGTGGGGACGGAAAACTCGATTTTACCCAGAAGAGCGTGTCAAATATGCTCGAAAAGATGGGTCTTCGAATTAACCCCGTCGATGTGAAAGTCAAGAACGTCGCGGCGGTGATGGTCACCGCGACGTTACCTCCGTTCTCGCGGCCTGGGTCTCGAATTGATGTGACGGTCTCTTCGATGGGAGACGCAAAAAGCTTGCAGGGGGGGACTCTGATTCTGACGTCCCTCAAGGGCGCTGATGGAAATACCTACGCGGTTGCTCAGGGAAGTACGAACCTTGGAGGATTCTCGATCAGTGAAGGAAGTGATTCGGCGCAGAAGAATCACCCCACGGTCGCGACTATTCCTCAAGGAGCTCTTGTCGAGCGGGCGATCCCCTTCGATCTCTTTCAGTCCAGAAAGGTGCGCGTGGTTTTACGAGAGCCCGATTTCACGACGATGACGGAAGTCGTGAAGTCTATTAACACCCGTATGGGTAAGCCCGTGGCGGTCGCTGTTGATTCCGCCTCTGTTGAGGTGTTGCTTGATCAGAAGTATCAAAATGATCCGGTGGGTGTCGTGTCTATTCTTGAGCAGGTGAGCGTTGACCAGGATGTTGGCGCGAGAGTTGTTGTTAATGAGCGAACGGGAACCATAGTTATGGGTGCTCGTGTGACGATTAGTAAAGTTGCTCTTGCTCACGGTAACTTAAGTGTCACGATTCGATCCGAGACCGATGTTTCTCAACCGAACGCGTTATCTCAAGGGGAGACGACTGAGGTCACCAACCAGGATATTACAGTTGGTGAGGATCAGGCGGCTCTCAAGATCGTTGGAGGTGAGGTGACGTTAGGTGACCTTGTAAAAGCGCTGAACGCTCTCGGAGCGACGCCAAGAGATCTGATGTCGATCTTTACGGCGCTCAAAGAAGCGGGTGCGCTTAATGCTGAATTAGTAATTATGTAGTGTGTAGGTATGGATCCCTTTAAGATACGCGGTAGACAAGCGACTCAGGTTCCAGAAGTTTCTCAGGCTAAGCTGCCTGCAACCAAGGATGCGGCGCAGGCAGCTCAGCAGTTTGAGGCGCTCTTAATCGGAGAGATGCTTAAGTCGATGTGGCAGACAGTACCACAGGGGCAACTTCTGTCGGGCAGTCACGAGGAGTCGCTCTACCGGGACATGCTCAACGAGGCGATCTCAAACTCGATTGCCGAAGGTCGGGGCATGGGAATTAAGGATGTAATATTCAAAGATATGAATAAGTTAGGTAAGAGTAAGTAACCTTTTGCCCACTTGCTGCATCTTAAGTGGTAGTGTCGTACCCAAATGTGCACAGGATAGAGGTGCTCAGGTGAAAGGTGTTCACGTGAAAGGTGTACAGGTTATTCCAAAGGATGGGATATGAAAGTGCCAGGTTCAGATGCAGCTGACCTTCCAATTAATCGCTCGCAAGAGGTGCGAACAGGGGAGAAATCCGTAGTTCGTCGCCAAACGTCGAACGATCAAGCGGCAGTGGGTCAAGAGTCGTCGCAGGCTGCTAGGTCCAAGGCAGACTCCATACGGGTGTCCTCTCTTGGGGCGTTGCTCCAATCCGAGCTTAATCCAGCCAAGATGGCAGACGAGCGCGCACAGAAGGTGGCCGCGCTTAAAGAGCAGATTCGTAACGGAACGTATGCTCCTGACTCTCAGGCTGTAGCTCAATCTGTAAGCGAAGAGCTCTACCTGGAGATAGCTTTCGGAGCTGACTCAAAGGAATAATAGCGAGCCATGAAATTAGTCATTGCTGACATCAAGGCCTTGGAGAAGTTTCTCCAAGAAGAGATCTCTTTGTGCGATGAATATCTGAAAATCATCGCTCTTGAACAAGCGGCTGTCGTGAAGCTTCAATCTGACCTCGTCGCTCAACACGGAGAGACTCGCGGTCTCGTGGTCGAAAAACTCGGTAAGATAAGAGACTCGCGGGCATTACTCGTTGAACGAGTGACTGGCGATCCGTATACCCGAGTCTCCGAGATGATTGAGCAGGGTTGCGGCCCAAGCGACAAGAAACGGATGATAGCGCTTACCCAAAAAGTAAAGGCGCGGCTTGCTCAGGTCGATAAGCGCACTCGAGAGCTTAATCAGATCCTGAGCTTCTCTCTAGGGCTTGTGAACGGTGAGATCTCAATTCTTTGGTCGGCGACTCAGCCGGTAGCTCGAAGCTATACGTCTTTTGGTACTATCAACGAGGGCGTTCAGCCTGGTCCGCCCCGAGCAGGGTCTCTTCTAGGACAGGCCTAGCACGCGGGCACCGAGGCCCGTAGGTATAACCGTTTCATGTCGTTGATGTCGCGGGGTCCAACATGGGCACCGAAGCCGGTGCCCCTCCATATCGCGAACCAAATTTGGAGGGACACCGGACCCGGTGCCCACGGGTGCATCTCAAACGGCACACTCATTGCTCTCTATCTGATGGGGACACGTGTAAGGCAAATCTTGCCGGTTCCTACAAGAAAGACGCGATGCCAAATTTCAGCTCAAAAATTCTTGGAAATTCGATTAGCGCTCTGACCGCGCAGCAGGCCCTAATCGCGAATTCCTCTAATAATATCTCGAACGTTAATACCCCCGGGTACACGCGTCGAGAGATATCCCTCCTCAATCGGGCCGACGCTGCCGCGACACAAACCTCTCTGTCATTTGGGAGTGGTGTCGAGGTGGGCAATATTCGAAGAATCAGCAATGCCTATCTCGAAGGGGCTTTGCGAGACTCGTTTTCACGTCGGGAGCACGCAAATGTCCAAAACGATTACCTCGCCCGAATCGAGACCGAGTTTAGCCTTGTTGGCCCGAATCAAACGATCGGGTCGGCTCTGAACGATTTCTACGGAGCTCTAAATACCCTTGCGGTAGACCCTTCAAGCATCGACGATCGTATCACCCTTCTACAGCGGGCCGAGGACCTCGTGTCCGCGATCAAGACTACCTACAACAAGATAGCGACCACTCAAACTGAATTGGATTATCAGATCCCTCAAGAGATAGCTCAGGTTAACGAGTTCACAAAGCAGATCGCGAGTCTCAACGATATTATCAATAAGCGAGAATCTTCTAATATACCTGCAGTCGATGAGCGCGACCAAAGAGACGCGCTCCTTGGAAAGCTTGCGGAAAAGCTCTCCTTTAATAGTCTTGAGATGAGCAACGGAATGGTTAACATCTCTCTTGAGAACGGATTTCCGCTTGTTTCGGGAACAACCTCAAGAGCGTTATCTACGACCGCTACTCCATCGTTTGGAGGAGCCTCTTTGCCTCCGTCACTTGAGGGGCGTACCTTGTCGTATGTGGTATTCAACTATGGAACTGAAGCTACGCCATCTCACCTTGACCTGACGCGTTCGATTAAGAACGGTCGGGGAACGTTGGGAGGAATCCTTCAGCTTCGAGGTCATGCGGATCCTGCCAATACTTCCGCCTTTGAAGCTGACGGAGAGCTTGTGGCAATGGCTGCTCAGGTGGAAGCTATTACACGCACCCTCCTTACCGACGTAAACGAGGTGTATTTAGGGCCAGACGAGGACTCGACAACTGCTGGATATCAATCGAGCGCGGGCGATCTTAATGGAATCCCCCCAGATGTATTTGGCCTATTTGATTTTACGTATTCCGGAGTGAAGGATGCTGACGGAGATGGGATCCCATCAATGGCGGACCTTACGGCAACTGGCTTTGATAGTTTTAGCAGCCGGCTAAAGGTAGCCTTTACAGATCCTGAACGATTCGCGGCGGCTCGTGATAATGATACCACTGAGGGGGTCGTTGAGTTCCCGCGCGGAGATAGCCAAAACGCGGTCGCGCTTGCGGACACAAAGAACTACCGGTTCACTTTCTCGGTTGGAAGTTTCGCGATGTTAGGCACTATGGATGAGTTGTACTCCTCAACGGTCAACTATGTTGGAAGTATCAAGTCCCGGGCGGAGACCTCCGTCGCGGTCGCTGAGGCAACGCAGGTGTCTGCTCAGGCTAAACGTGATGAGCTTTCGGGGGTAAGTTTAGACGAGGAGTTCGCGAATCTGATTAAATACCAGAAGGCGTTTCAGGCTTCCGCGAGAATTATCAAAACAGCGAGTGAGATGCTCGATCAACTGGTAGCTCTAATATGACACGCATCTCTGAAAACCAATTTTCGAAGCTGTTGGTCAATTACACGGTCAATAATAAGGAGCGTGTTAATAAGTATTCCGAGCAAGTAGCGACCGGACTCAAAGCTTCGTTGCCCAGTGATTCAGAAGACGCTGGCGTAATTTCTCGTTATAAGCAGACGCTCGATCGAATTGATGGATACATGACCACAATCGCTCGGGTTAAGAGCGTGGTTCAGTTTCAGGACGATGCCTTAAGTCAGATGACGGACCTTATTACGAGAGCGAAAGAGATAGCTCAGCAGGGTGCCAACGAATCTCTGACGCCATCAGCACGGGCGTTCCTCGCGGAGGAGGTATATCAGATACGTGACCAGGTGGCGGGGCTTGGAAACTCTTCGTTCCAGGGGAAATATATTTACGGCGGCGCTGACGATGATGATCCGCCGTTCGACGGGACGTTGTATGACGAGCCGGCTACGGGCCCAGCGTCGGTAAAGTACGAGTTTGATGCCGAGATCGGAACGTCCCAAGAGCGTAGCGTTAGGATTACGGACGATATGTCCATGACCCTGAACACGCCCGGTAACGTGGTATTTGGAACGACCATCGAGGCGCTGGAGCGCCTGGGGCGCTCTCTCAGCGGATATGCGACGACTCCAGATACTGGACCAACCGATGGCGGTGGAAGCGCATACTCCTTCCCCGCGGACTATACGACTCAGACCGCTGATATCAAGAAGGTTCTCGATCTCCTCAATAAGGCACGAGACGAAGATGTCATTCCAGAGAGAACCGCTCTCGGAGGAAAAATGCGACGTCTTCAAACGGCCGAGTCCCTCTTAACCCTGACCAAGACCTCTGCGCAGGAGGTTCTATCTCGAATTCAGAACGCGGACGAAACCGAGTCGGTTGCGAGTCTTTCGCAGGCTCAAACTGCTCTTCAAGCGTCGTATTCCGTGACGGCGAAGGTGCTCCGTTTGACGATCATGGATTATTTATAAGAGCGCTGCACGAATTGTCCCGCAACGGTGACCGGGTCGCGAGCGCCGCCGGCATCCTCCTTGGCGACCGTAGGCGATTGGTCGGGAGGTCTCCGCACCCCTCTGACCTACCGTCGATCTGGGGGAGTTTTCGCTGAGTATCCCCACGGGGTTCATTTTTTCGCACACTGTATCACATGGTGTCTAATCGCTCCTGCTATTTTTGACATCCGGCGGGAATAGGGTGATCCTGGTAGCATTCTATCTCGGGGAGGTCTTATGGCACCGTCAGAATTATTCGATATCAGA
This sequence comes from uncultured delta proteobacterium, assembly GCA_903920005.1. GTDB lineage: Bacteria > Bdellovibrionota_C > UBA2361 > UBA2361 > OMII01 > OMII01. The sequence continues at coordinate 14,682 of CAIXKI010000232.1, forward strand.
AAAGAGTTGTGGATTCGTAGCTTTGAAAAAGCTCTCCCCTTTGACCAATTCATAGCGAGTGGAGCCCCCGCTCATCAGGAGCGCTGGAGGGGGTATGCTGAGAAGATCTCTCTGAGTCCGGATCAGCTTAAAACGGCAGGTGAGTTTAAGCGACGGATGCGCGTACTCGTGCTCGCTGGCACGTGGTGTGGCGATTGTGCGCGGCAATGTCCGATGATTGAAGCGATAGGAAAGGCTTCGTCCGTAGTCGAGGTACGCTACATTGATAATCAGAGTGATGAGCAGCTCCGAGACGAACTTCGAATTCATGGAGCGGCGCGTGTGCCTGTCGCGGTAACGTTGTCGGAAGACTTTTTTGAAATCGGTCGCTCCGTAGATCGTACGTTGGCAGCCTACCTTAGAAAAGCAAAGACCGAGCTCGGAGACGCGTGCGACGCCGGGATTGTGCCTCCATCGGCCGACGAATTGGCAGCGGAAGTAAGCGAATGGTTTCAGCACTTCGAGCGTCAGCAGGTGCTCCTTCGAGTGTCTCCATTTTTGAGGAAGCGTCACAGCGATTAAGGTCTGCTCTTATGCCAAGAAGAGTCGTTCTCATACCCGTATACAACGAAGAAAAACACGTTGAAGGGCTTCTCGCACGCCTGCGCGAAGTATATTCGGAAGATGTGCTCTTTATCGATGATGGCTCCAAGGATTGTTCGCCGCGAATTCTTCAAAATTTTCAGGACCATCGTACCTCGGTGCTCCTGCAGAGCGAAAATAGGGGCTATGGGGCGACTTTACTTAATGGGTTTCAAGAGGTAGCGCGCCGAGGATATGAATTCATGATTACGATGGATTCAGATGGCCAGCATCGTCCGGATTGGATTCCGGCGTTTTTTGATAAGATCCTCGAGTGGGATATCGTATCGGGAAGCCGTTATTGCGAAGAGATTGATGGGAATGGGACGGCCCCCCCGGACCGCCGGAGTATCAACACCGAAATAACTCGCCTCATAAACGAGAGTACCGGGTACTCTATCACCGATTCCTTCTGCGGGTTTAAGGCGTATAGAATCTCCGCGTTGTCGAAATTGGACCTCACAGATCCGGGATATGGTATGCCACTTCAGGTGTGGCTGCAGGCGCGACATCTCGGCTTACGAGTAGTGGAGCTTCCAGTCTCTCGTATATACGATGATCCTAATCGAACTTTTGGTGGAGACCTCGATGATCCCGCGGTGCGATTGCGGTATTACCAAAGTATCATTCAAGAGGAGCGAAAACGATGGAATCTGTAGCGCTCATAGTGGCGGCTCATCCGGATGACGCGGAGATCGCAATGGGCGGCACCATTGCGGCGCTGGTCGCGTCGGGAGTGCGTGTTATTGTTGCCGACCTCACAGACGGGGAGCCGACGCCCCACGGGACCCCGGAGATTCGTGCTCAAGAGTCGGCGGAGGCCTCCCGGATCCTTGGGATATCCGATCGGCGCCTTTTGACGCTCAAGAACCGAGAGGTATTTGATACCGTTGAGAATCGGAAGATCGTCGCCTCGCTTATCCGAGAGGTAAGGCCGAACATCCTTTTTGGCCCATACTGGGAGGATGTGCATCCTGATCACGTGCAGGCGTGCGCGTTGGTTGAAGCCGCTCGATTCTATTCA
>CAIXKI010000233.1 GCA_903920005.1 uncultured delta proteobacterium
GACCGCTCCTCAAGGTTAAGCACAATACGCTTGTCGCCCTCGAAGGAGTTAATTTCGTAGCCACGTAACGAGTTGTCGGCGCCGAGTAGTAGTTGGCGGTCTTTATCGAGATTCTCTCCAAAATCCACAAAGAATTGACTTGCGAAGGTGTGCCGACCAAGGAAGCGCTCGCCGACAAAGAGGTCACCCAATACTGAGTATGCTTTGACTTCTGTACGCAGAAGTGAGTTTTCCAGCTTGCTCTCATCGTAGTTGTAACGGCTGGCGCCGCCTACCTCTCCGCGTACGAAGGAGGAGTTTGAGAGCTTCCATCCCATGCTTCGGTTCGCTGTAGCAATCGTCGCGTTCTCTCGAGATCCAAGAGAGCGGGGGGCGACTTGGAAGTTCACGAGCGATTCGTCTCCGAGGTTATAATCCTCCACTCGATCGAATCTATCGATGTAGTTCATTGCGATGAATTCAGGGTGTATAGTTTGGTACTGGAAGAGCGGGCCGCTGAATCGCCTATCGGTTGCGAGGTCTGCCGGATCTGAGCTTACCGTGGATGGATCCAGGTCTAGATCTTGGTAGTCTTGTTCGTCAGCTTGGTAGAAGGTGGCATCCTGATAACTGTATCCGACCGAGTAGCGTTGAGAGAGTACCCACTGCCCCTTGTAGATGCCGGTGTAGGGATCATCTTTTTCCGCGGGCGTTGCGCTCGGTCCAGCGAACGTATAGAGCGCCGCCAAGTTATTCAGATGTTGTCGAAAGATATAGGTCTCTTGTCCAGCGTCAAAGAGCCGTCCGATAGTATCCGCCTGGTTCGCGTCGACGTTCCAAGAATCCCGTTGCATGAGGCTTCGAAATGGCAGTCCGAGAGCCACTCGGCTGAGGGAACCGTCGGAGCGATCGGCGCCCGCGAGAAGGAAGTTGTGTCGTGTTCCCAAGAATTGAGGGTCTTGGACGACCGCTCCGAAGCTATTACGCGTCGCGTTTTGCTCGAAGCGGGTTTCTACCCGTGTAGCTTCACCGAGAAGATTGCCCTCTGATAGTCCGATGCCCTGGTTTTTTTGTCCGGTACCCGAGGAGTAACTTAGATAGGGAATGAGGGTCCAGCTGTCTCTGGCTTCTACCACTACATCCACAGCATCCCCATCGAATGTGGGAGTGATCTTAATCGCTCTAAGGAACTTCTGCAGGCGGAGATTTCGAGCGGTTTGCTTTATCAGATAAGGGTCGAAAGTATCGCCCTCTCGGAAAAGGAGCTCTCTTCTGATAACCGCTACGTCTGTCGGGGTCTTTATCCCGTTTACGAGGGCGTAGGCGCTGTCGGTCCCGTCCTCGAATACCTCTCCCACCTTGATGGTAATCTTGCGGATGTATCGCTTCTCGGGAGGTGGGGTCGCACTCGGCTCCGCCCATGCATGGACGGTCGTTAAGAGTAGGGAGGCTATCAATGTGGCGAGCAGCCGAACCATGATTCAAAACGAGGGTTAGAACAGGCAGATCCCACCGCGTCCTCACGAAACAGGACCTGACAAAAGTCCGAACGAGATGTTCCGAGAAAAACGCTGTAGAAACCGTCGCCTGACTATCCCCTGTCGACCAACAACGAGCAAGCGAATTGAGATGGCGTGCGGTGATAAATAGGATGCGTTTCGGTCTCTCGGAGATGCCTACTCTATTATTATATATCGTTCTGTATTCATTGACGGCAGGGTGCGGGGTAGCTATCCTCGGCCCGATGTCCTCGTGGGCTTTTTCTAGAAAAATTGCGCTTCGTTATCTCTGGAGTAAGAGAGCGGAAGCCTTCATCTCTATAATTACCGTAATCTCGATTATCGGGGTCGCTATCGGCGTAATGGTGTTAAACATCGTTATGGCGGTTATGACCGGCTTTGAGCACACCCTACGGGAGAAGATCGTCGGGACTGACTCTCATATAGTCGTGAGTGGTGCCGGCGGAGGCGCTATCTTTGGCTGGGAGGGAGTTTCCGAGAAGATTCAGGCACTTCAGGGAGTGACTTCGGTGTCGCCCTTTACGTATCACCAGGTTTTGCTTCGTACTGATACCCGGGCATCCGGCCTTCTCCTGCGTGGTATTCAGGATGGTAGCGCGACGGCAGAGCAAGTTTCTCGGTATATCCCCCCGAATCGAACCCTCGAGTCTCTCTTTAATCCAGCTCCGATAACCGTAAGTCTCGCGTCAGGGGAAGAGAGTGAGGCGCAGCTGCCAGGAATTTTAGTAGGCCGATCGTTAGCTACGAGTCTCGGACTCTTTGCGGGTACGCCCGTTTCTGTCCTTTCACCGCAGGTAACCTCAACACCGTTTGGATTAGTGCCTTCCTTCCGCCGATTTGTGGTGGTTGGCTCCTACAGCTCTGGACTCGGCGAGTATGAGAGTGGGGTCGCGTACATTAGCCTTGCTGAAGCTCAAAAGTTTTTTGATATGCAGGGAGGAGTGACGGGCCTTGAGGTGCGTGTTCGCGATATTAACAAGGCTCCTACGATTGCGAAAACGATCGTCGATTCCGTCGGCGGCGCTGAGAGCGGATTGTCCGCGCGTGATTGGACGGTATCGAACAAGCCATTATGGGACGCGATCCAACTTGAGAAGCGCGTCTACTTTATCGTCCTCCTTCTGATCATCGTTATGGCGAGCTTCTCAATTGTAACGACGCTCATTATGATCGTTCTCGAGAAGAGGAAAGATATAGCCGTGATGAAAACACTTGGTGCTTCAACTCCAAGTATCGCGCGAATCTTTAGAATTCAGGGGGCCGTGATAGGAGGGATTGGCACTGTACTTGGGCTTGTGCTTGGGTTTGTTGGGTGCTGGGTATTGAAGCACTTCGGATTTCCAATCGATGAAAAGATATTTCAAATGTCGACGTTGCCTGTCATGATCGATCCCGTCAATTTTGCGGTGGTAGGGGTGGCAGCGTTTCTTATCTGTTTCTTCGCGACTGTGTATCCGGCTCGTAGGGCGGCAAGCCTTGAACCGAGCGAGGTGCTCCGATACGACTAGGGTATATTCGATGCGAGTTGAGATTAATAAATTAACGAAACGGTACAAGGACGCTGATCGCGACCTGACCGTAATCAACGATCTTACCTTCACATTCCCCGATCGCGGGTCGGTGGCGATTATTGGTCGTTCCGGCACCGGTAAATCAACACTCATGCATCTTTTGGGGGCCCTAGATACGCCAACGAGTGGTACCGTTCGCTATGGCGATGTGCTCGTGAGTTCGTTGTCATCGGACGAGAGGGCCGCGTTCAGAGCTCAAAACGTTGGTTTCATATTCCAATTCCACCACCTGCTGCCTGAGTTTAATGCTCGAGAGAATGTCGCTCTTCCGTTGATCATGAACGGAGTTTCAGAGTCGGAGGCTCAGCAGAGAGCCACGGAGCTTCTCGACAAAGTAGGTCTGTCACAACGTAGTACACATCTCCCTTCTCAGTTGTCAGGAGGCGAGCAGCAGCGTGTCGCTATTGCGCGCGCCCTGGTGGCTCGGCCTAAAGTGATCCTCGCGGATGAGCCAACGGGTAATCTAGATATCGTTACAGCGTCTGAGATTCAGCAGCTTCTCTTGAATATGAATCAGGAGTACCAGAGCACGCTCATTATTGTTACCCACAACCATGAGCTTGCGCGAAGTCTGGATGTAGTAGTCGAAATGTTACCTGGAGGGGCTTTAATCTCTTCGGGTTCTCAACGGTCAACGGCGCATTAAGAGGCACGAAGTGATGAGAAAGGGGTCTCCCTATTTGAGCCAGATAGGTATCTTTGGATACCTCGTTCTCTCCTTGCTTTTGGGAGATATAGCTCCCGTTTGCGCTCAGGAAAGTGGTAGTTATCACGTATCGGATGTCATCATAGCCGGTAATAGACGTATCGATACGAACGCTATCAAGACCCAACTTCACGCCACCTCGGGGACCTTCACTGGTTTGCAGGTCGCTGAAGATGTGAAGACCCTTTACAATACCGGATTCTTTGACCAGGTAACGGTATCCGTGGTGACCTCCGTGAGTGGCGCTCGAACTCTCAAGTATGAAGTTGTTGAGAAGCCGGTCGCTCGCAAAGTATTCATTAAGGGAAATGACGAGGTAGGAGAGAGCGATCTCGCGGAGATTCTAAAATTCGAATCTCGACGGTTCGTTGATAAAGCGAAGATTCAGTCGATGATCCGGAAGGCTATCAGCTATTATCAAGCTCAGGGCTATTACGACGCCACCATGGACTACGCCACTACCTCGGTTGGTGAAAATGAGGTCGACATTACATTCACCGCTAAAGAGGGAGAGCGGTATCGGGTTCGTGATGTAATCGTGCAGGGTGTCAAGGAGATGGACGAGGGCGATGTCCTCTCCAAGTTGCAGATACAGCCTTACAAATGGTGGAGCTCGTGGCTGTTCGGGACTGGGCGCGTCAATCAGGAGATGACAGAGGGCGACAAACAGATAATTCGGCAGTTCCTTCTCGATAACGGATTTCTTGAGGGAACCGTCGGAGAGGCGAGTATCGATAAGCGAGAAGATGGTCTCTACGTATCGTTCGACGTCGCTGAGGGGGACCAGTACTCAATCGGTAAGATTACGGCCACGGGAGATCTGGTTGGAAAGTCCGCGGAGTACACCTTGGAGGATATTAAGAGCGAACCGGGTGATACCTTCAGTGCCACGCAGGTTCGTAACGATATCTTCACCATTACGGACAAGTTCTCGGATGAGGGGTATGCGTACGCAAACGTGGTTCCGAATACCTCGATTAACAAGAAGGAGAAGACCGTCGATCTCGATTTCGCGAGTACCAAGGGAAATATAGTAAAGATCAATAAGATCTCTGTGTCTGGTAACGAGAAGACGTACGATAACGTGATTCGTCGAACGCTCAAGATCGAGGAGCAGCAGCTCTATTCAGGGACGAAGATTAAGAGAAGTCAGACACTTTTACAGCGACTTGGGTACTTCGATGAGGTGAGCATCACGAATCAGCCGACGGGCGATCCTTCAGTCGTGGATCTGGACGTCCATGTGAAAGAGGCCACCACGGGGAGTTTCAGCGCGGGTGCTGGATACTCTACCAATAACGGCGCGATATTTAATACGAAGGTCTCAGAGAATAACCTTTTTGGTACCGGCAGGCGCGTTAACTTGAACGTGGATGTGGGCTCGCAGGTTAGCAGCCAGGTTTTGTCGCTCGATGACCCGCGCATAAATGACTCTTACTTCTCTGGAGGTATCGACCTCATGAGAACGTATCGGGTGTACGACGACTTCAATCGGCAGCTGAGTGGCGGTGCCGTTTCGGTGGGGTATCCCGGCGATAGAATACTCGGTGATTGGGCTGAAGACCTTATGCTGAACACAAAGTATGAGCTCGAAAATGTCGATATTCAGGGGGTTGATGATAACGCAGCCCAGCTGGTTAAGGATTCGCAGGGTCAATCAACAAACTCCTCCCTGACACCTGGAATCACGAGAAACACTATTAATAATCCACTCAATCCTACCCGAGGATCGAAACAGACGGTTGGAGTGGAATATGGAGGGGTTGGCGGAGATCAAGAGTTTTACCTCTTTGAGGCGAGAAACTCGTGGTTTTATCCGGCCTTTGAGTCCTCTTATGGGGATATCGTGTTCTCAGATCGCACGAGCTTCGGATACGGAGAGAGCCGCAATGATAATCCGTTCCCACTCTTCAGGCGCTTTTTCCCGGGAGGTATAAATTCCGTCCGAGGATATCGAAATCGAACTCTCGGTCCGGTAGACATCAACGGCAATGAGTACGGCGGTAGTAAACAACTCGTTAATAATCTTGAGATGATATTCCCGCTCATCAATTCGGCAGGCTTTAAGGGCGTAGTGTTCTATGACTTTGGTCAGGCATACGACGACACGCAGACCATAAATCTGGCCGACCTTCGCCAGGCGTGGGGCTACGGTATCCGGTGGGCCTCGCCGCTCGGGCCGATCAGGGTCGAGTTCGGATATCCGATCGAACGGCAGCCGGGCGAGGATGCTATGCAGACGATGTTCTCGTTCGGAGCTCCGCTCTAACAGCGGTTCTCCCACTATCGAATTTCTTGTACGAAACACCGGCGTCGGTGCGCGCGTGTGAAAACGCAAAGAGAGGGTGCAGCTCGAGGAGCGTAGAGATTAAGCTCTGAGGAGCGAGGAAGTATCTTCGGCTTTCAGAGGGCTCGCCTGCGGTTCCTCTTCGTGCTCGTAGAATAGTTTTTGACGTGGGCGGCGTCTGATAATCGCGACCGTGTCGTGATAGCCCTGTTCCATGAGCGCGTTGGCGTACTCAGGATCGAGCGCGCCGTAGGACATAACCTCGTAAGCGAGCTCCTCGCCCATTTTTGCTTTTACGAGGGTAAAGAGGGGCCATAGAGCGCCACAGGCATTCATGAATCGTTTGTGAGAGCCTCCCACCGCCGCTTTGAGGAGTGGCCCAAGTGCGCTCTGGTTTCGAATCGTGAGTGTCTGAGGAGGTCGCAGACAGAATGTATCGGACTCGGCGGGGACTTCCCAGGTTGGCCGTGTGTCGTGAGGTTCACCGTATCGATCGAACCACCACGAGCGGCCCGATATATCGATAATAATGATGCGGTGAGCGCCGAGACGCACCGCTGGATCTACGGGGACGTTTTGTGAGATTCCACCATCCACCAGCCTCACCCGACCACGCTCTGTGTCGATCTCAACAGGGGGAAGAATTGAGGGAAGTGCCGCTGAGGCGAATCCGTGCTTCACAGTGAGTTCGTTTACGTAACAAACATCAAAGGTGGTGCCGACCATCTGGTCTGGCGGGATCTGTTGATGAGAGCTTAGAAAGAGGAGTGGCTTTCTCATCTCCCCTTCAAGGGTCGTCATGACACCGACGGATTTGAGTGTCGCCGCTCGACCCTCTGGTGTGAGCCCACCGTTCGCTTGAATAGCCGTATCCAATTTCTGCCGCAGAGGCTCAGGATCGAAAAGGGTGAAAGAAGATCCGTGGGGACCAGGGGCTAGATACTGTTGAGCGGCGATGCGAATCGCTCGAAGAAACGCGCGCGCCCGAGAACCAGAGAAGGTATTCGCGAAGGTTCTTTCGCGCCACAGATCGTCCAGCATCTGCACCGAGTGGTTGAAGCCGGTCTTGAGGCCAGCGGCGACAACGAGGCCGTTTACGGCACCGATACTACTTCCGAGAATTATAGAGGTTCTGTCGAGATCTTTTCCGATGACCTGGCCCAGTGCTTTGAGAGCGCCGGCTTGATAGGCGGCACGAACGCCTCCGCCTGAGAGCACGATTCCTAGATTGCTCTCATTTGGTTCTAGAGAGCGGTGAAACTGGACCGCTTTTTGGTCCTCATCTTGAGGGCGCCTCTTCATAATGATTCCGCAGACAGCGCTAGTCTTTAATTAACGGTCGGCATGGATGCGGGAATCTTAACGATTCCCACCTATTTACCCATTAACCTACTTATAATGATGCCGGGTGGTGCGAAATTGGTGTGTTCAACTAAGAAAAACCCCTAGAAAACCCCTTCAGCGAGGCTTTTCGACCAATTACGTATCCACCCTGCGAAACTATAGTTTGGGGCTGTTGTGGCCAAAGGACAAGGGGCCAGTGTGCCGCCTGTACTTTTTGCGTTCCCATGGTCACACCGTTTCGGGCTGTGATACCCTTGAGACCGTTTAGATGGGACGTTGGGAGTGCGCATGCAAGGAGAGAGAATTATCATCACCGTTGATGGAGTAGGGGCTTCTGGGAAGAGTGCCCTCGCGAGACTTCTTGCGGAGCGACTTGGGTATGCTCACCTGAATTCTGGGCTTCTCTATCGCGCTACGGCGTGGCTTGTGAGCGTCTCTGGGGTCGATCCTGCGTCGAACGATGCAGTTGGGCACCTACTTGAGCAGCATTCGATTAGCCTCCAGTACAGCCGTGACAAAGGTACTCAGGTTTCGGTGGACGGAGTCATTAAAGAGCACGAACTTACCACGCAAGAAAACACCCAACTTGCGTCGCTTGTTGCGAAACTGCCCTCCGTTCGAGATCACTTTAAGCCGATTCAACGTCACGCCTTCTCCCCAATGAGTGTCGTTGCCGAGGGGCGCGATATGGGAACCGTTATATTCCCAGATGCGGCGATTAAATTTTTTGTTACGGCGGATTTAGCTGTTCGTGCTTCTCGGCGATACCAACAGATGGTTCAGAATGGGCAGATGGGAGACGTTCAAACGATAGCGACAGAGCTTGCTCGACGGGATGAGCTTGACTCCACTAGGGAGATAGCCCCGATGAAGCCGGCCGAAGGCGCTATCGTCGTGGATAACTCCGTGGGCTCGCTTGATGAAACGGTTGAGACGATGCTGGCTCACGTAACGCCAATGGGCTAACGCGGGGCCTCAGAGCCGAGATTGAGTACCAGGGCTACGATACCCATAACTATATTTGCCGACCACGCCGCGAGGAAGGCGGGTAGCAGCTCAGCCCGTCCCATGGAGATGCTGAATGAGTCTACGGCGTAATACGTAAAGACGATTCCGATAGCCGCCAAAGAACTCAAAGCCATACTTCCTGAACGCGCGGGAATCAAGGTGAAGGGTAATACGAGAAGCCCTGTAATCACGATGATGAATGGACCCGCTATTTTACTGTACAGGTCGGGGAGGTATTGCGTGGTCGATATTCCGTTGCGCTTAAGCTTTTTAATGAACTTGCGGAGCTCGGAGAAGCTCATGGTACTTGGATCGTTTCGGACATCGTAGAAATCGCTCGGGATTTCCGGGATGGGCAGGGGAATCTGATTGATCGATTCGATAATCACAGGCTCTGTATCGAGGTGATACTCGGTCACGTTTTTCATGTTCCAACCGAGTCCCTTGGCGATCCAGTTCACGGAGGTTGCGTCGGTTCGTTTAATGACTCGCCAGTTATCGTTGATATCAAACTCAGAGAGGCCTGTGATGGTGTTTGTGCGAGAGTCGAAGAGGTCAAAGGTGTAGAAATGCGAGCCGTGTCTCCACCAGAAGTCGGTTTGGTTGTATCCCCCCTTTTTATCCTTTTTCTTGATGTCGATGTTATAGAGCTCTTTTTGTCGACGTTCGGAAAACGGCACGACAACCTCACCTAGGAGCAAGGAGCACCCGGAGAGCAAAATACCCATGATGATGAGGGGTCGAGCGAGCCAGACGACGGTGACGCCGCTTGCTCTCATGGCGGTAAGCTCTGAGCTTTTTGCGAGAAGGCCAAACGTAAAGAGCGTAGAGAAGAGCAGGGCAACGGGAAGCATCAGGGTGATCATCATCGGGATTCGGCACAGGAAGTACTGAATAATGAGACCCAACGACGCTTTTTCGTGAAGCACGTTATCGAATCGATCGAAGAAATCGACCATAAGGAAGAGGAATACGAAGGTCGAAAGGCCGATGGCGAAGTTCTTTATAAGGAGCGAGAGGATGTATCGGTGGAGGATCTTCATGACCTAAGGAACCTCCCTCTCACGAATGTGCCGAGCCGTACAAAGAAGCCGAGGATCCCCTCAGATGCGGACTGCCAACGTTCGGTTCCTATTCGATGAACGAGCAGAACCGCGATCGCTGAGGCGAATACGTTGGGCGCCCAAAGCGCTATCCATACCTTTAACGCGCCGCTATCAGCGAGAGCGACACCAACGGAGAAGACGGAGTAATACGCGATAAAGACTACGAGTCCGAGGGTCGCGGCGAAGCCGGCGCCCCACGTGCGTTGGGTTCGCGGGGACATGATGCCGAGAGCCATGCCGATGAACGCCATGACTACCGAGGCGTAGGGTAAAGAGAGTCGTTGGCCGTACTCAATCTTGGCTCGTCTAAATTTCTTGAGTAGCTCCTTGCGGGTCAGGGTCTCTCCATAAACCTGAATTTCATCGCCTTCCGTGCTCCGGAGGGTTTGCTTATAATATTCAATGGTCTCCTGGAGCTTCGGCCCCTGAAGCTCCCTTGCCGTAACTCCCTTTTTTGAGTCATCGCGAAGCTCACTTGGATTTACGCTGAGACTGTTTGATACGAATTCAGTCCGACTATATTTGCCGTCCTGGGTCTCGTGAGCCACTCCATCGCCGAGGAGAAGAGAGAGGGATTTGGTCGCTTCGTCAGCTACTATCTTCCCTTTTTTAGCGATCACTACCTTGCGTTGCGCGTCATCACGTTTGTCATCAACGATTACTTTCGAGAGGTCTCCGGTGCGATAATCGATCTTTTCAGCATAAAGGGTGAGCTGACCTATCTTGTTGAAGATACCCTCTGTAAGACCGGAGGTGCTTTTCGAGCGGGCTATATCAAAGAGCGCTGTTGAGAGGGTGGCGAATCCCCACGGTCTTAACACGCACGATACGAAGAGTCCGCTCCCGCCAACGACTAGCGCAAAAAGTGAGAGGGGGGCGATGAATCGCAGAAGGCTAATGCCGCTTGCCCGCATGACTATGACCTCTGAGTCGCCGCATAGGCGAGCGAACGCGAGCATCACCCCAAGGAGGGTGGACATGGGCAGCGCTATCTCAAGAAAGGTTGGTATAATAGCGAAGAAGACCGTTCCGATCTGCCCGAACTCAACCCCTCTGTTTACGATCAGAGAGGTGAGTCGCAACATTCGGATGGTGAGAAGGAGTCCGGTAAACGTAAGTAGGCTGATCGCGAAAAACGAGGCGATCTCTTTTAGTACGTATCGGGAGAGGATTTTCACTATCTGAAACTAACCTCAAGAGAGGAGAAGCGCCAAGGGGTAGGGTGAAGAACGGGATGTTTTTCGCACTTTGTTTTCAGAACGAAGATATGAAAAAAGGCCCACGAGGAGCCTTTTTTTTTTCGACATCGTGAAGTCGAGTCGGATTACATCAATCCTGGACCCTTCTTCATACGAGCCTCTTCTTTTCTCTGCTTCTTGCGAGACTCTTTCTCTTTGCGCTTGCGACGCTCAGATGGCTTCTCGTAGTACTTGCGTGCTTTGAGCTCCTTGAAGAGTCCCTCTTTGATGAGCTTACGCTTCAGGATCTTCATGGCCTTCTCGATGTTGTGTGACACGACTACTTCCATCGCGCCAGCTCGAGCACGATCGCTATCGGCCATCGGGCCGCGCGGCTCGCGCGAACGAGGAGCAGGTGATGCGCCCTCACTTGCGACTCCTTCAGAACTGCGTGCCTTGCTTCCTGCTCTGTCAGAATCAACTTCGTCGTTCATAGGTCCAACTACCATTTCAAATCCAAGCCTCAACTTCGTTCCGGAATAAGGAACATTCAATAACTGCAAACATCTTATGTTTGACTAAAGACCTGTGGTTTCTAGCAAAAAAGATGGTGTGAAGTAAAGAGATGGTGGCTATTGGGCGCAGGAAACCAGTGCGAATCTACGGGGGCTCTCATGCCCGAAATGTGACTAGAGTTAGTAATACCAGATAGTTAGGTTGGGTATTGGCTCTTTAGGCCCGTTGAAGCTCAAAAATTGTGATCTCGGCTGGGCAATTAAAACGGAACGGTAGCCCGACTACTCCCAGGCCACGGGAGGTATAAACGGATCCCTTATCCACGGTCGTAAGGCCTTCCATGAAGCGGTTGTCCCGTATCTGAATGAGGAGGCCGCCCAGCACAGGAAGGCAGATCTGTCCGCCGTGGGTGTGCCCGCACATCGCAAAGTCGAACGGATCGTTTCGTTGCTGCAGGATTGCTGGGATGTAATCCGGATTGTGGCTAATAAGGAGGCGTGACGAGTTTTTTGTTCGTTCTCGCGGTGGAGGGGGTAAGGGGATTCCCGTCACATAATCATCGACGCCGAAGATGTGTAGGTGGTCACCATTCCGTGAGATGGAGTGCTCTTCGTTGATGAGTATCTTGATTGAGGGGAAGTCTTTAAGCGTTTTGATGAAGAGCGGATAATAATTCCAGTGCTCATGGTTTCCGACGACGCCAATTATTCCATCGGGAAACGACGCTCGAGAGATGATAGTCGCCACATCCCTGTAGATTGCGGCGGCTGACTCAGGGCGGGAGAGTGATTCGTAGTCGGAGTTGCGAACCGCGCCAGCCGACTGCCATGCGCGAGACGCGTTTATGTAAATGTAGTCGCCCCCAAGAATGAGGAGATCGAGATCTCGTCGCTGCAGAGCCGCGAGCGCTTCTATGAGCCACGATTGAGGCACCCAGATTCCCAAATGGATATCGGTGAGAAAACCTATTCGATACCCTTGAAACGCGGGTGGAAGATCGACGATATCGATTCGGTGCTCCTCAAGGATTGGCGAGCCGGTATAGCCGTCTGGACGAAGATCGTTGATAGCGAGGCCGGCAGCGACACCGGAGGAGCCGAGAAGAGCGTTTCTTAAAAATGTGCGCCGCGAGATCATGTCTTATCGTACTTGAAAGTTTTAACGAGGGGGAGTCGTCTACCTTTTAGGATACCTGAGCGCCTCGACGGCTGTTCCACGCAGTTCGAGTTCTATTGCTCCTGACAGCCATCGCCCAGCCGCCGGAACGAATCCAGGAGTTGAGAGCTGGGATATCGGGATGTAGTGCCTCAAGCTCCCGGAATTGCGCCCCATGCCACTGGCGCTTGCCTCCACTAAGGTGGACCCCCTCGCCGATAACGGCGTGACACAGTTCGTGGTACAGCACAGCCGCGATCCACTTACACGCGGTTGGTTCGAAAAGTTCGCGCGCCACAACCACTCGCCTCTGCCGGATATTACATGACGCGAGAACTCGCTTCTGTCGACGGGGGCTCCAATGGACGTTATAGGTGTCTAGGTCTTCCCTGTCAGGAAAATATTCCCGACGGAGTCGTACCCAAACCTCATAGAGAAAAGGATCGTTCTCACGCGGCGCGGCGCGCGGAGCCGCTCGACGAGCCCGAACGCGCCGCGGTCGAGCTGGCGTGCTTCGCCGCTTAAAAAGAAGCTCAATCTGACGAAGGATGTTACTCACCGCGAACCTTCTACAGGTCGTCTTCCTTAAAGTCTATAAAGAATATTCCGCCGATGAAATCAGCGACTTCATCGAGACAGATGCCGGCGTAAGCTCCTGCAACGAGGAGGTCTCCTCCGAGGCCGACCTCTCCCGCGCAGATCTCTCGGTCAGCTGATTCCACGTAGGCAGGGCCAACACCGAACTCGTTACTCGACTCGACCATGACTGGTAGCTGTCGGCCGAAATCGCCGATTCGAAGGGACGCCGGGGCCATCTGTCGATATCCAACCTGACCATATTTGGTGACGCGAACGACCGCGCCGAACGAAGGGCCTACCCCAATGTCAGCTCGAAATATATCTATGAAATCGAGGACGCGGTTCGGAATCCACATTACTACGTCACTCCACCACGGACTACCTTCGTTCATTTGAGTTGGCTCGAACTCCTTCCAGCCCTCTTTTGGGCTTACAGGCACGAGATCATTTGAGCTGCCGCCGTATCGTTCTTGAGCGATGGCAAGCGGCGTGGTGGCGATGATGGTGCTGGCGATGAGGGGGAGTAAAAATGTGCGCATGGGTTGACGATAGCATCTGCCCAGCGCTCTCGGAACGTAGATTTTTTGGGATATTCGCCGCGCCGATAGCGGTCGTCTAAACCCTGGTTCGTTCTACGACGCTGCCGTGGCGGAGATAACCGCGACCAGTTCCGCATGATAGGTTTGCGGGAACATGTCGAGCATCTGTACGGTCTTGAGGGAGTATCCCCGTTGCGCGAGCACCTGCACATCTCGGGCAAAGGTTGGCGGGTAGCAGCTCACGTACACGATATCGGTTACCTTGTCTGGGGAGAGCCGTTGACACACTTCTAGCGCGCCGCCGCGGGGCGGGTCTAGCACCACAGAGGTGTCGCCTGTGTTTGATTCTATCCACTTCTCGCACGGCTTCTTGTGGAAGGTGAGTCTATCGGACACCCCGGCCTCGATCGCGCGAGAGATACCGAAATCGACGAGGAAGGGGTCTACCTCTACCGCGGTGACGATATGTCCAGCCTGAGCGAGTGGAATCGAGATGTTGCCTGCCCCCGCGTAGAGGTCGGTCACGCGCTCACTCTTTACGTGTTGTAAGATGTATTCGAGCATTACCTGATTGGCTACGCGGTTGTTTTGCGAGAAGTGCCCAATTGGGGGGGCGTCAGTGGATCTTGATTCGGCCTTGAAGATCGGCTTGTGACGATAATTTACTTGGAGGTTCGGTACCCGCTTGATCAATTCCTGAAACGCTTCTTTCGGTACGAGCGTTGTGAGGGCTTTGTCATTTCGGGGATGAATCTCAAGGGCCACGAAGATGCCCTCATCGTGATCCTCGATCGTTACGGTCTCCGCTTCTGGGGCGCACCCTCTGAAGAGATCGATATTCTCCTCAAGGCATTTGTTGATAGCGGGTGTTGAGATAGGGCATTGCGTGAGTTCAACGATCGCGCGCCCGTTCTTTCGGTATAAACCGAACTCCGCTTTCTTGTTCATGTGAAAGGACATGCGGCGTCTGTACTCAAAACCTGGGAGATCGTCGCCAAGAACTTTCACCCCTCCCTCTACAACTATTCCTCCGTGAACTCGCAGAAGATCGTCTACCATTGACGCCTTTATTCGGCGTTGAGCAGGGAGGTTGATGTGTTGGATGTCACACCCTCCGCACTGACCGAATACGGGACAGCGGGGCGTCGTTCGCTCTGGGGAGGGTGAGAGGATCTCCTTGAGCGCGGCGTTTACGAAGCTCTTCTTCTTTTGGGTTACGATCGCCGTTACGCGCTCTCCCGGAGCTGTGTAGTGAATGAATGCTTTTTTTCCAGCCTGTTCCTCTGGGGCTGTGATGGTGCCCACACAGCTCCCGCCTGAGGCGAGGCTTGATATCTCGACCGTTATCTCTACAGGGGGTTTTGCGGTGTCATTCATAGGCGGGAGAGGGTAGCATTTTTGATCAGATTTTGAAAAAGGAGCCGTGGCAGGGTGGTGAAAAATGGTTTCGTGCCGAGCATTTTGCGGGTTTGGGCGAAACAAGGCCGGACGGGCAAAAAAGCCGGACGCGTATCCACGGAGATACACTGAGGTTTTTTGCGCCCCCCAACGAAGTTTCGGCCAAACCTTCGAAAGCGCAACAGGGAATCATTTTTCATCATCCCGTTAGGGCGCGTATGAAAGCGGGAGTGCACTCGAAGAGTCACGGGCCCTGTCCGTGTACTGCGCGGAGGTCTCGGGCAGTTCTACAGATAAACGTCTGTCTCTCCGGGGTTAAACTCACTTACTTTGAAGCTCTTTACCGCGGGCAGTTCTCGTAATCGAGCGTGAACAGCCGCCAAAACTCGACCAGTCCCAAGCCCGTGAATGACCTTCACTCGGGAGAGGTCCGAGAGGACCACTTTGTCGAGCCACGCGTCTAGTGCGCGAATGGCTTCATCGACGGTGCGGCCGTGCAGATCTAAGGACTCCTGCGGGCGAGGATACGGCGGGATCTTGTGGGTTGCGCTGAGCTGCTTATTCGGGATCGGCGCGTTGGAAGATACGAGCTCGGTTTCACGACAAATGAGCGACATGGAGCCTACAAGCACTTTGTATCGAGTGTTTGTAAGAACCTCCTGCACAGTCCCGGTCTTTTTGAGTGCCTTTACGAGAACGTAGTCACCCTCGCTAAAGCTACTCATGGCTGGACCTATTCACCAACGCGCACGAGGTGGTAGTTCTTTTTGCCGCTTCGCAAGACAACAAAACCCTTTTCGAGGATCGTGGTCTCAGAGATCTTGAGCGCCTCGTTTGAAACACGCTCGCTGTCGAGGTAGATGCCACCACCCTGAACGAGACGACGGGCCTCTCCCTTAGATTTGGCTACGGTCGTGCTTAAAAGTGTAAGCACATCGAGCTCGCCGACCTGATCTTTGGTAATGGTGCTTGACGGGGCGTCTTGAAAAATTTCGAGTACCTGCGCGTTCGAAAGCTCATTGAGGGTTCCGGTGAAGAGCGCATGAGCGCACCGTTTTGCGTCATCGGTAGCTTGAGAGCCGTGCACGAAAGTGCAGAGCGTGTCAGCAAGAAGCTTTTGAGCCTCGCGTTTTTCAGGGGCGGTCTTAAGCGACGATTCAACCTCGCCGATTCGCTCCTTAGACTCGAAGGTAAAGATCTTTAAGAGTCTGATGGCGTCATCGTCAGCTACATTGAGCCAGAATTGATGAAACTTGTATGGGCTGGTCATCTCAGGATTGAGCCAGATGGCGTTTCCCTCCGATTTGCCAAACTTCTTACCCTCGGCGTTCGTAATGAGGGGGAACGAGAGCGCGTACGCTTCGCCGGAGACCTTTCTACGAATTAATTCAAGTCCGGCGGTGATGTTGCCCCACTGATCTGACCCGCCGATCTGCAGCTTGCAGTTCTTCGTTTGATAGAGGTGCAAGAAGTCGTTAGCTTGCAAGAGCATATAGCTAAATTCTGTGTACGAGATTCCGTCGCCTGAGAGGCGTGACTTAACGGAGTCTTTCGCGGTCATGTAGTTCACAGTGAAATGTTTGCCGACATCACGAAGGAACGAGAGAAGCGAGATCTCCTTGGTCCAGTCGAGATTGTTCACCACATCCGGAGTCACAGTTGCCCCTGCTTGCCTCCAAAGGCCACTCGCCTGTTTCTGCTGACGCTGTACGTTCTCCGCCACTTGCTCAAGGGGAAGTAGATTTCGTTCGGCGCTCTTCCCTCCCGGGTCTCCGATCATGCCTGTAGCGCCGCCGAAGAGGAGGATCGGTTTAAGGCCAGCTTTGGTCAGGTGGATGCTCACGATCAAAGGAACTAAGTTGCCTACTTGAAAACTTGGGGCGGTCGGATCGAACCCTATGTAAAATGCGTCGCCGAGTTTGAGTTTTGAGAGAGCCTCAGGATCGGAGATATCCTGGATGAGTCCGCGCCACGTGAGTTCTTCGAGAACGTTCATAAATACCGATATATACGTTACTTTTCCTTCTTTGGAGAACTTTGGTACCATACAACCCAGTTGATTCACTGGCAACGTTTATGAGCGCGAGGATTCCGAAAACAGTACGAGAAGCGCTTGCGGAGCGGCGAGCGACTGATGCCTTGCGTGCGCTTGTCCCCGTTGAGGGAGTCGATCTCTGCTCAAACGATTATCTGGGTATCTCCCGAGAACTAGCAAAGCTGGTCCCTTGTCTGGCCGCGGTGAGGGTGGAGGGGGTACTCGGGGCGACTGGCTCAAGGCTGGTGAGTGGTACAACCGCCCGTCATGAGGAGATCGAGTCGCTCCTCGCGAAGTTTCATCAATCCGAAGCCGCCCTGCTCCTCGGGTCAGGGTATGAAGCGAATCTCGGGCTGCTCGGAAGTCTCGGAAGTCGGCACTGCACTATTTTGTATGATGAGCTTGTGCACGCTTCTATGCGAGACGGGATCCGATTGAGTTCGGCTCGCTCTTACTCGTTTCGGCACAACGATCTCGACGATCTCTCGAAGAAGATGGCTCAAGCCCGAGGGGATTGTTTCATCGCGGTTGAATCTGTGTACTCAATGGATGGTGACTGTGCGCCGCTCGTCGAGCTGTGCGAATTATGTGAGCGGCACGGAGCCCATCTCGTGGTTGACGAGGCCCACGGCACGGGAGTTTTCGGTGCCAAAGGTGAGGGACTTGTTCAGAGCTTAGGGCTCCAAACTCGGGTGTTCGCTCGGGTGCATACCTTCGGTAAAGCGGTTGGATATCGTGGCGCGGTCATCGTGGGGACCCACCAGCTGCGTGAGTATCTTGTGAACTTCGCTCGACCCTTTATCTACTCCACGGCATTCGATCTGGTCTCCCTTTGGTACGTGGAGACCGCCTATACGTTGATGATCAACGCTGTAACGCAACGCGCGGCGCTTGCGGAGCTTATTGCGGCGTATCACTCGCTGGCGGGGGAGTTTTCGAGTCTAGAGACGCTTCAAACGAGATCTCCGATTCAAGCCGTAATCGTTCCGACGAACCGCGCGGTTGTTGGCGTCGAGCGCGCTCTCGCGCAGGAGGGGATCTTCGCGAAAGCTATCCGTTCGCCGACCGTTCCTGCGGGTCGAGAGCGGATCCGCTTATGTTTACATTCTTTTAATACTCAAGATGATTTGAGGCGAGTCTTTGACGTCTTGTCCCGTGCCGTTCGGTCTGAGGTGGCTCATGGGTAACTCGCGCATCTTGATACGCGGGCTCTCGACTATTTCGCCCCTCGGCGCGTCCCGTGCGGAGGTTGACGACACGGTACGGCGGCCCGTGTGTCGAGCGAGGCGCTTTGGCGAGTCTGCGACTCGATCGGTTTTTCCACTCACCCCGTTTGGAGACGACGCTCTTCTATGCGTTGCCAACGAGGAACGATATGCTCGTCTTGATCGGGTCACGCAGCTTGCGGTTGCTGCGGCAAGGGGGACATTGCGCCCCGATATTGTCCCTAGAGATTCGATCGGGTGCGTGTCTATCGGCTCCTCTCGCGGCGCGACGAACACCTTAGAGAAGACTATTCGAGGGTGCGTGGAATCTGATCCTAAAGTTCCAACGTATACTTCTCCCATCACCACGGCCGGGAATATTTCATCGTGGGTTGCTCAGGAGTATCTCGCCGGCGCGGAGAGGGATTCGTCCTCGCTCGTGTCGCTTAATACCTCCATGACCTGTTCCTCAGCTTTTCACTCTCTTCTGGTCGCTCTCGCGTTTGTGCGTAGTGGGATGGCTGAGACAGCGCTCTTCGGGGGCGCTGAGGCATGCCTGACACCATACACCCTAGCGCACCTTGAGGCCCTCAGGATCAATTCCGAGCTAGGGACCGATTGGCCGTGCCGTCCAGGTAGCGAGGATTCAGGTAACACCGTTGTTTTGGGAGAGGGGGCAGGAACCGCTCTGCTGTGTCGAGAAGACGACTTGAATATGGATGGGGACCTTGAACTACTTGGTGTTGGATGGGCCCTTGAATCAACGCCAACAGCAACGGGCATATCGGCTGATGGAGCTTCGTTCGAAGCGGCTATGACGCGGGCAATTCAGTTCCTGCCGGGAGGTGTGTCGGTGGATTGTGTTGTAGCTCATGCCCCGGGGTCGATACGGGGAGATGATGCTGAGCTTTCGGCCATTCAACGGGTGTTCGGTAGGGTTATGACCTGCTCCACCAAGCATATGACTGGGCACACCTACGGCGCCTCGGGGATGGTTAGTCTGGGCCTCGCGCAGAGCCTCCTCTACGGGGCTCAATGGCCCGGTTTTCCGTATCCGTGTCGTTTTTCAGCCGATGAGGCCCCTCCACCAAGGGTTGTTCTGATCAATACCGCAGGCTTTGGGGGGAATTGCATAAGCATTGTCGTTGGTAAAAGAGCTGGCAGGTAGGCGTGGCGGCGGCCCTGTTTCCAGGGGATTGGCCCCGTTTGAGAGGGGATACTGGGTAAAGGCGAGCCGTTTTTCTGCTTCGAGGCTTCCCCTGGGTTGAATCATTGGCCCATTTAGGCTACAAACCAGGGGCTTGAAAGCGCTTCCGATGCCGGGACTTAACCGGCTTTTCATGAGTTTGAAGCGCTAGTAGTGAGGATTTTATATGGCTAAGGCCGCAAAAGAGACCTTTTTCTTAGTTTCATCCGAAGGAACTGGATTCTTCTACACGAACCGTAAGAACAAGAAGAAGGGAAAAGGCGAGAGCAAGCTCAAAGTTCGCAAGTACGATCCGGTCGCCCGGAAGCACGTTCTCTTCGAGGACAGGAAGCTCTCGAAGCTCAAAAAGAAGTATCAGGCTTCTGAATCGACGGACGCTAAGAGCAAGTAAATTAGTCTAGTCTTCGTGGGGTTCGTCGTATGAGTCTACCCGCAGCAAGCACGGGGATTCTGACCGAAACGAATACTGAGGTGGCCGCGTCTCCACAGGAGGCGGTTCAGAAAACCTCATATCAAGACGAACTACTATCGAATCTTTGGAGAAGGGGTGCCGTTATCGGCGGTGCCTTGATCTCTGTTGGAGTTATTGGCGCGGTAGCCTCGCAGCTGGCCGTGGACTCCCTAATCCTTTTGAAATTGTCTGGAGTCGTCGCGCTTGTCGTGGCGGGACTACTTGCCTTTGAGGTCGCGGCTGTCTCCAAAACGCCAGCGGAGAACCGTTCTCCATTGTTTCTTGTCGGGGTATCGGGAGCCAGTTTAGTCTGCCTTGCCGCCATATACGCCGCCTTCTTTTCGCCTGAAACGTCTCTCTTGATGCTCTCTGCGGTCGTTGGTGGTCCGGCTATGTCGGCAGGAGCGGTGATCCTGATTCGTGCTTTGACTGCTAGGATTTGGGACGCGGCCGGCGTGCGGACGTCATTGGTTCCTGCCTTTGGGGTAGCGGGTTCAAAGTCGATAGCAGAAGGCGAGTCCTTCTCGCTTTCTTCCGGTGTTGTTGTGCCGACAGATGGCCGCATACGAGCGGGAAGTTGTGCAGTTCTTGAGCGGTATCTCTCTACAGACGTTCACTACAGGGTGAAGGATGAATCTGACGTAGTGTTTGCAGGATCGTATGTTCTGGGGGGCAACGCGGACGTTGTTGCGCTTACTGGGTCGTATGATTCATGTCTCCGGCGCCTTGAGGCTGCGGTGCTTCCCGGCGTACGCTGGGTTGAGGAATCTTTGCGCAGAGATAATGAGCGGTATGTTCACCAGATAGCTCATCTTCTCATATTCATATCGGTGTCGTGCGCTATCTTCTGGGACGATAAAACTCAAGATCCGGTGACGGTTCTTGTTGCCGGTGGGACAGTTCTTCTTTGCTCCTTATTCGTCCAGCTTGGGGAGTCTCTGTATGCCCTCCGTAGTCGACTAGTGCGGACGTGGGCCCAGCGTGGATTCTTAATCAACTCAGCCAAAGCGTGGTCAGAGCTCTTTAGCGTTCGGGAGATCGCCTGCGATCCCTCGACGGTCGCCGCGCAAACTGCGTGTCATGTTCGGGAGCTGGAGCTCCTTGATGATCGTATTAGCGAACGCTCCCTCTGTGCCTGTATCGCCTCCATTCTCGGAAGAGCTGATGATCGAGCGTTATCGACGGTAGGGGACTACTGCCAGCAGATAGTGGGTGCCATCGAACCGGATCGGATCGTTGATCTGAGAGAATACGATGGTCATGGAATCAGTGGATCCGTGAAGGGAGTAGAGTTCTCCATCGGGACTGAGGAGTTTCTTGTTCAGCGTGGAATCTTGATCCAACCAACGGAGAGCGCCGTTGAAGCCGGTTCCGGAGATCGAGTGGTTTTAGTTGCTATCGGCGACGACCTTATCGCGCGCTTTTGGGTTTCATTTGGGCAGCAGATGCTGTTCTCTGAAGAGACCGTTTCTCACTGGCCGAAAGGACTGCACGGCTCTATCAATGAGGCAGGCTCTCGCGAGCTCTCGAGTGATACTCTTCTCGTCCGCGGCTCTGAATCAGACTCCGTGGGGCGTCTCCATTCTCCGGAGGTAGCATTCTTTGGTCTTAATGGATTCGAGGTTCCGACATCGTCGGTTGTCGCGCTCACCAGCCACATAGATTTACTGCCGCAACTTGTCTACGAGTGTCGGAAGCATGTTCGCGATGTAGCGCGGGCCCGGGCCTGGATCCTTTTTGCTGAGTTCGTGTCGCTCTCGCTGGTGTTTGTCGGTGTAGTGACGCCATTCCTTCCGATAGTATTGCTGCCACTTCTTTTGTTGCTCATCGCTCTATAGGGTTCCAAACTGCTGCCTGGGTGATTGTGAACTTCAGGCTCTGCCTCGTCCCGCCCAAACCATCGAAACGCTGACGACGGAACCTTTTTCATCATCCTGCTAAAACGACCGTTTCAAACAACTCTATACAGCTGCGTATAGCCTCGAAATGAATATGGAACTGGGGAGGCGCTCTCGAGCATCGATTGGGGTGCTCCGGCATCCGAATAGTAAGGCTAAATGTTTCTACGGAGGGTGTTATGTCAAACACGGACTTCGACATTCGAAAGGGGTCGGGCGGGGGTTTTACGGCGTCGATTGCAGAGGAGATCTTCGATGGCGCCGACGGTTATGCGAAGGGTCCGGAGAGAGACCTTCTCGGAGCGCTTCTCTTCGACGGTATTCAGGCTTTCGTTAGCTACGCTCTGGCTGAAACGGCTACGCAAAAGGCCAAGTACGCAGAGGCGTTTAATTGGGTGATGGATCGTGAGAGCGAAGAGCAGTTCTCCTTTAACGGAGTATGTGAGGCGCTCGGCGTGTCCTCTGAGTTTCTACGATTCGGACTCGCAAACGCGACAACCTCGCTTCTTCAAGAGGTTGGTAAATCGCGTCGTAACTTCTAATCTCGTGGCCGCCTACTCCTCGGTCTGGTCGCTTTGCGATTGGGCCGGGGAGGAGGCGATTCTGTAGTTCTCGCCAAACCATTTAGAGAGATCTTGCAATCTGCATCGCTCAGAGCAGAAGGGGCCATGTCGGTTTGGCTCCTCTGGTGGTATCGGTTGGCTGCACGCTTTGCAGCGGGCTTCCTTCTGAGCATCTTTCTTTTTATCTTTTCCGTTCATACCCGGAGTTTCGTATCACGCTTCGGAAATGGAGCGAAGTCTTACTTCGCGAACTTTTGTCGAATCTTGAGCTAAGAGTTCTAGCTGTGTGAAATTGACGCCCTTTCTAAGGTACGTATCGTCATCCGGATTAGCGGCTTCTAGAAATAAAATATCAGACTCAAAGTGATAGGCTGTGATTCTGCGCAAACGATCGAGGAGACCGAGTTGTAACTTCTCGTCTAGGTCGGCCAGGAACTTCTCCCACAAAGTCGGATTGTTACCCTTAGCTGCTCCATCGCTCATGTGCCACCACTTTCCCTTTTTCACTCGCCGGCTCAATATCCCGGCGGAGATTTTTGTAACACTACCCCTACGGTCGGATACCAACCGTACCCGCCTGGAATGGAATTTTCATTTACCTAGGAGTTTCGATGCCATAGACCGAATGAACGAATCTGAGTCAGCGCTACTCTCACTAGTAGTATACTCCTGAGCGGGGAGGGGTCGAAAGTAGCAAAAACTTAAGGGCATGATATGACAGGGAACTTATCCCCACACATATCACGCCCTTTATCGGAATTGCCGTTTTTTAAGAGA